>SXLG01000032.1 GCA_005777805.1 Pseudomonadota bacterium
GCAAGCCGCGCTGGAGCAGGCTGAGGCACTGCGCAGCCGCGCCAGCAGCGCCGTGGCGGAAGATGTTGCAGCATTTGAAGCCGTGATGGCTGCGCGGCGCCAGCCCGCGGCAAACGGAGCTGAAGGAGCACGCGCGCCATCGCCGCGAGCCATTGACGGCGGGCTTCGCTCCACGGCCGCGCGGCGACGCCGCCTGCGCCGCGGGTGCGCGCGCCGATCTGGGTCGCGCGCAACTCGGCGCGAGAGAGGCCGAGCCAGGTGAAGCGCACGTCGTGGAGCTCGGCGTAATCGTAGACACCGGCGTAGGGTGGTGAGGTCAGCACGAGGTCAAACCTGGTGCGCGGCGGCAGCGGCAACGCGCGGGCATCGCCGATCTTGACGTCGGGCAGGGGCGTACCGAAAGGCATGCGGGTCTCGAGCGCCTCCAGCCCAAGCGCCAGCTCGGCGGCGCGGTCGGCAAAATGACGCGAGGGCAGACCGCGCCCGATCCGCTTCTCGGCGGCATCGGGTGCCGCCTGCGGGCCGGCCCGCATGAACTTGACGAGGATCGACGATAGGCAGAGCCGAAGCGCCCGCCCTACCCCATCCTCGGGCAGATCCATCACCAGCTCTCGTAGACCGAGCAGCTCGAGCGCGACGTGGGGTGAGAAGCGCATCGTCTCGTGACGCGCCCAGGGCGGGATCTCGACCGGCACGCGGCGGCGCGCACGGGCCGCCGATTCCTCGGCGATCTCGCGCGCACTCTCCATCAAGCGCACACGCGCGGCCGTGCCGAGCACGCTCGTCCGGACTCGCGCGAGTCGCACCGCAAGCGGGCTCGCGTCGATGCCCTGCGCCACACGCCCCGCCGCCATGGCCTCGACCAGCACCGTGCCACCGCCGCAGAAAGGGTCGAGCACATGATCCCCGGAGGCACTCCAACGCGCCAGCACACCCCGCGCAACCTGGGGGTGCATGCGCCCGGCGTAGCCGTGGAAGCCGTGCGTCAAGTCTCTCTCCAGGCGGGGGTCGACCTCGAAGAGGGCCGCCAGTTCGTGACAAACCTCGGCCGGTCCCTCGGTCTCGATCGCACCACGCATGACCGAGAAAGCCCGACGCTGGCGCGGCGGCAGCCCGCCCGCGTCCGACACCTCCCGACTTCCACTGCGGTCCTCCTCGCGGGGTCGGTGCTGGCGCGGCCGCAGCCCGCCCGCGTCCGGCCCGCTGGCCCTCGTGCCCCGCTTGACCTGCCCACCGACACCGCGCGGGAACGCGGCCTTGGGGGCAGCGCCTCGCCCGACATCGAGCCGCTCCTCGCCCAGCCGGCGGCGGGAAGCGGTCGCCCGCCGCTCGTCCGCGTGCGACGGGCCAACAGACGACCCGGGCCCCGGCCGCGCCACGCGACCCGCCGGCGGTTTACGCGAACGCTCCACCCGCTTGCTGGAAGCCGCCGGCAGGGGCCCGGTCAAGGCGCGCCCGGGAAGCGGGCCTTCCCAGCCCAAGCGCCCGCGCCGACCACTCACCAGAAGCCAGGCTTGGTCAATGCACGTTGGGAGCGGTGCCTTGCAGGTTGTCGGTGATACTCCGGGATCGGGCCCGCTCGGCCGATTCCCCCGGCTCGGACCTTGGGTCCATCTCGCGCGACCACCCGATCCTCATGTAGCGTTATGGAGATGGTTATTCCATAAACGAAGCAGATATGGCGACGCTAGGGAGGTTATTCCAGCCGCCCAAGGGCCACTTCTTTCTCTTTGGGCCACGCGGGACCGGGAAGTCGACCTGGCTCGGTCTCGAGTATGCGGACGCCCTCCGCATCGACCTCCTCTCACCGGAGACGCTGCGTGCTTATCTGGCGCGGCCCGAGCGCCTGCGCGAAATCGTTGCCGCCCACCCCGAGAAGCGAGTCGTCATCATCGACGAGGTGCAGCGCGTACCTGCCCTTCTCGACGTGGTGCACCAGCAGATCGAAGCGTGTGGACGCTCCCGGCGATTCGTGCTGACCGGATCGAGTGCACGCAAGCTCAAGCGGGCTGGCGTGAATCTGCTGGCGGGCCGCGCCGTCCGCACAGCACTCCATCCCTTTCTCGCGGCCGAACTCGGCGGGGCGTTCAATCTCGATCGGGCCCTCGGACACGGCATGGTTCCGCTGGTCTGGGATGCACGCGAACCGGAGCGTGCGCTCCAGAGTTATCTTTCGCTCTACGTACGCGAAGAGGTGCAGGCAGAAGGACTGGTGCGCGACCTGGGCGGCTTCTCGCGTTTCATCGAGGCCATCTCGTTCTCTCACGCGAGCCCGCTCAACCTCGCCAACGTCGCCAGGGAATGCGAGGTCGGCCGGAAGACGGCCGAAGGCTATCTCTCGGTTCTCGAAGATCTCCTCCTCGCCTTCCAGGTTCCGGCCTTCACCCGCCGGGCCCGGCGACATCTCCAGGTTCATCCCAAGTTTTTCTGGTTCGACACCGGGATCTATCGCTCGGCCCGACCGGCGGGGCCTCTCGATCGGCCCGAGGAGATCGGGGGGCCCGCGCTCGAGGGATTGGTGGCGCAGCACCTGCGCGCCTGGATCGACTACTCGGCCGCCCGTTGCACGCTCCACTACTGGCGCACAAAGTCGGGCACCGAGGTCGATTTCGTGGTCTACGGGCACGAGGGGTTCTGGGCGATCGACGTCAAGAATGCGAGCCGCGTGCAGGCCGCCGATCTGCGCGGCCTGCACGCGTTCCGCGAGGACTACCCGAGCGCCCGCCTCGCACTGGTCTACCGGGGGACCGAGCGACGGATGAGCGAGGGCGTGACCTGCATCCCCGCCGCAGAGTTCCTCTCCGAAGTCCGTCCGGACCGACCGCTACCGCTCTGAGCCTCGCGCCTCCTCTCGCTTCCGCAGCCCAGATGCTCACTACTCGCCAGCCCATAGCTGCGTGGCCTGACGGAACGACTGCCTGGGCACGCTCCCGCAGCAAAGCCGCTCACTGCTCGCCGCCGCCGGCCCTGCCCGCACCGGCTCAGCAACAACGAGCTAGTCCCTCTTGGCGGCCCCACACCACTCGCCAGTCAGCGACGGCTGGGGCGCGAACGCCGCGGCGGCCCGGCCCCCGTCCTCAGCGCCCCTTGAACGCGGGGGGGCGGCGCTCGCGGAAGGCGGCGATACCCTCCTGCGCATCCTCGGAGCCAGTCACCAGCGCCTGCAGCGACGCCTCCTCGTGAAAGATGTCCTCGAGGCCGGTCTCCGTGCCGCGGTTCAAGAGCCTTTTAGAGATGCCGATCGCGAAGGTCGGACCGGCGGCAAGGCGGCCCGCCCACTCGCGTGCCGTCGCCTCGAGTTCCTCGGCCGGCACAACCTTGTTGACGACGCCCCAGGCGAGCCCTTCCTCGGCGGTGAGGCCCTCGCCGAAGAACGCCAGTTCCTTGGCCTTGGCGAGCGGCATCACGCGCGGCAGGAGGAAGCCGCCTGCGGCGTCAACCGCGATGCCGCGCCGCACGAAGACCTCGATGAAACGCGCGCCCGCCGCCGCGATGATCAGGTCCGAGCAGAAAGCGAGATGCGCGCCGAGCCCGGCGGCGGTGCCGTTGACCGCAGCGAGGACCGGCTTCTCCAGCTCCCAGATCGCGCGCAAGAGCTTCTGCGCGCCGCCGCGCATCACCTCGCGCGTGCGGCCCGCCCACGGCGCGAGCGGCGCGCCGCCGCCGGGCTGGGAGAGGTCGGCACCGGTGCAGAAGCCCCGGCCACGGCCCGTCAATACCACGGCGCGCACGTCGAGATCGGCGCGGGCTGCGGTCAAGCGCTCGACCATCTCGTCGCGCATTGGTGCCGTGATCGCACCCATCTGCTCGGGGCGGTTGAGGGTGATCCAGAGGACACCTGCTTCGTTGGCAAATTCGACGTCAGCCATGATCTTTTCCCTCTTGTCCGACATTTGTGTTGGCGGAGCTGCCGCGGCGTTCGTTAACCCCGAACATGTCTCCGCCGTTCCGAATCTTCCCCGCCCTCGTGTTCGCGAAACTGCCGCGGTCCGCCGCTGCGGCACGGCCCCCCCGATTCCCCTGCCATCCCGCGGTCGGCGCCGGCAAGCTCGCCACTAGAGCCGCCCGCGTCGCTGCCGGCCCGATCACCCTCGCGGCAGCCCGAGCACGCGCTGGGCGATGATGTTGCGCTGCACCTCCGACGTACCGGCGTAGATGGTCGCCGCGCGCGACCACAAGAGCCCGTACTGCCAGCGGCCACCCTCGAATGCCGCGGGGTCGTTCTCGTCGAGCAGGCCGTGCGTGCCTTCGATCTCGAAGGCGAGCTCGAAGAGCCGCTGCTCGATCTCGCTCCAGAGGAGCTTGAGCATCGAACCCTCGGGACCGGGGCGGCCCTCGTGCTCGGTGTTGCTGAGACTCCGCCAGGTACTGAGCCGCAGGATTTCGACCTCGCAGCGCAGTTGTGCCGCGCGCTGCCGGAGCCGTGGGTCACGCGCCTGGTCGGGCCGAGCCCCGAGCAGGGCGACCAGCGCGTCAAGCTCGGCCTGGATGCGTGGGTACGGCGTCACCGACGCCCGCTCGTGCGAGAGTGTCGTGATGACGATATCCCAGCCGCGGTCGATCTCGCCCACGACGCAATCGAGCGGCACTCGCACGTCCTCGAGAAAAACCTCATTGAACCAGGCGACTCCCGTCATCTCGACCAGTGGCCGGATGGTGATGCCCGGCAGCGTCATGTCGAGCAGAAGAAAAGTGAGACCGCGATGTTTGGGCACGTCGGCGTTCGTGCGGACGACGAGGATGCACCAGTCCGAGTAGCGAGCGAAGCTGGTCCACACCTTCTGGCCCGAGACGACGAGTGCGTCGCCGTCGCGCACCGCCCGCGTCCGCAGGCCGGCCAGGTCCGAGCCCGCCGCCGGCTCGGAGAACCCCTGACACCAGACCTCCTCGCCGCGCAGAATCGCCGGCAGGAAGCGCTCCTTCTGGGCTTGCGTGCCATGGGCGATGATCGTCGGGCCGACCAGGCCAGGGCCGACACCGACGTCGATCAGATCCGGCGCGCCCGCGCGAACGTATTCCTCACTGAAGACGAGATGCTGGCGCGCGCTCAGATCCCGACCGCCGTACTCGACTGGCCAGGAGATCCCGGCCCAGCCACCGTCGAAAAGAGTGCGGTACCAGCGCCGCGCGAAGTCGACCCGATCGGCGGCCGACCGGGGCCGCGCAAAGGTCCCGTCGCGCCAGCCCGGCGGCAGCGCGTGCCCGAGCCAGTCGCGCACCGCACGCCGGAAAGTCTCCTCCTCGGCTCCCGGCCGAAATTCCACTGGGGATCTCTCGCCCGCGGCCGGAGCGGGCGACCTCAGCCGGCGCGGCTCGAGCTGTCGCCGCGCGCCTCGGACTCGTCCCGGTCGATGATGCCCTCTTCCAGGATGCGGCGATCGTGATCGTCGGCATATTGCAGGGCGAATTTTGGCTTCAACAGCGACACCATGGGCGGAATGAAGAGCAGCGCGCCCACCAGGTGGAAGGCCAGCAGGATCACCAGCAGGAGCGCCATCTGGGCCTGGAACTTCATCGGGAAGAAGCACCAGAAGATGATGCTCGCCGTCAACGAGAGCCCGGTGAAGAGCACCGTCTTGCCCGTCGTGCTGTAGGCCCGCACGATCGCGTTGTCGAAGTTCCGGTCCTTCGGATACTCCTCGACGATCCGGCTCAGGACGTAATAGCCGTAGTCGATGCCGATGCCGATGCCGACCGCCGCCACTGGCAGCGAATTGATGTTGAAGTCGATACCAAACCAGTACATGCAGGCTTCGCTCAGCGGCTGCGAGATCAGCGACGGCAACATGACGATGAAGGCGCCGATCACCGAGACGTAGGTCAGGTAGCTCAGCACGAAAACCACGGCGAGGATCAGCGCCAGGTTGACGCGATAGGACCACTCGACCTCTTCGTTGGTCGCCGCCAGAATCCCGATGAGCCCGCCCGCGAGCAGGTAGCGCACGGGGTCATCCGCCTTCACCTCGGTCCCGATGAACTCCTTGGCCTTGGCGATAGACTGCTTGATGACGTCGTGGTTGTAGTTCTTGTAGAAGACGGTGAGCGTGGCGTCGGTCTGGGACATGTCGAAGAAGCGGTCCATCTCGCCGCGCCCGGTGTTCGACGTGAGCAGAAAGAAGAGCTGCCCGACGTGATCGGCCGATGCGGGCAGGATCTCCCACTTGGGGTCACCCTCGTGGAAGGTACGGAAGATGCGCTTGAGCATCGTCGTGGCCGAGATCGAGCCGCCGATCGCGCCGGTCTCGTCGCTCTGGCGCATCCAACGCGAGAAGAGATCGAGCGATTCCAGCGCACGCGGATCCTTCAACGCCTCGTTCCGCTTGCCCTCGGCGATGACGATCAACTGGCTGGCACCGACGAAGTTCTTGTTGACGAAGTCGAAGGCGACGTTGTGCGGATGATCGGCATAAAGCAGCGCTCCGCCCGGCGTCGCGTCTCCGGTCTTGACCTTGTGAGCGAAGTAGAAGCCGGTGAAGAGCAGCCCGAGCAGAATCAGCGCCATGCCCTGGCGCCGCCACGCGGTCGAGCACCAGATCAGGAACTGCTCGAAGCGGTCATAGACGCGCGCAAAGACATTCTTCTCGTGGTGGGTCGCCAGATGCTTGGGCGCCGGCACGTAGGCCAGGATGATCGGGTGCAGCGTCACCACGCTGACGAAGATCGATATGATCCAGAAGCTGCAGAGGATCGCCAGCTTCTGGATGATCGGGATGCGAGCGACGATCAGCGTCAGGATCGCGAGGCCATCGGCCGCGATCGAGACCATCGCCGGGGCGTAGATCTCGGTGTAGGACTTGACGATCGCGGCATTCTTGTCGCCCAGCTTCTCGTATTCCTCGTGGAAGCGCTCCATCGACTGCACCGAGTGCGAGTGGGCGCGCGCCGAAATGAGCAGCGGCACCACCAGCACCAGCGGATCGAGCGAGAGCCCGAAGAGGCCGCCAAAACCGAGCCCCCAGATGGCGCTGAGCCCACCCGAGAGGATCGGGATGAAGACGCCCTGCCAGCTGCGGAACTCGAACCACAGGATCAGGATCATGGTGCCGATGCTGGCGATCAGCACCCACATCATCGCCGGCACCATCTGCATGAAGTAGGCGTGGAGCACCGGCGGGCCGGTCACGTAGATACGATGCTTGCCATCGGTCTCGCGCGCCACGATGGCCTCGATCTGCTTCAGCATCCCCGGCAGGTCGAAGTACTCCTCCCAGAAGCCGGCGGCGATCAGCGTGGCCTTGTCATCGGGCGAGACGAAGAAGCCGCGGATACCCTCGGTCGTGTAAACCTTCATTTTCATGAAGTCGAGGTCTTCCTTCGTCTCGGGAAGCCTCGGGTAGGTCATGGGGACGACCTTGATGCCGGTACCCGACGTCAGCGTCGTCTTGAGCTTCGGGTGCGTGATCGAGAGCACCTGCTCGCCATTGACGCCGGGAACATCCTGCAGCAGTTCGAGCGTGATGCGATCGACCTTCCGGAAGGTCTCGGGATCGTCGAAGATCGTCCCGTCAGGCGTCTCGACGACGATGACAAGCTGGTTCGCCGTGCCGAACATCGAGCGATACTTGGTGTAGAGCTGGATGTAGGGATGGCCTGGCGGGTAGAGGTCGAAGAAGTTCGTGGCCACCGCCATGTGGTTCCACATGAAGTACATGAAAAAAATCGTGCAGGCGGTGATGACAGAGGTCACCTTCCCCTTGTGACGCAGGAGGAAGAAAAGGTAGGCCTCGATATATCGGCGTGGCAGCATGACTCATCTCGCGCGGGAGCACGCCTAACGCGCGCCCGCGGCCTCCCCCACAGGCCGAAGATCGGCCCCTTCGAGCGGGACGGTGAGACCCCCCGCCCCGACCACCAGTGCACCGGCCGGCAAGGCCGTGACACCGCGCAACCAGGCGAGACTCCGCTCGCCCGGCAACCGGCGCTCTTCCCAGTGCTTCCCGTCGCGACTCACCAGCACATGGCCGATGTCGCCCGCCACGACCGCGCCTTCGGCGGTCGCGGCCACATCGTAGAGCCCAGGGTTCTGGAGCGCGTCCATGACGCCGAGGGTCTCGAGCGCTTGCAGTTCGAACGTGCCGTGCTGCGCCTGCCACGTGGTCCCACCATCGCGCGTGCCCGCAACAAGACCGTCCATGCCGACGACCCAGCCGACCTGGGTATCGCGAAAATCGACCCCAAACAGGGTCTTGTCGGTACCGGTAGGCTTCTTCTCCCAGGTGGCGCCGCTGTCGTGGCTGACGAGCACGCTGCCGAATTCGCCGGCGATCACCCCGAACTCGGGCGTGGGCCAGCTCATCGAGGTCAGCACCACGTCCTCGTCGAGTGTGCGGTCCTTCCAGGTCGCGCCGGCATCGCTGGACTCGATCACCACGCCCCAATCGCCCACGGCGAAAACGTGGGTGGGCGAGGCGAAGCGCACCGCGAAGAGATTCCGGTCGACCGGGGATTTGCGGACCACCCAGGTGGCACCGCCGTCGCCCGTCGTGAGGATCACCCCGGAGCGGCCCACCACGACACCGTGCACGGCGTCACCAAAATCCACCGAGAAGAGATCCTCGGTCGTGGGCGTCTTCTGTGCGATCCAGACCTTGCCGCCGTCCTCGGAGCGGTAGACGGCTCCGAACTGCCCGACCGTGTAGACCGCCCCGCCCTCGACAGCCGCGACGGCGAAGAGATTCTCGACCACGCGCGCCCCGGCCAGGACCTCTCCCGGAAGAACCGCCAGCGCAGCCAGCGCAAGCATCATCCGCATTCCGGACATCCAAGCAGCTCTCGTCCGCCCTTGCCCCATCTTGCAGTCCGCCTCCGCCCGAAAATTCCCGCGTCTGAAAAACGAATCGCCGTTCGGCCTCCTGAAGCCGCGATTCGACCCGTCTACCTGCCCGAGAGTCGGGTGGTCAAGACGGCGGCCCCCGAGAGCCCCGAGATTGCCGGGACGAACCTGCGAGCCCGCGGCCGAGGATCCGAGCGCGATGCCCCATGCCCGCGCCATGATATGCGCGGGCATGGTTCCGCGTCGGATCGGCGACGTTCGGCCACCGGCCGAGCGCCTGACGAGGTTGCGCGCAAAGGGTCTCTGGCGCGGCCGGCCCCTGGGTTCGCTCCTGCGTGACACCGCACTGCGCCTACCCGACGAGTTCTTGCTCGTCGACGGACGGCAGCGCCTGACGGCGGCAGATCTCCTCGCCCGGGCAGAAGCCTTCGCCAGGGCCTTGGTCGAACACGGCATCGGGCCCGGCGACGCCATCGTCTACCAGTTGCCGAACTGCTGGGAGGCCGCGGTCACGCTACTCGGCGGATGTCTCGCGGGTGCGGTGGTGGTGCCGGTGGTCGACATCCTGCGCGCGCGCGAACTCGGCGGCGTGCTGGCCGAGGCCCGGCCGCGCCTCGTGGTTGTGGCGGCAGCACAGCGCGGCAGCGACGGCCTGGCGCGCGCCCGTGAGGCGATCGCGGCACAGCCGGACACCTCGGCGCCCGAGATCGTGGTCGTGCGCGGGGCAACGGACACTCACCCCCCCACGCCCGCACAAGCGTTCGACGATTTCGTCGCCGCAGGCGGGCAAGGCGCGCCGCTGCCCGAGCCCGATCCGGCCCAGGTCGCGGTCGTGATCTACACCTCCGGCTCGACCGCAGCCCCGCGCGGCGCGATGCACAGCCACGAGACGCTCGCCGCGGAACTCGCGAGCCTCGCCACCGTGCACGGCCTCGGCCCTGGTGACGTCACGCTCATGCCCTCGCCCGTCGGCCATGTCTCGGGCGTGGTGCACGGCATTTTGGCCCCGGCGCTGCTCGGCACGCGGGCGGTGCTGATGGAGCGCTGGGATCCCGCTCAGGCGCTCGCGCTGATCGAGCGCGAGCGCGTCACCTACATGGTCGGGGTGCCGACCTTCCTGCAGCAGATCCTCGACGTGCCGGCGCGCCGAGGGCACGACCTCTCCTCGCTGCGGCTCTTCTCCTGCGGCGGTGCAGGTGTGCCCGCCGAACTGATCCACCGCGCCCGGCGCGAGCTCCCCGGCCTGGTCGCCAAGCGGGTTTACGGCTCCTCCGAATTCCCGACGATCGCCACGACCACAGCCGAGGACGCGCTGGCACGTGGCGGCGACACCGAAGGCCGCGCCATGCCCGGCGTCGAGATTGTCATCTGCGACGACACCGGCCGTTCGCTGCCGCCGGGACAGGAGGGGGAGATCCGGGCACGTGGTCCCGACCTCTTCCTCGGCTGGGTCGACCCGGCCCTTGATCACGACACCCTCGACGACGCGGGTTTCCTCCGCAGCGGCGACCTCGGGGTGCTCGACGGCGAGGGCTACCTGCGCGTGACCGGGCGCGTCAAGGATATTATCGTCCGCAAGGGCGAGAAGTTCAGCGCGCGGGAGATCGAGGATCTGCTCGCGTTGCACCCCACCGTGGTCGAAGCCGCCGTCGTCCCGGTGACCGATGCCGCGACCGGCGAGCGGGCGTGTGCCTGCCTCCGGCTCGGTGCGGACGCGCCACCGCCCTCGCTCGCGGAGATCACGGCCTTCTTGCGCGCCCGCGACCTCACGCCGCAGAAACTCCCCGAGCAACTCGTCATCGTCGCCGAGTTTCCGCGTGCCCCGAGTGGCAAGATCGACAAGCGCCGACTACGCGCCGACGTCGAGAGCGGAGGTTCCTGAGC
>SXLG01000033.1 GCA_005777805.1 Pseudomonadota bacterium
CACGCTGACCGAGAAGATCCTGCTCTTCGGCGGGGCTGTGCGTGAAGCCGGGGCCGTCCGGGCGCAGAAGGCGCGCCGTCACGCGACCAGCGACTGGCTCGAGATCGAGAAGCAGCGCGGCATCTCGGTGTCGAGTTCGGTCCTGCACGCGGACTGGCACGGCACGCGCATCAACATCCTCGACACGCCCGGTCACCGTGATTTCAGTGAAGACACCTTCCGCACCCTGATCGCGGCCGATAGCGCAGTCATGCTGATCGATGCCGCCAAGGGCATCGAGGCACAGACGCGCAAGCTCTTCGAGGTCTGCCGCCTGCGCGGTCTGCCGATCTTCACCTTCGTCAATAAGATGGATCGCGATGGCCGCGACCCCCTCGACCTGCTGGCCGAGATCGAGGACGTGCTGGGCATCGAATCGGTACCGCTGGACTGGCCGATCGGCGCCGGAAGCGATTTCCGGGGCGTGTACGATCGACTCGGCAAGCGCGTGCTGCTCTTCTCGGGCGGCCATCACGGCACGGCTCTGGTCGACGAGGAGGTCGTCACGGGCGAACTCCACTCGCCTGCGGTGCAGCGCGCGATCGGTAGCCACGCCGCGACGGTCGCCGAGAGTCTGGAGCTGCTCGAGGGTGCGGGCGCGAGCTTCGATCCGGCGCGGGTCGCCGCCGGCCTGCAGACGCCGGTCTTCTTCGGCAGCGCGCTCACAAACTTTGGTGTGCGGCCCTTTCTCGAACGCTTCGTCGAGCTCGCCCCCCACCCCGCCCCACGTCAGAGCGGTGGCACCACCATCGATCCGGTCGCAAGCCCCTTCTCGGGCTTCGTCTTCAAGATCCAGGCAAACATGGATCCCGGCCACCGCGATCGCATTGCTTTCCTGCGCCTGTGCTCGGGCGCGTTCGAGCCCGGCATGATGGTGGTCCACCAGCGCACCGGGAAGGCGATCCGGCTCGCGCGTTCGACTCTGCTCATGGGCCGCGAGCGCATCGAGGCCGAGGAGGCCTTCCCCGGCGACGTCGTGGGCCTCTTCGACCCCGGTGTCTTCCAGATCGGCGATACCCTGAGCGCATGCGGCGACGTCGCCTTCACACCGTTCCCCGTGTTCGCGCCCGAGCATTTTATGCGCGTCGAGGTCGGGCTGGTGAAGCGACGCAAGGCGCTCACCAAGGGTCTCGAGCAGCTCTCGCAGGAAGGCGCGATTCAGCTCTTCACCGACCGCGACGGCCTCGGGGAAGCGATCCTCGGCGCTGTTGGACAGCTCCAGTTCGACGTCCTCAAACACCGGCTCGCTGCCGAGTACGACGTCGAGCTACGGCTGGCACCGCTCTCCTTCTCGGTCGCGCGCTGGCCAGGGGGCACCTTCGAGCCGGGGCTGGTGCGCCATTCGCGCGCCACGCGCCTGGTCTACGACCGCGCCGGGCGGCCGGTCCTGCTCTCCGACGGACTCAATTTTCTGCGCCGCCTCGCCGACGACAACCCGGGCCTCACGCTCGCGGATTCCCCGCCCAGCGGCTGAACCGCCCCCGCGGCAACGAGAAGGGCGATTGCCGTCGGCCGGCCTGCGGTCACGTCTGTCGCCCTGCATCTGCCCCCCCGCAGCAACGAAAAGCCCCATGTTCGTCGCCATGCGACTGCGCGGCGTGCGTCTCCCCGCGGCTGAACCCCCCGCTGCGGCGAGGATCAGGTGCCCTTGGTCGTCAGCGCAGATGCTGACCTCGCCGAGCGGCGAACGCCCCGCTGCGTCAGGCGCGCCGCGCGCCGCCCCTGCGGGCAGGGCTGCCGCTCGTGCTCAGCCGCGTCGCGCGCCGGATTGCAGCTTCTGATCGAGGATCCGGCGGCGGTCGATGAGTTCGCGGTGGGAGAGCGCACTCACCTCGCCCTCGAGTCCGAGTTGGCGCCGCATGCCCGAGAGATCGACCTCGGCGTGGGTCGCGTCGAAGCCGATGTCCCGCGCGATCTGCTCGGCGTGGGTCGTCGCAAAGTAGCCATAGACGCGCACCACCTCGCCCAGAATGTCGAGGTCCGGCGCGAGCTGGGCGATTGCGCCATCGAAGAAGACCATATTCTTGATGTAGAAGAGCAGATGCTTCGGTACGCGCGCGCCATGTGCCAGCAGGCCGCGCAGCACGGTTTGAATCTCGCGGATCAGCTCGTCGCCCTGCATCTTGGTCGGATCGCGGACCGGCTCCTCCACCCGCAGGAGGCTCATCACCGCATCGAGATCGGCATCGGCGGAGAGCGCACCCAGATCGCGAAACGCTTCGAGCTGGGCGCGCACGTCGTTCACCATCCCGGTCATCATCAGGCGCAGAAACGCCCGGCGCTGGCGCTCGTCCATGCGCCCCGTCATTCCGAAATCCAGCAGGGCGACCCGTGAGTCGTGCGTGATGAAGAGGTTGCCGCCGTGCAGGTCGCCGTGGAAGACGCCGTAGATCACCGCCCCCTCGATGAAGGTGATGAGCAGCGCGCGCAGCACGTCGTAGGGCTGGATGCCCGCGGCCCGCATCTGCTCGACCTCCTCGATCTTGAAGCCATGGAGACGCTCCATGACCAGCACCCGCGGCGTGACCAGCGTCGGGTGCGGTCGCGGCACGATCACCGTGGCGTGTCCCGCCTCTCGCAGCACACGCGCGATGTCGAGCATGTTTTCTGCTTCGAGCCGGAAGTCCAGTTCCTCGGTGATCGTCTCGGCAAAGAGTTCGACCAGCGCCGGCGGATTGGCCAACGCGGCATAGGGCAACCGCCCCACGAGCCAGGGGGCGATCCAGGCCATGGCGCGCACGTCACTCTCGACGGTGGCGCCCACCGCCGGCCGTTGCACCTTGACCACGACCCGCTCGCCCGTGCACAGCGTGGCGGCGTGAACCTGGGCGATCGAGGCCGAGGCGAGACAGGTCTCCTCGAACTCCGAGAAGACGTCCCCGAGTGGCCGTCCCAGATCTGCCTCGACCACGCGCCGGACCACCGCGAATGACTCGGGCGGCACCTGGTCGCGCAGCTTGCCGAACTCCGCCACCAGTTCGTCGGGGAAGATCCCACGCCCCGAGGAAACGATCTGCCCGAGCTTGATGTAGGCCGGGCCGAGGCGTTCGAACGCCAGCCGCAACCGCCGCGAGAGCCCGGCGCGCGACTTCTCGCCAGCCCGCCGCCGCTCGCCGACGCTCCAGCCAAGCAGTGCACCGAGCAGGGCACGGGCTGCCTGCGCGAAGCGGGCCACCGGAGGTAGCGCCCGGCGGCGACCGAGGTCGGCCGCCCGCATGCGGCTCGCCTCGCGCAGCCGCCCCACCTCCGCGCGCCACGCGAGCGCACTCGGGTCCACCTGCCAGGGGCCGCTCTCGGAGAAGGCAAACTGCTCTCGATCCACCACCTCCCGGTTAGTCGAGGGGACGCTCCCTGCAACGTCGCAGACGCTATCCGAGAGTATTCGCTCACCACCCGCTCCGTTCGATGATCCCGCCGACGTGGAACTGCCCCTGCATGCGCTGGAGGCGCTCCGGCCCCGAGGGGGCCGCGCACTTCGGGTTGAGTGGCGCGCGCAAGACACACCCGTTCGACCGCAGGAAGACCGCGCCCGAGCGCCAGCGCACTTCGGGTTCGCGGGCGCGCGCAAGACACCGGTTCCGTCGCGGGAAGACCGCGCCGGCACCGCAGCGCAACGAGATGCGCGCGGCGGTTTCTCTTCCCTTCACTCCGGGATCGTGCAGGGCAACCAACATGACGCGACCTCAGAGAGTGCTGCTCGCAACCTTCACCATGGCCCTCCTCGTGACCCTGCCGTCAAGCCATGCAACTGCGACCACCGATGGGTGATCGACCGCGCGACCGGCGAGTTCATCTCGGCCAAACCCTACGTCACCGTCACCTGATCGAAGGGTGTCGAGCCAACGACCGGGCGGCCGATCGAGGACCCGAGTGCCGACTACTCGAGCGGACTCGCGCTGGTGCGACCGACGACGTTTGGCGGCCACAACTGGCAGCCGATGTCGTTCACCCCGCAAACGGGGCTGGTCTACAATCTCGGCGCAGGAGATCCTCGGCGCCTACCTGATGCACCCCTCGCCCAAGCGCATCGGCGAGCACTTCAACACCGGCACCGACATGAAGGTCTTCGCCACGCTGGCGCGCGAGATCGTCAGCGGCCATCTACTGGCGTGGGATCTCGTCGCGCAGAAAGAACGTTGGCGCCACCCCTACGCCATGCCGTGGAACGGCGGCACGCTCACCACCGCCGGCAATCTGGTCTTCCAGGCCACGACGGACGGCCGCTTCCTGGCACTCTCGGCCGACGCGGGCCGGCTCCTGTGGGAGTTCCACACCGGCCCGATCACCTGGTCGGCCGGCGGTGTCCAGGACGTCACGGTGGTCGCGGGCTGGGGCGGCGCCTTCGCGCTCGCCGACGGCGACGCCGCCCGGCAAGGCGGCAACACCGATCAGACGGGGCGCGTCTTCACTTTTGCGCTCTATGATCAGCCGATCACGCCGGCTGTGGTGACGGCCCGGCTCGAGAGCCCCCCGAGCGGGTACGCCGCGGGCGAGGACCTCTACCACCGCTGGTGCGCCCGCTGTCACGGCTCTGGCGCGATCGCGGGCGGAGCCGGCGTCCCCGACCTGCGCCACTCGGCCCCCGACGTGCGCGCCGCCTTCGCCGAGGTCGTGACCCGCGGCAAGTCCGCCGCCGGCATGCCCGCCTTCGACGGCGTCCTGAGCCCCAGAGAGATCGAGTCCATCCGCACCTACGTCGCGGGCAAAAGCTGATCGCCGCGGGGAGTGCCGCGCCCTCGATCGCCCGACCCGGAACGTCCCCGATCACTCCGCCCCCAGAGGGGCCGCGGCTCGGCGCGCCCGGCAACCGCGCCGGCGTCGACAGCCTGCGGCGGCAGATCGAGAGAGGGGCACGTGCTTCAGGTCGATCGTGTCGCGCGGCCGTCTTCGTCAGCCTGCGACTGCACAGCCCGAGAGGCCCAGCCGCGCCCAAGCCAGCGTCGTGGAGTCCGCCCTCTCGAGGGGACCCCCAAGGTCCCCCGGCTCGGTCCGGCCTCGACCAGGCCAAGGGCCGCCCGCTTGCCAGAAAACCCAGCAATTCCAAGGTTTTCAGTCTCGTAGAACCGCCGGCCCCAGAGCGGACAGATCATTTGTCAAAACGGCCGGCGCCTCACCTGTCACCCGCGCAGCGGCCCGGGTGGGTAGGGCGGGCGGCGTCATTTCATTTGTGCGCACTCCCATCCCGGTTCGCTTCACCTCGGGAGCAGTGTCCGCTAGGGTCGCCGACTCGCGGCGGCCGGGGGGCCACGCTGCGGGCGAGAGGAGATTCGCGGTGGCTATGGGGGAGAAGCGCACGCGACTGCTGGCAGGCGACTGTCCGGCGGTGATTGGGGATCTCCGGTCCTCGCACGCCAAGCAACCGACGCTCATGCGCTCGCTCGCGGCTCCGGCCGACGCCCGCGACATCGCCTCCGGGACACACAATACCCGCCATGCGAGGCTCTTGCGCTCGCTCGCCCTGCTCGCCTTGGCTCTCGTCGCCGGCTGCGCTCAGGTCGCAGCCAACGCGCCAACCTCCGCCACCGGGGTCGCCTCTTGGTACGGGCCGGGCTTCCACGGCCGCCGCACTGCCACCGGCGAGCGCTACGACCAGTTTCAGCTCACCGCCGCGCACCGGACCTGGCCGCTTGGCAGCCACGTCCGGGTGACCAATCTCGAGAACGGACGCCGGGTGATCGTCCGGATCAACGACCGGGGCCCCTACGTGGCCGGCCGCGCCATCGACCTCTCGCTCGCCGCCGCGCGCCGGCTCGGCATGGTCGGACAGGGTACTGCCCCGGTCCAGCTCGACCCGATCCGGGCGCTCGGCGAAGTGCCGCTGCGGGTGGCGTGGGCCGTTCAGGTCGGCGCATATCGGGACGCCGAACGAGCCCGCGAGGCCCGCGACGCGATCTCGGCCCTGGCCCCGGCGAGCGGGCCGCCGTTGCGCGGCTTGCAACGGCGGCCCTACGTGACCCGCATCGACCGCGACGGCGCGCCGCTCTACCGCGTGCGCATCGGTCCCTGTCCCGCGCACGACGAGGCCCGCCAGATCGCCGGCGAGCTACGCGACCGCGGGCTGCGCCCCCTCGTGGTCGAAGAGAACGTCGCCGCTCTCTGACCGAGCGCGACGCAACCGCCCCGGGGCCCCGGGCGGGCTTATTTTTTACACGACGGCCCGGGTGAGCCGCTAGTCCTCCGAGTGGGGCTCCGCGTCGCCGGCGGCCGCGGGAGACGCACCGTCTTCGCCGGGCCCCGGCGTGGACCGATGCGACGCGCGCCCAACATCGCGCACCGTGACCGCGGACTCCCACAGGAGCGGCGGGTCGTCGCAGCCCGGTGCGGGCGCGCGCCCCAGCGCTCGGACGCGGGCGCGCCAGCTCGGCCGCTCGAGTCGACCCACCGACGCCCGCCCGAGCCTGAGCGCGACCCGCGCCCGCCAGCCCGGATGCAGCGCCGAGCGGCGCACCAGATCATCGAGCAGATTCAGCAGCCCGCGCCCACCCGCGCCGTCGCCCGCGGCCACCGCGTGGGCCACCTCGAGCAGACCGGAGTCATCGAGCCGCCGTCGCGCAAAGAGATCTGCGGCAGCCTGGAGTGGTGAAAAGGTCGGCAGGAGCCGCGGCCCGTAGGCACGAAAGCCCGCCAGTGGCGTGCGCCGCTCGAGATGGATGTAGATCCGCTCGACCCGGGCCCCGGATTCGGCAAGCGCCACGCCTGCGCGTTCAGCAAGGCCCTCGCGCGTGTCCTCGGGCACGCCGATCCGGGCAAGCAGCCCCCCCAGTTCTGCCGGCGCGAGCCGTCCCGCCAGCCATTCGGCGTAAATCGAATAGATCAAGGGGTCGCTCTCCCAGTCGTCGCCGAAGAGCAGCTCGACGCCACGGGCCTCGCCGGCGAGACGGCTCTCGAAAAGAGCGTCGAGCTTGTAGCCGAGGTGATCGCGAATCTGTCGCAACTGCCCGCGTACGAGCAGACGAAGTTGATCCTTGAACACGATGCCGTCGATCTCGACGCCATCATTGGCCAGCTTCTCGCGGATGGCCGCGGCCATCTGCGGCGGCGTCGCAGTGAGGAAGAGGACACGCGGCTCTTCACCGCGCGCCAGCGCCGTGCGCCTGAGCCCGCGCACCAGTTCGGGCACGCCCGGCACGTGGGTCTTGTCGGCCGCGCGCTCGAAGGGCAGCCGGACGAGCTTCGAGAAACGCTCGAATTCAGTCTTGAGATAGGTCTTGTCGAGATCCCAGCGAAAGGTGACGACCGGCCGTGCCCTCCCCTGGGGCGTCACGGTGTCCGTCCCGCTACGGCCGCCAGCATCTGCCCTCCCACGTCGTCGCGCACTGCTTTAGCGGCGAGCTTGAGCGCGTTCCGGAACGCGAGCGGACGCGAGCGCGGATGGAGCTGCAAGCAGATCTGTCGCGCACCGAGGATGGGTGCTCCGGCGTAACCGGGTCGCTCGGAGATCTCGCGCAGCCGCGCGATCTGCTGGGCCAGTGGGCGGATCCCGAGCCGTGCCCGCCAGCCCTCGCTGCCGCCATGCTGGGCCACGGCCGCCACGACATCCTCGATCGATTCGAGGAGCTTGATGACGACGTTGCCGACGAGGCCCTCGCAGACGACCACGTCGGCCCGACCGCCAGTCAGCTCCGAGCCCTCGAGGTTGCCGACGAAGTTGAGCTCGGGCAACGCCCGCAGGCGGCGGTGCGTCGCGACCAGCAGATCGCCGCCGGCGTCCTCGTCCGCGCCGCTGTTCAAGAGCCCAATCCGCGGCGCAGCACTGTCGCTCACCAGGCGCGACCACACGCTGCCGAGCCGCGCGAATGCGACCAGATCGGCGACCTCGCAGCGCAGCGCTGCCCCGACGTCGACGATCAGCGCAAAGGGGTCCTGCCCGGCGTCGTCGATCTCGCGCGGATAGACGCTCGCGAGACCGAGCCGGCCCACCCCCGGAAGCCGTTCGAAGAAGCGCGCGACCGCCAGCACCGTCGCCGCCGGCGGGCCGGCCGTGACCAACGCGCTGGCCTCACCCTCGGCCACCAGCCGGGCGGCGACCGCGACCGAGGAGTCGCGCCGGGGAAGAAGTGCGCGCCAGCCGTCCACCGGCTCATCCCCGGCCGTGGCACAGTGTCGCACCGAGATGCGCCGCGGATCGTAAGAGGTCGCGTCCAACTCGTCCTGGATCCGGTCGACGTGCCCGACCAGCACCACCTCGATCCCCTCGAGAGATACCCTTGCTGCCGCCTCCACTGCGGCGCTGGGGGCCGCAGCACCGCCCAGCGTATCGACCGCAATCCGGGCCATGGTCAGGCCCGCCAGGCGCGGACGGGCCACCAGCGGCGGCGAAGACTGCCGACGAGCCCCACCCCGCTGCGCTCGGCCAGGCAGCGCCGCACGGAGCGAAGGTCGATCCGGTGGCGCAGGGCCACCTCGCCATCGATCTCGAGCACCGGGACCTCAGGCCCGAAGCGGCGCAAGATCTCGCCCCCAGCCACGTCGACGTCCACCGCGCGCAGGACAAACTCGAAGTGCCGCTCGGCCTCGGCCAGAGCCTGAGCGCCCTCGCTGCACAGACCGCACCCGCGGCGGGTATAGAGCACCAAGTGCGGCACGGTCGCGGTTGACGCCGGCACGGGCTTTCGCTACCCGAGCGGCTCTCAGCGAACAAGGGTTTTCCGATGAGTTATGCGGTCATCAAGACGGGCGGCAAGCAGTACCGAGTCGAGCCGGGCGACGTCCTGCGAGTTGAAAAACTCGCCGGCGAAGTCGGCAACGCAATCGCCTTCGACGAGGTGCTCCTGCGCCAATCCGAGAGCGGTCTCGCGATCGGTACGCCGACCGTCGCGGGGGCTCGCGTCGCGGCCGTGATCATCGGGCAGGAGCGCGAGCGCAAGATCCTCGTCTACAAGAAGAAACGCCGGAAGAACTACCGGCGGCGGCAAGGCCACCGTCAGTCCGTCACGACCGTTCGCGTCGTCGCCGTGGACTGAGTTCGGAGTCACGCAACCATGGCGCACAAAAAAGGTCAGGGCAGCACCAAGAACGGCCGCGACAGCCGCGGCCAACGCCGCGGCATCAAGATGTTCGGCGGCGAGCAGGCACGTGCCGGCAACATCATCGTGCGCCAGCTCGGCACGCGCATCCACCCCGGGCGCAACGTCGGGATGGGGCGCGACTACACCCTCTTCGCCAAGATCGACGGTCTGGTCACCTACGAGGCTTTCAGCCGTGACCGGCGCCGCGTCAGCATCCTGCCCAACCCCGCCGCCAACGCCACCAGCGCCTCGGCTTAGCCGGATCTGAAGCGGGCGCGGCAGGTGTCGGACCGCCGGGCCCGAGAGACGACTCGACCCCACGGGACACGACGATGAAGTTCGTCGACGAGGTCCAGATCGATGTCGCCGCCGGAGATGGCGGCCGTGGCTGTGTCGCTTTCCGTCGCGAGAAGTACATCCCGCACGGCGGCCCTTCGGGCGGCGATGGGGGCAAGGGCGGCGACGTGATCCTGCAGGCCGACCGGAACCTCTCCACGCTGCTCGATTTCCGCTTTCGTCCCCGGCTCAAAGCCGAGCGCGGCGAGCACGGCCGCGGCAAGGACCAGCACGGCGCCGGAGGCGAGAGCTTCGTCGCGAGCGTTCCCGTGGGAACCCTCGCCTTCGACATGGCCTCCGGCGAGTTGCTCGGCGACCTCGACCGACCCGAGAGCGAATTGGTGATCGCGCGTGGCGGCCGGGGGGGGCTTGGCAACATCCATTTCAAAACCTCGATCCGCCAGGCGCCGCGCTATGCCCAGCCCGGCGAACCCGGCGAGCAGCGCCGCGTGCGGCTCGAGTTGCGACTGCTCGCCGACGTCGGGTTGGTCGGCCGGCCCAACGCCGGCAAATCATCACTTGTCGCGCGCCTCTCGGCGGCCCGGCCGCGCATCGCCGACTACCCTTTCACAACGCTCGTGCCCCAGCTCGGCGTGGTCCGGATCGATCTCGGGGCCTCGTTCGTGCTCGCCGACGTCCCCGGCCTGGTCGAGGGCGCCCATCGCGGCGTAGGGCTCGGCACCCGCTTCCTGCGCCACCTCGCGCGCACCTCGGTGCTGGTGCACCTGATCGACCTCGCCCCCGCCGAGCCGCGCGACGTGGTGGCGGACTTCGAGGCGATCGAGGACGAACTGCGCCAGGCGGCCGGAAATCTCTCGGCCAAGCCACGCCTGGTGGTCGGTAACAAAATCGACATACCCGATGCGGCCGACCGGCTCGAGACCCTGCGCGCTGCACTCGTGCCGCGGGGCTGCGAAGTCCTCGGTGTCTCGGCCCTCACGGGCGAGGGCACGGCCGAGTTGGTGCGCGCCATGTACCGGGAGGTGCTCCGTGCCCGCGAGGAAGCGGCGGCCCAGGCCCAACCGGTGATTGCCGAATGAAACCCGCTGCTGATGTCCGGGCGCGGCGCGCGGACCTGCTGGCGGGAGTGCGCAACGTCGTCGTCAAGGTCGGCTCGGGTGTCCTCGCCGACGCCGGCGGCCTCGATCCTTCCTCGGTCGCGCGCATCGCCGGCGCGATCGCCCTCCTGCGCGCGCAAGGGCTCCGCATCACTCTCGTGAGTTCCGGGGCGATCGCCGCCGGCCGGGCCGTGCTCGGCACCAGCGCCAGCTCCGACATCCCCGAGCGCCAGGCCACGGCGGCAGTGGGGCAGATCCGGCTCATGGCCGCGTGGGAGCGGGCGTTCGCGCCGCATGGCATCACGATCGCACAGGTGCTGCTCGACTCGGACGACCTGGCCTCGCGCGCCCGGTATCTCAACGCCGAGCACACTCTCGCCACGCTCGACCGTCTCGGCGCGCTCGCCGTCGTCAATGAAAATGACACGGTTGCCGTGGACGAGATCAAGTTCGGCGACAACGACACGCTCTCGGCCCTGGTTGCCAATCTGGTCGGCGCGGATCTTCTGCTGATCCTGACCGACGTCGATGGCCTCTTCGAGCGCGATCCGAGGCTCGACCCCGCAGCCCGGCGCGTGGCCGTGGTCGAGCGGGTGGACGGCCGCACGCTGGAGACGGCCGGCGACGGCGCCGGGGCGCTCGGCACGGGCGGTATGCGATCGAAATTGCTGGCCGCCCGTCGCGCGGCTGCGGCCGGCATCGCCACCGCTCTCGTGCACGGCCGGCACGATGGCGCGATCGGCCGGGCACTGGACGCAGCACAGGACGAGGGCACCTTCTTCCTGCCCCGCGCGAATCGGCTCGCCCGTCGCAAGCACTGGATTGCCTTCGGCAGGAGCCCCCGCGGCGACCTCCACTGCGACAGCGGGGCGCGCAATGCCGTCCTCACAGAGGGCCGCAGCCTCCTGCCTTCGGGAGTCCTGCGGAGCGAGGGACGCTTCGGCGAAGGCGACTGCGTCCGCCTGCTCGGGCCGGACGGCTCTGAATTCGGCCGGGGCTTGGTCGCCTACGCCGCGGCCGACCTCACGCGCATCGCGGGGCGCTCGAGTCACGAGGCGCACGAGATCCTGGGCTACGCGACGATGGGTGGCGCCGTGGTGCACCGCGACGACCTCGTCCTGACCGACGGGGACGAATGACGTGTGCCGACGGCCCTCGGCTCGAGATCCTGTCGCGCGCCGAACCGACGAATGACGTGGGACCGGCTGCGCTCGGCTCTTCCCACCTGCTAGAGAGGACACAGAGTTCGTGATGGCGCCCATCTCGCGCATCGGTCTCCTCGGCGGGACCTTCGATCCGGTCCACCTGGGTCACCTCCGCATGGCAGTGGAAGTGCGCGAGGAAGCGGGCCTCGGCGAGGTCTGGCTGGTCCCGGCGCGCGAGCCCCCGCATCGCTCAGGCGACGTCCTGGCCCCGGCGGAAGACCGCCGCGCCATGCTCGAGAGTGCGGTGGGCACGGCCCCGGGACTGCGGGTCGAACCCCTCGAACTCGAGCGCCCCGGGCCCTCCTTCACGATCGACACCCTGCGCGAGCTGGCCGCGCGCCATCCCGAGACGGCGTTCGCTCTTATCCTTGGCTATGACGCATTTCGAGAGATCCATTCCTGGCGCGAGTTCGAGGCTATCTTCGCGTGCGTCGATCTGGTGGTGACCTCGCGCCCACCGGATGTGGTCGGACGCGGCGAGGACTCGGGCCACTTCGCCCGTCTGCCCATCGCGGTGACCCGGAATTTTTTCTATGATGACCACGCCGCCTGCTACCTGCACGGCAGCGGCCATCGCCTCGAGTTCGTGCCGGTCAGCGGTCTCGACATCTCCTCGAGCGATATCCGGTGCCGACTGGGATCGGGCCGCTCGATCCGCTACCTCGTGCCGGATGCTGTTTCGGCCCACATTTTCCGGCGCGGGCTCTACGGTGTCGCGACGAGCGAAACAGGCGCTGGAGCGGAGATGAACCCCTGAAAAAGACCATGACCCGCGCGGCGGCAAAGCTACCCCCCACTGCCCTCGAAGTCGCCCTCGCGTGTGCCCACGCCGCGGCCGAACGCAAGGCCCTCGAGCCGGTACTGCTCGACCTGCGCGGCGCGTCCTCGGTGGCGGATTATTTCCTTGTGGTCTCGGGCCGCTCCGACACCCAGGTGCGCGCCATCGCCGAGGGCATCGACCAGGACCTGCGCCCGCTGGGCTCCCGTCCGCTCGCCATCGAGGGCACGCGCCTCGGTCAGTGGATCCTGCTCGATTACGACGACGTCGTGGTCCATGTGTTCTACGAGACCACGCGCCAATTCTATGACCTCGAACATCTCTGGGCTCAGGCGCCCCGCGTACCGCTGCCCGACGCGATCGCCACCCCCACCAGCCGCCCCACGTAGGCATGAGCTCCGGGCTGCAAACGCTGGTCGTGGGACTGGCCCTGCTGGTAGCAGCGGCCACGACCGGCCTGCTCTTCCACTTCAACCGCGGCGTGGCGACGCTCTCGCTGGGTCCGCTCGGAACGCTGGCCGGGCCGCTGGCCGCACTCGTGCTCGGCGCCTTCGCGAGCGGCCTGACGACCGCCTGGCTCACCGCCGCGACGCGACGCTTGATGCGCGGCGCGCTGGCGCTGCGCGGCAATCGCCGCCGGCGACTTCGCGATGGCGCTCAACGCCTGCGCGACGAGGGCATCGAGCGCCTGTGGTCCGGCCAGACGGCAGCGGCCGCACGTCTGCTCGAACGCGCCGTCGAGCGCCGCCCGGACGACCTCGAAGCCGCCCTGGCCCTGGTCGATGCGCTCGAGGGGCTCGGCGACGGTGCACGCGCGCAGCGCATCCTTGACGACCTGCGCACCGCCCTCGGTCCCCTCCCCCGTCTGCTCGCCCGCCTCGGCGACCTCCACGCCGCGCAAGGCAACATCGGCGCGGCAATCGAGGATTACCGCGAAGCCCTGCACCGCCTGCCGGCGAGCCCGCACCTCCTCGAACGCATCGCCGCGCTCCTCGGCACGAGCGACCACGCCGCAGACGCCATCGAGCTGGCGCGGCGACGAATGGCCTGCGAGCCGCAGGGTCCGCGCCGGGAGAGCGCGCGCGAGCAATGGCTCGTGCTGCGCTACCGCGCCTTGCAGGCCGCCCCGAACGGGCCCGAGACCCGGCAGGCTCTCGCCCGGATCGTCAGCGAGTTTCCCGGTTTCACCCCAGCCATCCTGGCGCTGGTCGATCATATGATCCGTGCCGGGGATCAGCGTGGCGCGGAACGCATCCTCGACGAGGCTGCCCGGCGCCGCCCGAGTGGCGCCATCCTCGAGCGGCTGCGCGAGATGGCCGTGACCTCGCCCGATGCCACGATCCGACGCCTGCGTGTGATCGCGAGCCGCTCCGGCAATGCCCTGGCGAAGCTCGTGCTCGCGCGCACGCTGACCGCCGCCGGCCATCTCGACGAAGCAAATGCAGAACTTGCCGGGATGGAACGGACCGACGACCGGGGCCCCGAGCACGATCTGGTCACGGGGGAGATTGCACTCGCACGCGGCGCCACCGCCGAGGCGGCGCACGAGTTCCAGCGCGCGGCCGCCGGCCCGCATCGCGCCTTCGCCTACCGCTGCGCCGGCTGCGGCCGGGTCGAGGCGAATTGGCAGGCCGAGTGCGAGTGCGGCCGCTGCGACAGCTACGATTGGATCTCGGCGACCTACGGCGACGGCGGCGTGGTAGCCAGCAAGTAGCCCCGGAGACCCGCCAGACCGTGCAGATCGTGCACGTCGCCGTCGAGTTCCGGTACCTCGACCAAGGGGACAGCGGCTCCGAGATCGTCGCGGAAACTCTCGATCCGCAGCGCGTCACCACGCGCTCGCGCCTGATGGGCGCGGAGGTTCTCGAGCAGTCGCCGCACCAGATCGTCACTGCCGGGGACCAGCGGTGCGAGGGCTGCCTCGAGCCCGGCACGGAGAGCCTCGTCGCCTGCCGCCTCGATTTCCGGGCCCAGGACGCCGTCGTGAATGCGATTCATCACGACGCCCTTGAGCGGCATGTCGAGCGCATTCATCCGGCCGATGAGGAAGTCGACCTGACCGAGCACCTGCTCGTCGGGACTCGCAATCAACACGAACGCCGTGCGAGCATCGCTGAGCAAGCCCATCACCCGCTGGAAGCGCTCCTCGAAACCATCGAAGAGGCCGCTCATTTCATTGAAGAAGTTGCTCACCTGACCCAGCGTCTTGAGTCCCGTGGCCGACTCGAGCTGGCGCAGCAGGAAACCCGTGGTGCGGTTCATCACCTGGAGCGCCGACCAGCCGATGCCCCCCGAGGGCGAGACAAACCAGCGCACGACGCCGCGGTCGAGGAAGCGCAGCAAGCGTTGTGGCGCCTCGAGAAAGTCGATCGCGTGCTGAGTCGGCGGTGTATCGACCACGACGAGATCCCAACGTCCGCTCGCGACGAGTGAGTCAAGCTGCTCGACCGCCATATACTCCTGGGAGCCTGCGAAGCTCTCGGAGAGCTGCTGGTAGAACGGGTTCTCGCGGATGCGGGCAGCGACCTGCGGCGAGGGGGCGTGTCGCTCGACCAACTCGTCCCAGCTCCCCTTCTGGTCGAGCATCATCGCGTCGAGGCTGCCGCCGGGGCGCGCAGCCAGACCGTCCAGCGGGACCGGGCGCGGCGTATTGCCGATCGGACCGACACCGAGAGAGTCGGCGAGACGCCGTGCCGGATCGATCGTCAATACAATCGTGCGCCGACCGATACACGCCGCGGCAAGCGCGAGACTCGCCGCGACGGTGGTCTTCCCCACGCCGCCCGAGCCGACGCAGACGACCACCCGGTGGTGCTCGAGCAGTGCGGCCAGCCCCGCCCCTCCCCCGCCCCGATCCGGTGGCCTCGAGTCGCGGCTGCGGGATGGCCCCGCGCTCCGGCCGTGCTTCATCCCGCCTCCCGCAACGCCCGCGCCCGTTCCGCGAGCGCGCTGCCCAGGGCATCGGTCAACCGGAGCTCTTCCGGGGGCCCAAACTCTTCGCTGAACAGATAGGGCAGCCGCACCAGGGCTCGCCCGGCGCGCTGCTCCAGGCGGCATATCTGACGCGCGCCGGCTTCGGCCCAGCGGGCCTCGTTGCGCGCGAGCCGTGCCACCGTGGTCACCAGCGGACCCACACCTGCCACGCCGGCGGCCCGCTCGACCAGCGCACCCTCGGCCTCGGAACAGGGCGCGCGGTGGACCTGGTTCACCACCACCGTGGGTGCGGGCAGGTGCAGTCGCTCGACCGTGTCGAGCATCTCGATGGTCTCGCTGACCGGCATCTCCTCGGGCGTGGTCACGGCGAGAATGGCCGTGCGCAGCGGATCGCGCAGGAGACCCACGATGCGCAGCGCCTCGCGCCGCACGAGGCCGACGCCGAAAGCCTCGGCGGCACTCTGGGGCATGCGCAGCAGTTGCAGGCCGTGCCCGGTAGCCGGCGCATCGACCACCACCACATCCGGCGCACCGGGCTCGCCCTCGCGGCCGGACGCCTCGTACCAGATCTTGCCCACTGTCATGAGCTCGCGCAGTCCCGGCGCAGCGGTGACAAAAGCTTGATAGACGCCACTCTCGAAGACGGTGCGCAACACCCGTCGGATCGGGATGATCAGGCCCAGGTACTCCTCGAGGGCCGCCTGACCTTCGATCACCAGATGCCGCACGCGCTCGATGCCGTCCGGCGGGTGGTGCAGCGAACGCAGTGCCGCGAGCCCGGTACCGAGCGCGCCGGCTCCCTCGGTCTCGACCGCCAGCACCTGGCGCCCACGCCGCGCGGCAAGCAACGCCGTGGCGATCGCCACCGTGGTTCGGCCCACGCCTCCCTTGCCGACGACGAAGATGAGCCGGCCCGCGAGCGGATCGCCGACCGTCACCACGGACTCACCCGGCAGCGCCTGGGGCGCGCCGGAACACGAGAGTGGCGTTGGTCCCGCCAAAACCGAAGGAGTTCGAGATCGCGACCTCGATGTCAGCATGGCGCGCCACGCCCGGCACGTAGTCGAGATCACACTCGGGATCGGGCTCCTCGTAGTTGATCGTCGGCGGCAGCATGCCCTCGCGGAGAGCAAGAATCGAATAGACGGCTTCCACCCCGCCCGCCGCGCCGAGCACGTGACCCGGCATCGATTTGGTCGACCTCACGGCAAGGCGTGCGGCGTGCGCGCCGAAAACCGCGTGGCTGGCGCGAGTTTCGTTGGCGTCATTGAAGGGTGTCGAGGTGCTGTGCGCATTGACGTAACCGACGCTCTCGGGATCGATTCCGGCGTCGTCGAGCGCAGCAACCATGCACTGCACGGCGC
>SXLG01000034.1 GCA_005777805.1 Pseudomonadota bacterium
GCTTTTAGTCATGTCGGACTCGGCTGGGCCGAATTCGTGATCGCGATCGCCGGCGTGGCCGGCATCACCTCGGTGCTGCTGGTCCTGATGCTGAGCTTGCCGCGGGTCTTCCTCGCCATGTCGCGCGATGGACTGCTGCCGAGTCGCTTCTTTGCCGACGTCCACCCCCGCTTCCAGACGCCCTGGCGGAGCACCATCCTGATCGGCCTCTTCGTTGCCGTGCTCGCAGGGCTGCTGCCGATCGGGGCTCTCCTGCACATGGCCAACATCGGAACGCTCTTCGCCTTCGTGATCGTGTGCGCCGCAGTTCTCATCATGCGGCGCACCAACCCCGCGGCCGAGCGGCCCTTTCGCTGCCCGCTGGTGCCTCTGGTTCCCGTGCTTGGCATCGCCAGTTGCCTGCTGCTGATGTTCTCGCTGCCGGTCGCGAACTGGTGGCGGCTCCTGGTGTGGCTCGCGCTCGGGATCGTGATCTATGCCGGCTACGGCCGCCGGCACAGCCACCTCGGACACGCGTTGCGCGACCAGATCGCGCGACACGGGGCGTCACCCGGGGGCTCGCTGAAGGCCTGAGCTGGGAGGCGGCGCTCGGGCTCCGCGCCATCCAGTGGGCGCGCGGGGGCGGCTTTCACGTTCGACCCGCGGGCCTCCAGCTCGGCACTCGGGATCGACGGATGCCCAGGCCGGGCATGCCGCCTGCGGCCGGTGGCGGGGAGCCTCGGGGAGGTCGCCGGCGGCGCCCGGCCGCCGCGTCGGCGGGTCTCTCATGGGATCCCGTGCCTACCCCGGGACCCGCCTAAGTGGTCCCCTCGCTTGCTCTCGGGAGCGGACAGATCCTGTGCTCCCGACACCGCCGCGTCGGCGAGCTTCCTCTTGGGCCGGATCCAGACTAGGCTGGAAGCAGGGCCAAGTCGTGGCCTGCCCGCTTCCCAGCTTCGATTTTCCTGGATTAAAGTGTCTCGATGCCCGCTCCCCACACTCACTATCGGCGTGCTCTGCTCTGCTTGCTCGCCGCCCCCCTCCTGGCCAGCGCCCCCGCGCGCGCCGGGATCGTCGCCGGAGGTGGCTCGCGGGCGACCGACTGCCTCGCCGTCTTCGACGTGCCCGAGGCCCTGCCGCAGCGCCGCTGGACCTGCACCGATGGCAGCGCCTGCGATAGCGACGGCGAAATCAACGGCCGCTGCGTCTTCCCGGTCTCGCTCTGCGCCAACAGCAGTTTTGATCCGCGCTGCACGCTGCGTGGCGTCGCCGCGATCCGCGTCGAGCACGCTGCCGATAACGGCGATCCGCTCTTCGATACGAGCTTCCAGGCGCTCCAGTCCCGTGCCGACAGCCAACTCGATCCGCCGACCACGGCCACCGATACCTGCACCACCCCGAGCGGCATCACCGTGCCCGTGCGCGGCCCGTTTGCGAGCGGCCGCTGCGCGGCGGAACGCAAGACCCTCCGCGTCCACACCCGCTCCGAGTTCGTGCTGGGCGTGTCGCGGACTGATTCCGATACCCTGCGACTCGAATGCCAGCCCGCGCCAGAGAGCTGTGCGGTGACAAGTATTTTCGACTCCACATTCGAGCGCATTCAGACGCAGGTCTTCGCCGCGAGCTGTGCAGCCGGTGGCTGCCACGACTCCGAGGGCATGAGCGGCGGGCTCTTGCTCGAGAGCGGCGCCTCCTTTGCCTCGCTGGTCGGCGTCGAGCCGCAGAACGGCACGGCACGGGCGCGTGGCTGGAAGCGCATCACGCAGACGGTGCCTCCCGATGTCGCTGGCGAAAACGGTGTCGGCGACCCGGCGACGAGTTTTCTCTTCGCCAAGCTCGACGGCGCGCTCGAGCCGGGCATGGGCTCTCCCATGCCACTCGGCAAGCCCAGACTCCGACCGATCCCCGTCGAGATCGTGCGGCTATGGATCGAGGCGGGGGCGCCGCGCAACGGTTGGGTTCCCGGAACCGACCGGTAGAGGGCTGGGCCCACACGGCCGCTACAGACAACGCAGTCCACTCAAGACACCTCTCGGAGATCAAGAAATGGGCGACGAAAATACAGTGCTGGCGACCGCCGAGGCGCGGCATTTCCTGCGCCGGACGCGCTTTGGCGCGAAACCGGCCGAGGTCGCAGCCCTGGCGGGGCGGACGCGCGGCGAGGCCGCCGACCAGGCGCTTGGCTTCCCGGTCTCGAAGAAGATCTTCGGCGGCCGCTATATCGACGAGACCCAGGGCCAGTGGTTCAAATACATGACCGCGAAGACCACCCCGGGCCTTCAGGAGAAGCTCGTCCTCTTCCTCCACGACCACTTCGCGACCAGCAACGCCATGGTGGACAGCCCGCGCTTCATGGCGCGACAGAACGGGCTGCTGCGCGAGTACTGCCGCCAGGACTTTCGCGCACTCACCAAGCGCATAAACCGCGACGCCGCGATGATGGAGTTCCTGGACACGGTCCGTAACGACAAGCAGATACCGAACGAGAACTACGCCCGCGAGTTGCTCGAACTCTTCACGCTCGGCGTCACCGATCTGAACGGCAACCCCAACTACACCCAGGCGGATGTCGTCCAGATCGCACGCGCCTTCACGGGTTGGCGCTACGTATCCTCGGGCAAGGCTTACTTCGATCCCAGCCGCCACGACACCCGCGCCAAGTTCCCCCTGCGGGGCGACAAGCGCATCTTCACGGAGGTAGGCGGCTTCGGTCCGGGCGGCCGCGAGTTCGATGATCAGGGCGAAGGGGCTAGCGAGATCGACCGTGTCGTCGATCATATCTTCGAGCATCGCGACTCCGATGGCGAGGTCACGACGGCCCGCCGGCTGGCGGCACGCCTGATCGAGTTCTTCTGCCATGGCGGCTACGCGGAGGCAGCCGTGGTCAAACCCCTCGCGACCGAAGTCGTCGCGGCATCGGGCTTCGACGTCTCCTGGAACCTCGGGGCGCTGACGCGCGCAATCCTGGTGCACGACGCCTTCTACGAGACCGCGGGCACGGCCCCATTCGGTTCCGCGGAGCACAAATCGCTGAGCTGGCCCGCCGACTACATCGCCAGCACGCTGCGCCTGCTCGGACTCCGCCCGCACGGGCGCTGGTCGGTCATCTGGGGTGGTGGCTACCGCCAGGTCTCGGAGCACGCGCAGAACATGGGCCAGAGCCTCTTCGAGCCCCCGAGCGTGTTCGGCTGGGATTGGGAGGAGTCGTGGATGACCAGTGCAACCATGCTCGCCCGCTTCCAGTTCGCGCGCGACGTCAGCACGGCCCGCTCGGGTTCGTCGACCAGCATCTTCGATCCCGCTCGCGTGATGGATCTCACGCTCACCGACGGCGGCGCGATCGTCGATGCCGTGGTGGATGCATGTGGCGTCGGGGGCCTCTTCAGCGGCGCCGAACGCGACGTTCTGATCGAGTATCTGACCGATGGTGCCCCCGCAGCTCCGGTGGATCTGTCCGACTGGGACACCCGCGAGGGGAAACTGCGCGGACTCGTAGCACTGGTCCTGCAATCACCGGCCTGCCAGCTCCGCTGAGGGAGAACACGACCCATGAACACGAGCCGAAGACGTTTCCTGCAACAGACTGCGGCGGCGACCGGCGCACTCGGCGGCCTTGGCCTCTTCGGCAACCCGTTTGTCGCGCGGGCGCTGGCGGACGCGGGCAACCGCTTCTTCGTCCTCCTTTTCCTTGACGGCGGCAACGACGGGCTCAATACCGTCACGCCGATCGACGACGGCTCGGGCACGCTGCGCGCGGACTACGAGCACTTCCGCACGAGCCTGCGCCTCTCGACGAGTGAACTCCTGCCGATCGGCACCGACCCGCTGACCGGCGCTCAACTCGGCCTCCACCCCGCCCTCACGGGCTTCAAGAACCTCTACGACCAGGGCCGGCTCGCGGTGGTCCAGAACTGCGGCTACCCCGCCTACAGCCTCTCGCACGACGAATCGCGCCGGATCTGGCAGACGGGTCAGCGCTTCAACGGGGCGGGTAGTGGCTGGTTTGGTCGCTATCTCGAGGCCCAGGGCTTCGGCCCGCTTGATATTCCGGGGGTGACGCTGGACCGACTGGTAGCGCTCGAGTTCGGTCAGTCCGCGACCAGCATCGTCGCCCTGAAGAAGATCAAATCATTTGGTTTCCCCTACGACGAGGGGTTCCCCGACGACGACACCACGCGCCGCGCCGCCTTTGATGCGCTCTACGCCATGGCTGCGGCCAGCCTTCAGCCGCAGATGGGGATACTGGGCTCCACCGGCGGCGCGACCGCGGCCGCGAGTTCCAGCTACCCGCCGCTGCACGGTCTCTACGAAGCCGACCGCGCCGGTTGGAGCGCGGGCTACGAGGAACTCGACACGCGGCTCGCGTCGGACCTGCGCGAAATCGCACGGATCATCCACGGCGTGAACCAGGGCGTCCCGGGCGTGGCGGCGCGCTTCTTCCAGGTCAGCAAGCGTGGCTACGACACCCACGCCGATCAGGGCGCGGGCAGAGCCGGCGGGCGCCACAGCGAACTCCATCGTGAGGTCGGCGACGCGCTCGAACTCTTCTACAACGACCTCGCCGACATGGGTCTCGCCGAGAGCGTCTGCGTGCTGGTGTACAGCGAGTTCAACCGCCGCATCGAGCAGAATTGGAACGGCACCGATCACGGCTCCCAGGGCCCCGTCTTCGTCATCGGAGGAGGAGTCAACGGCGGAATCTACGAGGCCCATCCCAACATCTCGCCCGCAGCCCTCGACGACAAGGGCAACACGCCCTACACGCAGGGGCCCAGTGATCCGTGGCGCTCGCGCGACATGCGCGACATTTACGGCACAGTGCTCAAGCACTGGCTCGGCATGAGCCCCGCCACCATCCTCGCCAACGTGCTGGCCACGGACTCGCCCCTGCTCGACCCCACCCAGCACTGGCTCAACCCCAACTTCGACCTCCCCTTCCTATAGGCGGCAAGCCCCGAGAGAGTGGGCCTCCGGCCCGCTCTCCCCCACCAAGCACGCCTGACCAGAACCCCGAGCGGGCGCCACCTGCGACACACAGCCGCAACGCGGGCGACGATACGACTGGCGGCAACCGGCAGCAGACAAGCCCCACCGTGCGTGGGCACGGCAAGACGGCAACGCCGTCGCGAGAAGCGCGACGTCTGGCAACACGCGAGAGTGGCCGTCCACGTGGGTGCTGGGGCCCGACCTGACGCAGAGCCCTGCAACGCGAAGTCACGCCGCGCGGTGCCAAGCGTTGCAGCGGAGGATCGGCCGCAACGCGAAGCTCCCGTCAAGGCCGCTGGCGCGCGGCTCTGTCGTGGCATGGGCCGTGCTCCGCTCGGGAGTGGCCGTCTCCCCCGACGGCCGCAACGTTGTCCGCTGCCCTCGCGCGGGCACCCGTGGGACGCGCCTCGCGCGTCAAGGAGAAACCGAGATGACCTGCGATCTCGACCATTTCGCGCCGGGGCGACGCCGCTCGGCGCCGGCTCGGCACAAGGACGCATCACACCACTCGCGTGGCCCGATCCGGGCCGCCGTCCTGGCGCTGGCCACGATGACCGCCGTCGCTCTGGTCGGCGGCGGTCCCGCCCGCGCCTCGGTCCCCGCACCGGGAGAAATGCGGACGGCGCGCTATGCCTTGGCACTCGGCCACACCGCCGATGCCGCCGGCGCGCTGGCTGCCGTCATCGCCGAGGCACCGCGCTCCTCGGCCGGCATCGAGGCCGCCCTCCTGCTGGCCGAGCTGCGCTTCAACGAGGGCCACGCTGACGATGCTGATGCATTGCTTGCCAGCGCCCAGGCCACCGCACCTGGAGGCGAGGTCGTTCACCTGCTCGGCCTCGCGCGCGGCTGGATGGCGCTGGGGCGCGGCGACGGCACGGCCGCGACGCCGCACTTCGCCGCCACCACGGCGAGCGGGATCGCACACGCGCGCGACCTCGGCCTCCTCGGCGCAAGTTGGAGTGCCTTGATCGCCCACACCTCGCGGCCGCCCGATCCGCAACTCACCAATATCGTGCGACGCGGCTGGCACCCCGCGCTGCGGCTGGCGGCAGCACTGGCGAGCGCCCGCCTCTGCGACGCGTCCGGCGACCGCCTCGCCGGCGTGCGTGTCCTGCGCGATGTGCGCCACACGCTGCGCGAGACACCCTTCGAGGACGACATCGAACTCGCCCTGGCGCTTGCCCATCTCGACGCTGGACAGCTCGCGAGCGCCCGGGGCGCGCGCGAGCGGCTGGCGAGGCTGGCCCGCCGGGGCAACGATGCTTCCGCCCGTGGCGGCCCCACCCTGACCTTCGATGAGTTGCGCCGCGAGCCGGCGAGCCTCGCGGTGCGAATTGCTGCACTCTACGCCGAGCGCGGCGACGCACTGCAGGGCTTCGCCAGCTTCGCGGCCCGCCTCCTGGATCGGCACGCCATCGCGGATCTGGCCGCGCTCGATGCTCTGCTCGACAGCGCAGCGGGACGGTCCGCGGGAAGGGAGAAGACCGATGCACCCCGTTCCTGACGCTGCGGTCCTCCCCGCCCGGCCGCCTCACACGGGAGCAAGGCCACCGGCAGATCGCTGCTCCGTTCCTGGTGCTGGCATCCCCTCCGCCCGGCCGCGGCTCGGCCGAACTCTTGCTCCTCCCACTGCCAGCAGCAGCGCCCGGGGCGACTGCGGCAACGACGCACGTGCCAGAGCGCCGCTCCCTCCCGCCCCGCGGGATCAGCCCTTCGCCCGACGCCGCATCGAGCAACTCGCCGGCTCCGTCGCGCGCTCGACCCCTGCCCTGCGGGATCAGCGCTTTGCCCGGCGTCGCCGCATCGCTGCACTCCGCCGCCTCGCAACCCTCTTCGCGCTGGCACTCCTGCTTGTGCCCTGGACCCCGTCGCGGGCGCTGGCCTTCTGCAGTTGCGCGTCCGGCGGCGTGCCGCGCGTGCTCTCGTTCGGCCTCGCGGGCAACGATCTCGACCGGCTCAAGGGCGAATGCGCCCCGCCGCGGGCGCTGGTCGAATTGCAGGTGCAGCAGCAGCAGTTCCGCCCACTCTCCCCCCAGCCTCCCGGCTCGCCTCTCAACAACTTCCTGGGCAACTGCATCAACGACTGCCGCTGGACCAGCGCAGGTTTCACGACGGCCCGGAACACCGGCTGGTTCGAGTTCACCAACCTCGACGACAGTTTCTCGGTGCAGGTCGTCGGCGGTCAGCCGCGGCCGCAGCTCGGCGCCCATATTCTGACCCGCCTCCGACTGCGCACTCAGGACCCCCGGACGGCCCGCTGGAGTGCGTGGACCGAGGCACCCGAGGTGCAGGCCTTCTACCTGGCGTGGAATCACAAGGAGGAGCACCCGGCCCACGTAGATACACGTATTCACCGAGCCGACTGGATGCACGTCTCGGTGGCCGACGGCCCCGACGACGGCGACGAGCCCACCATTGCGCTCGACGTCGATCAGGACACGCCCAACGCCTGGCTTCGGCGCCAGGGTGGCAACGGCGTGGTGCAGTACACCTGGACGGGTTGGTGCAACTGGTGGGATCCGGGCGATTGCCCTGCCGGCTGGCTCACTTTGCTTTCGCCGACCATCACCGTGGACTCGCCGATGCTGGGGGCTGCGTCCGAATATCCCTGGGTCCTCGGCATGGCGTCCGCGGGTCGCCCGGGAGCGATGGTCATCGCCACCAGTGCAGTTGGTCCGCGCGATCTCGCCGACATCGAAGTCCGGGTCGATGTCGATGTCGATGTCTCGATCGATATCGATTTCGGGTTCGACTTCGGTTTCTTTTAGGGGACGAGCATGTGGCCGCATCTCCCCGGTCTCTACTGGGCGGCCTGGGGCGCCGCCGGGTGCGTGTTCGCACTCGGCGGCGCCCACGCGCTCTGCCAGTTCTTGTCCCCCGATGATTTCGCAGACGCCGGCACGGACACGGCGGAACGGGCGCACCCCGACGCCGGCGCGCCGTGCCTGGGCGGGCGCGGCGATGCCCCGGCAAGCCTCGGGCGAGCGCTCTTGCTGACGATCCTGACGGTCCTGGCGACTTTGGCAGGAGCCCGCCTGCACGCAGCACTCGGCGCCCCCGACGATCTGCTCGCGGCTCTGCGCGCGGGGCCGTCCAGTGCATTTGAATTCTGGTCGCGATCGGGGCAGCGCATCGCGGGCGGGCTCTTGCTCGGAGGTGGCACGCTCGCCCTGCTCGGGCCCCGCCTGCTGCGCCCCAGGCGTTCCGCGCTGGCGCTGCTCGACGCCGTCGTTCCGTGGAGCGGAATCGCCATGGCGGTGGGCCGGCTCGGCTGCCTCGCCGCGGGCTGCTGCTTCGGCACACCCGCCCGCGGGTTTCCGGGACTCTCATTCCCCGCCGGTTCTCCGGCGTTCTGGAACCACGTCGCGCAGGGATTCGTCTCCGACACCAGTACGGCCTCGGCCCCCGTGCACGCGCTCGCCTTCTATCTCGGCGCCGCCGGTCTGCTGGCTGCGCATGGCGCGGTTCTAACCGCACGTCGCGTGCCGATTACCGGCAGCGCCACGCTCGCATTTGCCGGGCTCTTCTCGGCGCTTCGCCTCCTCATCGAGCCGTGGCGCGAGACGGCCTTCCTCGCCACGCCGCCACAACAACAGAATATTGATCTGGCGATCACGGCCCTCGCCTTCGCCGCCCTCGGTGTCCTGACGCGGCGCCACCGGCGGGGGCCGCCCTCAATCGCCATCGCGGGGCAGCGCGTTCTCGATCCAGGTCGGCTCGTCGAGCCCGGGCACCCCAAGGGCCTGGATGCGCCGCGCGCCATCGCCCGCCTCGAAGGGCGGCAGTGCACCGAAGCGCTCGAGAATGCGCCAGCTCAGCGCGGCCGAGAGCACGCGCACCGGATAGTCACGCGGCAGCTCACGCAGGTAGGGCTGCGCCTGCGCGAAGTTGCGCGCGCCATAGGTCCCCATGATCGTGCGCAGGCCACCGTTGCCGGGGCCAATATTGTAGGCGAGGAGGGTGAGGAAGAGATCCCCGTCCATCTGCTCGCGGTAGGCCGCGAGAGTCGCTGCGGCAAGAAACGCGTTGTGTCGCTGATTGACGGGGTCGAGCCGACTCGCACCCAGGGCTTCGAGCGCGGCTTTCCGGGCGCTCTCCGGCACGGCCGTGATCTGGAACAGACCCTGCCCCCCGTCGTGGCTCGGCCGGGGGTGAAAGCTCGACTCGGTCGCGGCCACGCCCATCATCAACTCTGGATCGACAGCAAAGGCGCGCGCCGCCTCGGCAACGGTCGGCGCAAAGACGCGGGCGCGTTCGAGGATCACGCGCTGCTGCGCCCGATCCATGCGGCGGTAGGCAGCGTAGACCTGGTGGCGGACGACCCGGACCTGCGTGGCACGCTCGCCGGCCAGCAGCTCTCGCGCCCGCTCGAGCGCATGGTGGGGCGGCTGCCACCAAACGATGGCGACAAGCGCACCCATCACCGCGAGGTCCGGCAGAACCCACAACCAACCCCGCAAGCGACGCCGGATCGAGTCGATCGCGAGCACGAGCGGCACTGCGACGAGCACGGTCGCGACCAGCGCGAGCAGGAGCCACACCGGAGCGAGCCGATCGCCGAAACGGCCCATGACCGCGAGCACGGCAACACCGGCACCGGCCGCCAGCAGCAGGATCTGCAGAACACGCAACGCCGAACGTCGGGCAAGAGCACGGCGCGCCGCGCGGCCACGCCGCCTTCGCCCGCCGCGCCGCCGTCCGCCGGCACGAACCCGCGCACGTCCTCGCGCGTACGCCCCGGCTCGCTTCTGTTCCGCCACTCCCCACCCTTCGTCGCCGCACGGCCCGCGCGGCAGAGGCGCAGCGCGGCTCAGGGGCGTCGGCCGCCCGCCGCGCCCTGATTAGGACAAAGGCAACCACGCTGCCATCACGGCAGCACACCGAAGAGCGCGGCAAAGCTCGCGGCAAAGCGCTCCTCGGCCACTGCCGGAGTGACCTCCCACAGGCGTGCCGCGTAGGCGGCGGTGGCCGCGACATCGGCCGGTTCGCTTGGTCGGACACGATCGGGCGAAAGATAGGGACAGTCGGTCTCGAGCAAGAGCCGCTCCGGCGGAATCGTCTGGAGCATCCGCGTGAAGCTCTCCGAACGCTGTGCGTTAGCCGGGATCGAGAGCCAGTGCCCGTGCGCGGCAATGCGCTGCGCCAACCGGACCTTGCCGCCAAAGCAGTGCCAGCACACCCGGCGCGCACCCATCTCGGTGAGGATCTCCAACGCCCGCTGCTCGCGCTTGCGCGTATGGATCACGATCGGCTTGTCGGCGGCCATGGCCAACGCCACGAGTTCCCGGAAAATCTCTTCCTGACGTGGCCAGAGTTCGACCGGAACCCAGTAGCCGTCGAGTCCGATCTCGCCGACGGCAAACGCTTCGTCGACATGCGCACGCAACCACGCCACGCTCTCCGCAACCGGCGGCTCCGGGCCTTCGCGTGGGTATTCGATCCCGAGCGCACGCATCTCGGGCAGCACTGCATCGACCGGATAGAGCCCAAAGGCGGGACGGATCGCCGGCTCGCGACGAGCGAGATCCCGCACCGCGGCGTTGTCGGCAGCATTAAGGCCATTGACGACGATCGAAGTCACGCCAGCATCTCGAGCGCGCGCGATCACCCCCACGAGATCGCCCGCGAAGCGCGGGTGAGTGAGATGCGCGTGGACGTCGGCGAGCCCCACGGCGAGACCTCTATCAGGTCCGTGCGTCGCCTCCAGCCTGGGTCCGCGGGACGCGCGACGCGGCGCGACCTCGATCTCGTCCGTGCGCCCCCTCCAGCGAGCCGATGTCGCCCATGGCTTCGATCCTCGGCCCTGCCCCTCGATCAGATCGCGCGGCTCCGGCTACAGCAGGGGATCGCCCGCTGGCCCGCGCGAGGACCAACGCGCCACGCGATCGACGCGCCGTGCTGTATCTCGGTTGACATCGCCGCCCCGAGCCGCGAAGCCGGCAGCCCATGGCGATTCATTACGCGAAAGACGGCCACATCGTCACCATCACCATCGACCGGCCCGAGGCCCGCAACTCGCTCGACCTCGACCATTTCGGCATGTTGGCCGACTGCTGGATCCGCTACCGCGACGACGACGAGGCCTTCGTCGCGATCCTGACCGGAGTAGGCGACGTCTACTGCGTCGGCGCGGATCTCAAGAAGTTCATCACCCAGGTCACCGAACGCGCCGCGGCCCTGCGCGCTGGCGGATCGAAGAAAGTCGAACCGGGGTCCAACTACAGCTTCTCGGACAGCCTGGTCGCCGTGCTGCGTGACGGCGCCGAGACCCGGGACGGCCGCATCTTCGAGCTGCACAAACCGGTCATTGCCGCGATCAACGGCATTTGTGCAGCCGGCGGCCTCGAGATGCTGTGGAACACCGACCTCCGTGTGGTCGCCGACGACACCTTCATCCAGCTCTCCGAGCCGCGGCGCGGACTCTTCCCGGGCGGCGGCTCGACCGTCCACAGCGTGCGTCAGCTCAGCTGGTGCAACGCGATGGAGGTCCTGCTGCTCGCCGACCGGATCACCCCGCAACGCGCCCTGGAGATGGGCCTCGTCAATGCGGTCGTGCCGCGGGATCACGTGATGGCTACAGCCCGCCAGTTCGCCGAGACGATCTGCAAGAACGGCCCACTCGCCGTCCGCGCCTGCAAGGAGTCAGCAAAGAAATCGACCTTCCTCGACCTCAAGGCCGCGCTCGACTTCGAGATGAGTCTGTCGTCGCGCGTCTTTGGCAGCCAGGACGCCAAGGAAGGCGTCGCCGCCTTCCGGGAGAAGCGCGACCCCCTCTGGCGCAACTGCTGAGGCGTCTGCGAGCGGCGACGCGGCGAGACACGCCCCAGTGGTCGCCACACGCGCATGGCGTCAGACGGCGCAAGGCCAAGATCGGACGATCATGCAGCGGCTCGGAGCGGAGGCGCGACCGCTACGCTGCGCCAGCCGCATCCACCCCACGCCTGCTGCCGGCCTCGTCGTGATCCCGGGACCCGTTACGACGACGGCATCGCGTCAGACACAGCAGGAGGCCAGATGACGCGGCGCCGACGATCCCGCGCTTGCGACGCACGCAGCGCGTCAGACGCGACGCGTGTTGACAGTCTCGCCGAATCCGGATTGCTTCGACCCCATGCTGGATGCACCTCTCCGCAGACGAACCCTTCTCCGGATCGTGAGCGCCGGAGGCGTCATCGCGCTGGCCCCGTGGCCAAGCGGCTGCGGCAACGCCGACCCGAGCGGGAAGCCACTGGCCCGCTTTCTCACCCCCGACGAATACCGCACGCTGGAGGCACTCGCGGAAGCGATCGTACCCGAGGGCGAACAGATCGGTGCCCGCGGCGCGCGCTCGCTCGACTTCATCGACTTCCTGCTCGCGGCTTTCGACAACGATCCACCGGCGATCTATGCGCGCGGCCCCTTCAGTGGACGCAAACCCTTTCCCGCCGCCGATGGGGGACCGTCACCGGACTTCCCCGAAAATGACTTTGAGACATACCGACCCTTGACGAGGATGCAGGAGCACTCGATGCGGATCGATCTCTACGGCTCGGAGAGCGTGTCCGGCGGCAACATCAACGCACCACTCGTGCCCGCATGGCCGGGCCTGCGTGCGATCTACCGCGCGGCGGCGGCGACGCTCGCCGCAGGGGCGGAGGCGCAGGGCTACGCCGATCTCGCGGCCGTGCCTCTGGCCGAACGCCTCGGCGCCATCGAAGCCACCTCGCCCGAGTTTCGCAGCGTCTTCCCGGTGAACGTCCTCCAGGGCATGTTCGCCGCACCCGAATACGGCGGCAATGCCGACGCAGTCGCGTGGCGGGACTACCAGTGGGGCGGCGACAGCCAGCCCCTCGGCTACACCTTCTACGATCCCGCAACCGACACGCTGCGCGACAACCCCGAGCAGCCCAACCAGACGCTTGATCCGCGCTGGCCCGGGAGGCCCTTGGAACCCGAGGTCGAAGCCTTCATCAACACGATCACAATCGTGCAGGGAGGACAGCGCTTCTTCTGAGCTGGATTGGACCACGGCTGGCCCTCTGCCGGAGCTGGCGCCCCGTTCCGCGAGCAGCGGTGTCCCGTCCCCGACCGTGGCGCTGCCCCGAGCCGGGTCCGGAATGTCCAGTGCTGCGGCGACAGTGAGCGCGAGAGCGTCCCGATGAACATGAATCGCAAACCGGCGAGCGTCATATACTCGACGTCGTCGGACACGGGCAACGAAAGCATTCCGATGAACGGAGACCGTCCATGAGTTCAAACCCCTCACGCGTACCGGGGATCCTCGGCAACACGAGCCTCGCCCGCTTCGACGCGGTCATCGTCGGCTCCGGCGCGGGCGGCGGCGCCACAGCCCTCGCCCTGGCCGATGCCGGCCTGAACGTCTGCATCCTCGAAGCCGGCCCGAATTATTTCCTCGGCCTCGACGACCCCGCACCCGGCAATCCAAAACCTCTCTTCGCCAACGACGAGTTGGCACTGACGTCGCGCAAGCTCATCCATCAGCAGACCCGAGTCGAGCCACGCACGTTCCGGCCGAGCGAGACGGACGGCGAGCGCACGGTCATCGGCGAGGTCAATACACTGCCCAAGACCGTCGGCGGCGCCTGGGTGCACGCGGATATGAAGGTGCCGCGCTTCGCGCCCTTCGACTTCCACCTCGGCACCGACCTCGGCGCTGTGCCCGGTGCCGACTTTGCGGACTGGCCGCTCGACTACAGCGAACTCGAGCCTTTCTACGCCGAGGCCGAGCGAATCGGCGGCGCGCAGGGACTGGCGGGCGCCGACCCCTTCGCCGCCTGGCGCAGCGGCCCCTACCCGATGGCCCCCGGTGCCCCGATGTTCGTCTCGGAAGTGCTCTCGCGGGGAGCGCGCGCTCTCGGCCTGAACCCTTTCCCCTACCCCGGACTGCAAAATTCACGGCCCTACGAGGGCCAGCCGCCCTGCAATGACTGCGGTTTGTGCTCGGGCTACGGCTGCCCGATCAACGCCAAGGGTTCGGTCAATCATCTCCGGCGGGCCCTGCTGAGCGGGCGGGTCCAGTTGCGCAGCGAATGCACCGTCGTCCGGCTCGTGACCGACGCCAGCGGGCGAACGGTCACACGGGTCGAGTACCTCGACCCCGAGGGGAACCTCGACGGAGTCTCGGGCGATCGGGTCTTCCTGGCCGCGAGTCCGATCGAATCGGCGCGTCTCTGCTTTCTCTCCGATCCCGGCGGCCCCGGGCTCGGCAATTCCTCGGGCCTGCTCGGTCGCCATCTGATGTTCCACCACCAGACGATCGGTGTGGGCATCTACCCGATGAACCTCCACGGCGAGCGCGGGAAATCGGTCTCGCACGGCTTCTCCGACTTCCGCGGAGTGCCGGGCGATCCGAACCGGCCGCTCGGCGGAATCGTCGAGTTCGGCACCAATTCGGAAAAAATCACCGACGCAATCCAGTACGCCGACCTCGGCTTCCGGGGGGAGGCCCTCAAGCGCTTCCTGCGCTCGAGCCCGCTGGGCGGGCATATCGCCGTGCTCATCATGCAGGGCGAGGACGCCCCGCAAGCGATCAACCGGATCGACCTCGACCCCGCAGTCCGCGACATCAACGGCCTCCCCGTACCGCGCATCACCTACCAACCACACGCCTTCGAGCTTGCGGCGCGCGAGTTCTACGGACCGAAACTGATCGCTCTGCACGGCGCGTCAGGCGCCCAGTTCGGATTCGTGTCCCCGGTGTACGAGGGCGGCAAGACACCGACCGGGCGCCACATCATGGGCACCTCCCGCATGGGCACCGATCCCGGACGTTCGGTGGTCGATGCCCACTGCCGCTTCCACGATGTCGGCAACCTCTTCGCCGCGGACGGCGCGCCCTTCCCGACCTCGAGCGGCTACAACCCCACCCTCACGATCCAGGCGCTGGCCATCCGTACGGCCCGCGCCGCGGTATGAAGCCCAGGCAACCGACCGGAGGGGTGCGGCGTCAACGTCGGCGAAGGAATCGTGGAGGAGGAAGAGACGCGACGTCGAGCTGCCCATCGCCGCCGCCCCTTCCTGGAACAGGAATCAGATAAAACTTCAGGCTCTCAGTCGTCCCCTGCGCCGGAGTCGCGCACCGCATGGGCGATCGGCCGGACCGTGCGGAGGTATTCGGCCATCGCACGTAGATCCGCGAGGGGCGCCTGGGCATAGCCCGGTGCGCCATGCACCCCGTCGACGAGCTCGGCCATGAGCCCTGACACGCTATCCATGTTGGGCAGCATGCCCATCTCGAGCACGCTCACGATGTCGTCTGCAGTCCAGTTGCCGATTCCCGTCACCTTGTTCGGCGTGATGTTCGGGACCACCTCGTCAAAGGGCCCCTGCGCGTTGCCGGCAAACGCCAGCGAGCGATCCGGCGAGCCAAAAACAGTACGCGGCGTGTGACAATCGCCGCAAATCGCGACGTGATCGACCAGATAGCGGCCGCGCGCGTGGGGCTCGCTCGGAGCACTGCGTGGTGGCGTGGTGAAGCGCGAAAACAGGATCACCCAGGCGCGGAAGGCGAGACGCGGCAGCGGTATCCAGATTTCGTCCGCTCGGCGCTGCCGCCGCACGGGCTCGAGCGTGCGTAGCCAGGCGATCAGATCGCGCGCATCGTCGTCCGCCATACCGGCATAGGCATACCAGGGCATGACGGGCGCCTCGGTCGTACCGTCCCGCAGCCGTCCCCGCCGGAGGGCGGTGTCGATTTCCTCGTCGGTCCAGGCGCCGAGTCCGGTCTCCCGGTCGGGCGTCAAGTTACTCGAGTAAAACGTTCCGAAGGGTGTCGGCAGCTCCCTCTCGCCGGAGAGCGGCGCGCCGGTCTCAGCCGAGTGACAGCCGCAGCCACCCGCGAGCGCGGCGATCTTCTCGCCACGCTTGGCGTCGCCCGGACCGGGCGGCAGGTGGGTCACCTCTGACCCGGAACAGGCCGCCAGAAGGCTGCCGCCGAGGGCGCAGACGGACAATCGACGAAACCAACGGCGCGGGCGCCGAGCCACGGCACCGCGCCAGCGCCGCGTCTCCCCCTCGATGCCCCACGCCATCAGCCGCAGAAAAGCCGGGGCCATCGCCGGGCGCAAGGCCGCGCTGCGTGCACGCCACCCGCGCACGAAGGCCGGGGCCCTCGTCGAGCCCAAGGCCGCGCTGCGTGCACGCCACCCGCGCACGCAGGCCGGGGCCCTCGTCGAGCCCAAGGCCGCGCTGCGTGCACACCACCCGCGCACGAAGGCCGGGGCGCTCGCCGAGCCCAGGGCCGCGCTGCGTGCACGGCCACCCGCGCACGCAGGCCGGGGCCCTCGTCGAGCCCAGGGCCGCGCTGCGTGCACGCCACCCGCGCACGGCCGGATGCAGGGCCGCGGCATTTGTCTCGGCCCGCGCCGGACCGGAGCCGTGGTATACGCGCTCGTGTCGTGCCCCGAGTCCGCGGCGAATCGCCGCCTGCGTGTTGCACACGGAATGAACCGGTGAGCTCCGCCACGCCACAGCCCAACCCCGCGATCACATTCGAGGTTGCGTTCGAGGACGACCAGTTCCTCGTCGTCGTCAAACCACGCGGGCTCGTCACACGCCCGGGACGCGGTCACGGCAACGACACGCTGGTCAGCGGCGTGCTCGCCCGCTTTGGCGATCAACTCGTCGCCCTCGGACCCGAACGCGACTTCGGCCTCCTGCACCGCCTCGATCGGGCAACCAGCGGTCTCGTCGTGTTCGCGCGAACCCCCGCGGCCTACGATCGACTGCGCCGTGCTTTCGCTTCGCGCGAGATCGGCAAGACCTATCTCGGCTGGACCAGGCCCGCGCCGCCCCGGCGCAACACGACGGTGCGGGTGCGACTGCGCGAAGGGCGCCGCGCCGACCGCAAGCTCGCCGAGGTCGACCCGCGTGGCGAGGAAGCCGTGACCCACATCGAAACCCTCGCCACGGGGACCGACGGCTCAGCACTGGTCCGCTGCGCGATCGAAACCGGCCGTCTTCACCAGATCCGGGCGCACCTCGCATGGCTCGGCTCACCCCTCGAGGGCGACGCCGTCTACGCCCGGGCGAGCGGACCACCCGACGGCCGGGCCTCCTCCGCCCGTGCCGCCGATCGCAGCCTCCTGCTGCACGCCTGGCGGCTCGACCTGCCCCATCCGACGCGCCCGAATCGTGTCCACATCGAGGCCCCGCTGCCCGCGGTCTGGCTCGATCGCGCCCGACGCGCCCGGGTCGATCTGCCCCGCAGCCTGGAGCACGCCGGGCGGCTTGCCCTGCCCGGAGGGTTCGGCACAATCGCCAGCCGGCGCAGCATCCCGCGCGCCCCTCGTCCGCTAAAAAATAGACCGGGAGAACGCAGATCATGAAGGAACTCTTGAGCCGTCCGCTCACCGAACTCGTCGCTCGGCTCGCCCGGCGCGAGATCTCGCCGGTCGAACTCATGCGCGCGACCCTCGGGCGCATCGAGGAAACCCAGCCCGTGCTGAACGCGTTCTGTCAGGTGGCCGATCCCGACCCCCTCCTCGATGCCGCACGCACCGCGGAAGCCCGGATCGGACGCGGCGAAGCGCGCGCGCTCGAAGGCATCCCGCTCGGCGTCAAGGAACTCGAGGACGCACTCGGTTTCCGCTCGACCCACGCCTCCATCCCCTTCCGCGACGCACGGCCCGAGCGCGATTCGATCCAGGTCGAACGCCTGCGTGCGGCCGGCGCGATCGTGGTCGGCAAGACCAACGCGCCCGAGTTCGGCTACACCGCGATCACCAAGAACCTGCTCTTCGGCGTGACCTGCAACCCATGGAATCCAGAGCTGACACCGGGCGGGTCGAGTGGCGGTTCGGCGGCCGCGATCGCCGGCGGCGTGATCCCGCTCGCGACCGCGAGCGATGGTGGCGGCTCGGTGCGCATTCCGGCCTCATTCACTGGCTGCTTCGGTCACAAGGTGAGCTACGGCCGCATCCCGCACGGTCCCGACGATAGCTGGATCCTGATGGACACTGCGGTGCACGGCCCGCTGACGCGCACGGTCGAGGACGCGGCCCTGCACATGGACGTCGTTTGTGGCGCTCATCCGCTCGATCCCAATTCCCTGCCGGCGCAAGGCCTCTCGTACCGAGCGACCTTGCGCGACCTGCCGCGCCGGCTCAAGATCGGTTTCTCGCCCGATCTCGGTTACGCGGTGGTGCAGAGCGACATCGCCACCGCGGTCGAACGCGCCGCGCGTGTCTTCGAGGAACTCGGCCACGCGGTCGAATTTGTGCAGGGCGGACCGGAGGAGCCGGGCATCAACTGGGGGATATCGGGTGGCTACGAGATTCTCTCGGGTCTCACCGAGTTGCTGCCCGAGCGCGCCGCCGACTTCGGCCGCGGCTTTCTCACGGGCATCATGCACGCCGAGCAGATGACGCCCGCCCTCTTCGGGCAGATGCGCCGCGAGCGCGAGGCGTTGAACCGCTGGTGTGCTGCGACCTTCGAGCGCTTCGACCTGCTGCTGACGCCGACGGTCCCCTACGACCCGCCCGCGGCGCGCGGGCCGCTGCGCCAGGAGGTTGAAGGCCGCCGCCAGTCGCCCTCGAACGTCGGCGCCTTCACCATCCCCTTCAACATGTCGTGGCATCCGGCGGCGACGGTGCGCGCGGGGCTCTCGCGGGCCGGCCTGCCGGTGGGCCTGCAGATCGTCGCAGCGCGTCACCGCGATGATCTGGCGCTGCAAGCCGCGTGGGCCTTCGAGCAGGCCCGACCCTGGGCCGACACCTGGCCCGTGCGCTGAAGCAACGCGCCAGCAGCAGCCCTCGCCTCGGCCCGTGCGCCAACACCGGGCCGCGTGCTGACACGACAAGCCGCGTCGAACTCGCCCCTATCGCCACCGTGCTGCGGCCCGGCGGGGCCGCGCGAGTTGACAGGGGATCGAGCGGCGTGGTCTCGTCCGCTGTCGGTCGATCGACCGATCGGCTTCGAGTCTCACTCCCCCTGTCGCGCGTCGAGCAACTTCTTCGGCGGCCGGGCGTGAGTTCGTCCGGGGCCGTGACACAACTGCTGAGGAGAGGGGTCGGCGATGCAGAAACGCCGCAGTGGAGGAAAGACGCGCACGCGAGCGGCGCGGCCGAGCGCGCGCCCGCATCGGGCGAAACCACCTCGACCCGCACCCGCCGCCGCACCCGTGGTCGATCCCGTGACCGCCGAGATCGTGCGCGGCTTCATGGAGACGGTGGCTTTCGAGATGGCGACCCACGTCTCGCTCACCGCCACCACGCCGATCCTCAACCAGTCGAACGAACGCAACGCGACCATCCTCGACGGCCGGGGCAGCCTCGCCGCTCTCTCGGTCGGCATCCCCCAGTTCATGCTCTCGAGCACGCTGCCGATCCGCTTCGCGCTCGATTTCTTCGGCAAGGACGGCCTGTACGAGGGCGACGTCCTGCTCTCCAACGATCCCTACCACGGCGGCGGCCACCTGCCGGACTACAAC
>SXLG01000035.1 GCA_005777805.1 Pseudomonadota bacterium
ACCAGCACGAAGATCAGGCGCGTGCAGGGCAGCGAGATCCGCACCGGCGGCAGCGTGATCAGGCCCAGCGAGGTCAGGATCGCCGCGATCACCATGTCCAGCACGAGGAAGGGCACGTAGACCATGAAACTGATCTGGAAAGCGCTCTTGAGCTCCGAGATCATGAACGCAGGAATCAGGACGTCGGCGGGGACACCCTCGCGGCTGGCCGGCCTCTCGTGGCCACTGATGGCGAGGAAGAGCCCGAGGTCCTTCTCGCGCGTCTGCCGGAGCATGAACTCGCGCAGCGGCGGGTAGCCCTCGGCGATGGCCTCCTCGGCATCGATCCGCTCCTCCATCAGGGGCTGGACGGCGCGTTCGTTGATCCGCTCGAGGGTGGGCGTCATGACAAAGAGAGTGAGGAAGAGGGCCAACGCGACCACCACCTGGTTGGGCGGCATCTGCTGCGTACCCACGGCCTGGCGCACGAACGACAGGACGATCACGATCCGCACGAAAGCCGAGACTCCGATCAGGAGTGCGGGTGCGAACGAGAGCAGCGTGAAGAGCAGAACGAGCTGGAGACCGGTGCCGAGGCCGTCGCCGCCGCCGAGTTGGAACGAGACGCCGGCGAAGTCGGCAAGGCCGGCCGCAGTTCCACTTGCTGCCGCCTGGGCCAGGCTCGGGAACCCGAGTGCGCCGAGGCCGAGCGCGATCCCGCCGCCGCTGCGCCGGCCCACTCTCATCGGCCGCCCCGCAGCTCGGATCCGCGCAGCGGAGCCCTCACCGATGACCGGTGCAGAACGCCAGCCCTCATCCGACGTGCCGCGCCTCCAGAAGCGGCCAGCGCACGCCGCGAAAACGTCGCCAACGCGCCACTCCTCGTCATCCGACGCTCCGGGCTTCGAGTCCGCGGCGCGGCTCGGCCTCGGCCAAGGCACCGAGCACGCTCTCGAACGGCAACGAGCCCGCTGCCGGCACGATCGACTCGGACGGCTGGGCCTCACCAAAGCGCGCCAGACAAGCGATGCGTTCGTCGGTCAGTCCGAGCAGAAGACGGCTGCCCTCCACCTCCACCAGCGCCAGCATCCGCTTGCCACCGAGGCCCCGCACGCCGACCAGCCGGATCGGCTCGCTGCGAGCGACCGGCCCGCGGCTCCGCCACCAGGCCCACGCCGCAGCCAGCGCGAGCGCACCGACGGCCACTCCGAGCAGAGGCGAGAAGTCGGCGCTGGGCAGGAGCTCGCCGCTCATCGCATCTTCTCCAGACGCTCGGCCGGACTCACGATCTCGGTCAGCCGGACACCGAACTTTTCATTCACCACGACGGCCTCGCCGCGCGCCACCGGCTGGCCGTTGACCAGCACATCGAGCGGCTCGCCCGCGAGCTTCGCCAGTTCGACCACCGAGCCACTGACGAGCGCCAGCAGATCGCGGATCGGCATCCGCGACCGGCCGAGCTCGACCGTGACATTGAGGGGTACGTCGAGAAGGAGGTCGATACTTGCCCGCCCCGCCCGCTCCGCACCTGACGCCGTCGCCGGCAGAGTTTCACCTGCAACCGACTCACTCACTCCCACACCTCCGATCCGAACGAAACGATCCGGACTGCGTTCTGACCCCGACTTCGACCCGCGACACCGCCGAGCAGTGCGCGGCCCTCGACGAACACCGGCAACGTTCCGTCGGTGCGACTATCGAAGCGCAACACGTCACCGACCTTGAGCTCCAGAACATCGGAGGTCGGCAGCACCTTGCGGCCGAGCTCGACCGCGACCTCGACCTGCGACGCCCGGACCGCACGGGCCAGCGCGTCGTTCCACGCCCGATCCACGCCCCCGTCGTCGGGATGCGTCTGGGCGAGCTGTGCCCGGAAGGGCTCGAGCGAGCCGAAGGGTGTCGCGACCAGGATCCGGCAGCCGCCCTGACCGAGATCGACCGAGAGTTCGAGGACCACCACAGAATCCTCGGGCGGACAGATCGTGACCAGATTCGGGTTGCTCTCGACCCGCAGCAGGGCGGGCTCGAGTTCGGCCACGGGCGCCCAGGCTCCGGCGATCTCGCGGACGAGCGTCTCGTAGACCCGGCGCAGAACCCAGAGCTCGCTCGCCGAGTAGTCCCGCGCCTCGAGCTGGGGCGGAAGCCGGCCGCTGCCGCCGAAGATCCGGTCGACGAGCTGGAACGCCAGCAAGGGCGGGATCGAGAACAGGATCTGGCCGCGCATCGGGGCCAGCGAGCAGAGGGCGAAGGCCGAGCCCGATTCGCAGCGGGTACGGAGGCTCGAGTAGCGGACGATCTCGACGCCACGCTGCTCGACCTGAAGAGAGATCGAGAGGAGCTGCGAGAGTGAGCCGCGCAGCGAGCGAACGAGCCTCTCGTGGACCAGTTCCAGACCGGGGAAGCGACGCCCCGCCGAGCGCTCATCGCCGAGCAGATCACACTCGCGAATCTCGCCGCGGCGAGGCTTCTCCTCCTCGACCGGGACGTCACCGGTCGAAATACCGCGGAGCAGCGCATCGACTTCGTCCTGGGAAAGAGTGTCGCCCACTTGCCGCTCCTACTGGACGATGAACTCGGTGAAGTAGACCGCCCGCACCGCATCGCGCTGCATGATCTGGTTGAGGCGTCCGATGACGTCTTCGCGAAGCGCCTGCTTGCCTTCGGGCGTGCGGACGTCTTCAAAACTTTTGCTCGTAAGAAGCGTCAGGATCGAGTCCCGGATCTGCGGGGCGCGGGCCTCGAAATCGGCGGGCGCGGTGGCGGCCACGAACTCGACCTGGAGCGTGGCCTTCAGATAGCGACCGCCCTCGGCGTCGCTCAGATTGGCGATGAAGGGGTCGAGCGGGCGGAGTGCCCCGGGGGCGTACACGACCGCGTGGTCGTCGGGCGGCTTCTCCTTCTCGGCTTTGTCCTTGTCGTGACCGCCGCTCCCCGGAAGGACGCCCGCGAACCAGGCGCCCGCGCCGGCGCCGGCGAGGACGACCACCGCCGCCACGATCAGAACGAGTTTCGAGCGGGGCTTTGCCGCCGCCTCGCCTTCCGCAGCCACTGCCGCATCCGCTGTCACAGCCGCCATCGGCACCTCCCGCGGATCCCGTCCGCGGGAGGGCTTCATCGCAACCCGCGTGCCGCGACGTTCGGGCGCGAGGTCGGGGCCTTGTGCCCGTGCCGATGCGCGCAGGCCCGGCCGGACGGGGTTTCTACGCGGCTGGGCATGCGGGGGTCGCCACGCCGGCCGGCCATGCGCCAGTGACGGGGGTCAGACTTCTGGCCGATCCGACCGCCGCGGCGGGGTCCACCCGTCCGCGGCGGTCGCTCACGACCCGCGTCAGCGGACGATCGAGATGAGGTCGGAGAGCAGGCTATCGCTCGTCGTCACCATGCGCGCGTTGGCCTGAAAACTCCGCTGCAGGGCAATCAGATCGACGAACTCCTGGGCCAGCTCCACGTTGGAGCGCTCGAGGGCGGATGCCACGATCCGGCCGAGCCCGCCCTCGCCCGCGCCGCCCACGGTCGCCGGCCCCGAGGACAGCGTTTCGCGATAGAGTCCGCCACCCATCGCCTCGAGCCCGTCGGGGGCTGCGAAGCCGGCCACCGCGATCCGGTAGAGGGGCCGCGTCTGACCGTTGTCGAAGATTCCGGTCACGACGCCCTGGCCGTCGACCGAGACCTCGGCGAGCTGGCCGGCCGGGAAGCCGTTCTGATTGACCGTGAGCGTGGTCGCGCCACCGGTCTGCGTCACGCCGTCGAAGCCAAGGCCGTCGCCCACCGCAACCGAGGGCGTGCCGAAGTCGAGCGTGAAGGTCTGTGCCTCGGCGCCGTCGAAAGTGACGGTGACATCGGTCGGCGCCGGTGCCGTGAGGGCGCCCGTACCGTCGAAGGTCAGCGCCGCGGTGCCGAGGATCGCGAGAGCCCCGGGCGTACCGCCGGTCGCCGCGGCATCGACACCCACGTTGACGTCCCAGGTATTGGCCCCGGTCCGGGTGAAGAAGAGGGTGAGATTCTGGGCGCGTCCGAGCGTATCGAAGGCGCGCACGGTCGTGGTGTAGGACGAACTCGCGTAGGCCGTGTCGAAATCGGTGCCGTCGAAACCGCCAGCCACTTCGGTGGCGCTCGCCGACACGTTGTTCGTCAGCTCGATCCGCGAGGTCGCCGTTGGTTGACTGCCGCTGGCTCCCAGATCGATGTCGGTCAAGCCACCGACCACCTGGCCTTCGTCGTCAAGCGCGTAGCCCTGGACCACGAGCCCGCTGTTGTTGACCAGCTGGTTGTCGGCCTGGCGGCGGAAGTCGCCGGCGCGCGAGTAGACCATCCTCTCGCCGTCGCGCAGCACGAAGAGGCCGCGCCCCTCGACCGCAAGGTCGGTCGAGCGCCCGGTGGACTCGATGCTCCCGCCCGAGAAATTCGAGCTGGCGCCGCGCATCTGCACGCCCATGCCGGCCCCCGGGCCACCGCCCGCCGACGAACTCAACACCTCGGAAAACTCTGAGCGACTGGATTTGTAGCCGACCGTGTTCACGTTCGCGATGTTGTGCCCGGTGACGCTCATCGCCTCCCCGGTCGCGATCAGGCCGCTGCGCGCGATCGAAAGTGCACCCTGAATTGCCATCGATGACTCCTTGTTGTTCCCGCGCGAACCGCTGGCGTTCGCGGCTGCTTCACGCCGTCGTTCCGGCCCCATCGGCGACGCGGATTTCGACCACGTCCGCCATGTCCACTCGCCGCCCGCTCACCACGAGTCGGGTGGCACCCTCCGTGAGATCGATCCCCGTGACGGTCTCGAAGACCCGCACCGAAGCCGGGCTGCGCTGCGTCCCGCTACCGGCAAAGGCACGCACGCCATAGACGCCCGCGGGTACGCTGCCCGCACCACCGAGGCTCGCCGGATCGAGGCGGTGATCCCCCGCCGGCAGTGTTCCGGCATCGAGACGCGCCACCGTCGCCCCGCTGCCATCAAAGAGCTCGAGTTCGACCGGCGCCGACGAGGCGAGGCGCAATTCGACCGCCGCCGTGGTTGTGCCGTTACCGAAGGCGAGCGTGGGTTCCGCGAGGGCTACCTCGCGCCCGAGCAGACTCGCGAAGGTCGCGGCACCGTCCACCGCGCCCGCACCGATCTTCGAGATGCCCTCGTTGATCTCCATCAACTGCTCGAGGCTCGAGAATTGCGCGAGCTGTGCCGAGAACTCCGTCCCGTCCATCGGGTTCAAGGGATCCTGGCTCTGCAACTGAGCGACGAGCAGGGTCAGAAAGTCCTCGTGTCCGAGAGTCGCCGAGCCAGTCGTGGCGGCGGCCGCTGCGGGACCTGCTGCCGCCTGCGTCACGCTACCGATTGCCGCGCCATCCATCGTCAAGCCCTCACGCTGATTCGCTGGTGTACGTGCCGCGGCGGCCTCGGAGCGAGCGCGTCGTCGGCCGGCGCGAACTCGGGCTCCGCCGGGGCCCGTGCGGACGTGCGCGTCGGCGCGGGCTCGGCGCTCGCGGACGGGTCCCGGCGGGCGCCGCGCTGAGAATCGTCGCCGCCCCCTGCCAGCTCGAAGCGCAATTCGGTGCGACCGCCCAGCAAACGATCGAGTGCGCCACGCTCGGCGTCGAGCAGGGCGAGCGTGCCCTCGCTCTCTGCGACCAGTGAGGCCCTGATATTTTCGTCGACCAGTTCGAGTCGGAGCGAGAGGCGGCCCAGATCCTCGGGATCGAGGTCGAGGCGCAAGCCCCTGCCCTCTGCCGTGAGGGCGGCGCGAAGCTCAGCAAAGGCTTCCGCCGACCAGGGCGGCATCGGCGGGCGCGCCGTGTCGGACGAGCTGGGGCCGGCCGCCTTGCTTGCCTCGCCTGGGGAGCCGGTCACCGCGGGCCCGCCGCCCAGCGGCGCGGCCGTGTCGCCCGGCTTCGGGTCTGACGCTGTACCAATCGGCGCGCTTGCCCCGATGCGTTCGCGCGGGTTCGAACGCGGTCGGTCCGTGCCGACACCGGATTCAGGGTTGCTGCCGGGCCCCTGCCCGACCAGTGCTGTGATCAGGTCAGCAGCGCGCACCGCGAACGACACCTGAGTCGCGGCCGGCACCCCCGCGGAGATACCAGAGGCTTGACCCGATCGCGCCAACGCTGCCGCATTCGATGCATGCTCGGGTAGCGCTGCACTCGACCCGGGCGCGGTCGGGCTGCGTTGCTCCCCGGCCGGGGTTGCACGCGAATCCAGGGCGGTCTCGTTCGGCAGCCCCTCGGGCCGCGCGGTGCTTGACCCAGGCGCGGTCGGGCTGCGTTCCTCGGCGGCTGGCGCTGCTGGCGAATTCGGCCCGGCCTCGCCCCGTGTTCGGTGGAGTCGAGCCACGGTGGGTGCCGGGGCAGGCGCGGGCTGCGCCGTCTCGGTTCGCGGGCTCGGGTGCCTCGCTTCCGGCGCGGACTCGTTGCGCGGCGCGAGTGGAATGCGGTCCGGTGCCGTTCCATTCGGGGATGACGCCACGGCTTCGGTCTGCGCGGTCTCATCCCCAGCCGGACGCAACGCGGCCGTGGCGCGCCCACCCCGCGTCGTTTCACCCGAGTCGGCAACGACCTGCGGCGTGAGGATGCGACCGTAAAATCGCTCCTCGACGGCCCCCCCCGCACCGGCCGCGGACTGCCCGGCCGCGAGGATTCGGGGGGGATCGGAGGCTTGCCCGGGTCCGCCCCGCTCGCCACCCAGCGCGGGCCGTGGGTCAGGGGGAATGGACCCGCTCGGCGGCGTGCTTGACTCGAAACGCCACGCTGTACCGGTCCCGGAGTTCGCTCCGCCGGCAACGACCGGCACGCCAACGCTCGCCGCCGCATGGATCGAGCGACCGAGTGCCAGCGCGCGCCCCGGACTCCGGTGCCATCCGTGGGCCATTCGGTGGGCTGGAGGCGCCGCCCCGGTGCCAGATCCAGCCAGGTTCGTTGCCGTGATCTCGCGCGGCGGACTCCCCCTCAGAGGGACCGCCGCCCCGAAGGCAGGTCCCGCTACGTTCGTCAGCATCGCCGACCCGCTGGGCGCCTGGCACCCGGAGAGGTTCGTGGAATCACGAATCGACGCTTCCGTCGTGGCCGAGGCGTCACCGACAGCACGCGCATCGACATTCGCCGCGGCCACCAGCAAGGATGCGGTGGCCGCCGTCGCCCCCGTGTCGCCCGTCAATTCTGCTCTGACCGAGGCGTCACCGACAGCACGCGCAACGGCATTCGCCGCGGCCACCCGCGCCGGGCCCGTGGCCGCCGTCGTCCCCGTGTCGCCCGACACGGCGGGATCCGTGGCCCGGCCATCGCTGCCCTCCTCCCGGCGCGGCAAGCCCGCATCCGGTCCCGTCCCGGCCACACCGAGCAGAGCCGACAGGAGTTGGCCAAAACCGCGCGGCAGCCGGGTCGACAGCGACTGGAACGTCGCCGGACTCTCGTTCGAGACTGTGCTGGCGGGAGTCATGCGGGCGAGTGCAAGCGCAAACCGTCTGCCAGCAGGCCGGCCCTTGTTCGCGCGCCCCT
>SXLG01000036.1 GCA_005777805.1 Pseudomonadota bacterium
ATGCCGGCCGGATCGTCGAGCAGGCCTCCTGTACGGACCTGCTGGCCACTCCACGCCACCCCTACTCGCGCGGACTTCTGGCAGCGACGCCCGCGGCCGTGCGACCCGGAACGCGACTCGCCGAGATCCCGGGAACCGTACCCGCCCCGGCCCAGTGGGGCCGGGGCTGCCGCTTCGCCCCGCGCTGTCCTCTGGCCGTCGAGAGGTGCCGACGAGACGTCCCGCCGCTCGTAGCGGCGGCCGACGGATGGAGCGTCGCCTGTCCGGTCACCAGCGAGAGGTGCCACGGATGAGCCCGAGTCCCGCTCCCGACGGCGCCCCACCGCTGCTGCAAGTCGAGGGCCTGCGCACCTGGTTCCCTGTTCGCGACGGCCTGATGCAACGCACGCGAAGCTGGGTGCGCGCCGTGGACGGCGTCGATCTCACGCTCGATCGGGGCTTCACGCTGGCACTGGTCGGCGAGTCGGGCTGCGGCAAGACGACGGTCGGCCGCACCCTCGTTGGTCTCGAGCGACCACGCGCCGGCTCGATCCGCTTCGACGGTGTCGAGCTGACCCAACTCTCACCGGCGGCTCTGCGGCCTGTCCGCCGCCGGCTACAGCTCGTGTTCCAGGATCCGGCAGCCGCGGTGGATCCGCGCATGCGGATCGGCGAGGCCATCGAGGAAGGGCCGCGCAACTTCGGCCTCCCTTGCCGAAGTGCCGAGCTGCTCGAGCGGGTCGGGCTCGACGCCGCCATGGCGCTGCGCTGGCCGCACGAACTCTCCGGTGGACAACGCCAGCGTGTTTGTATCGCGCGCGCTCTCGCGCTCGAGCCCGAACTGATCGTGTGCGACGAAGCCCTGTCGGCACTCGATGTCTCTGTCCAGGCACAGATTCTGAATCTTCTCGCAGACCTCCGTCGCCAACACAGCCTCGCTTACCTCTTCATCAGCCACGATCTGTCTGTTGTGCGCCACTTCGCCCACCGCGTGGCCGTCATGTACCTCGGGCGGATCGTCGAGGAGGGACCGACCGGCCGCGTCTTCGAGCGGCCGGCTCACCCGTATACGCGTGCCCTGCTGGCAGCCGCGCCTCGCCTCACTCCCGCGCCCCACCACCCCACCGCACTGCTCGCCGGCGATCCGCCTTCGCCGATCGCACCGCCACCGGGTTGCCCTTTCCACCCGCGCTGCCCCGAAGCTCTCGCCGGGCGCTGCGCACGCGAGGAGCCGCCCGTCCTGCCGGTCGCGGGCGGCGGCATCTCGCGCTGCCTGCTCGCCCCCGAGCGACCTTGACGGCACGGCACGGACGCGCCGTCGCCTTGCGTGTCCCCGTCGCGCTCGCAAGACTGCGGCCCATGCCAGCACCAGAGAAGTTCGAGAACGTCACCGCGCTCACCAAGGCGAACATCTATTTCGAGGGCCGGGTCGTGAGCCACACGATCTTCATGCCGGGCGGGGCGCGGAAAACGCTGGGCCTGATCTACCCGGGAAGCTTCCACTTCGGGACCGATCTGGCGGAGCGGATGGAGATCGTCGCCGGCGACTGCTCGGTCAAACTCGACGGTGCAGCAATCACCTTCACGCGAGGGGCTGGAGAGACCTTCGATGTTCCTGCGAAATCGGGATTCGATATCGAGGTCGCAGCGGGAATCTGCGAGTACGTCTGCACCTTTCTCGGCTGAATCGTGGAAGGGTAACCGTGCCATGGCCAGCGATGGGGATCCGCTCGATGACTCGACGACACTCGCGGCCCTCAAGGCCCGGGTGCACGACTTCTGCGCCGAACGCCAATGGGATCCGTTCCACGGCCCGAAGGATCTCGCCATCGGCATCGTCACCGAGGGCGCCGAGCTGCTTGAGCACTTTCGTTTCCGCGACGAGACCGAGGCGCTTGACCTGCTCGCGGATCCGACAAGGCGTGCCGCCGTCGAAGAAGAGCTGTCCGACGTACTCTTCTTCCTGCTGCGCTTCGCGGGTCGATTCGAGATCGACCTCGCCACCGCTTTCGGCCGCAAGCTCCGTCGCAACGCCGAGCGCTATCCGGTGGAGTTGGCCCGCGGCCGAAACACCAAGTATTCGGAACTGTGAACCCGGGGCGCCTTGCACTCCGACGAGACCGGATGCCAACGTGACCGGATGACGGACCTGGAAGGAATCGAACCCACGCCCGAGCAGCGCGCGGCCCTGGCGGCGCATCGCCCCGACGGACCGATGATCGCCCTCAACCTGAACCGCTACCGCGAACGCGCGGCCTACCCCCCCGGCACCCCGGATGGGGACGTGAGCGGCCGCGAGGCCTACCTGCGCTACGGCATCGTCGCGGTCCAGGCCGTCACCCAGGCCGGTGGACGGATTCTATGGGCGACCGATGGCCGCCAACTCGCCGTGGGCAGCGCGGCCGACTTCTACGACGAGGTGGTCGCCGTCTGGTACCCGAGCCGGGCGGCGTTCCTCACGCTGGACGATTTCCCGGGCTTTCGCGAGGCCGTTGAACTTCACCGCCGGGCAGCGATCGCCAAGGCCAGCGTGCTGATCTGCGATGCGGGCCCCGAGCCCATATTATCGTCGCCCTGGGGCTGAACGGAGCCTGCCTGCCGCGGCTAGAGTCCTGTTTTTAATGCTTCTTTACAACCGCGGCATCCTGCGCAAGATGCACGCAGCGACCGCCCTCCCGCCCAATTTGTAAAGCTATTTGCGAAACAGGACACTAAGCCCGGGCCGGCCCCGCGAGCTGACCCTCGATCGCTGCCCGCAACTGCGGATCGTCTGGTGTTACGGTCGGCGCGAAGCGCGCGACCACGTCGCCACCGGGCCCGATGAGGAACTTCTCGAAGTTCCACTGGATGTCCGCACCACCTCCGGCCGGAGAGTCGACCAGCGCCCGATAGAGCGGCGAGCGCCCGGGGCCGTTCACGTCCTGCTTCTCGAGCAGGGGGAAGGTCACGCCATAGGTCGTCGAGCAGAAACTCGCGATCTCCTCGGGCGTGCCGGGCTCCTGGCCGGCGAACTGGTTGCACGGGACGCCGACGACTTCGAGGCCGCGCGGGTGCAGCTCCTCGTAGAGCTGCTCCATGCCCGTATACTGCGGCGTCAATCCACAACGACTGGCGACATTGACGATCAGCGTCGCCCGACCGCACAGCCGGGCACCATCGAGTGGCTCGCCGGCGAGCGTCCTGAGTTCGAGAGCATGGATCGACATCGGTTCAATCTCCCTGGATTCTCTTCCTGGTCAATCTGCAGCGGCGGATGCAATCCTCGAACGATTGCGAGCACGCGCCGGCACCCACCCCGCGTCCGACTCCACGACGCTAGACCGCCCCGCCTCGCGCCGCGAGGGCCTCGGCCAGAGCCAGCGCGCGCCGGGCGTTCTCGACATGCAGGTTCTCGATCATCCGGCCGTCCACGGTTGCCACGCCCTTGCCCTGAGCCGCCGCCTCCTCGAAGGCCGCGATGACGCGGCGGGCGTGCTCGATCTCGCTCGCATTCGGCGCCCACGCAGCGTTGCAGGGCTCCACCTGCGAGGGGTGGATCAGGGTCTGGCCGTCGAAACCGAGCCGCACGCCCTGAGCGCACTCCGCAGCGAATCCATCTTCGTCCTTGATGTCGTTGTAAACGCCGTCAATGGCGACCAGGCCGCTGGCCCGTGCCGCCAGGAGGCAGAGGCCAAGCCCGGTCAGGAGCGGCTCGCGTCCGGGGACATGCGCCGCGTGCAACTCCTTGGCGAGATCATTGGTGCCCATCACCAGCACCCGCAGGCGGGGATGCGCACTGGCGATCTCGGCAGCCCGCAGCATGCCGCTCGGCGTCTCCATCATCGCCCAGAGCGCCGTGCGCGCGGGCGCGCCCGCGCGCACCATCCGCTCGGCGAGGTCGCGGATCATGTCGCCACTCGAAATCTTCGGCACCAGGATGGCGTCGGGCCCGGCCGCGGCCGCCGCCGCCAGATCGGCCTCGCCCCAGGGCGTATCCAGGCCATTGACGCGGATCGCGATCTCACGATGGCCGTACTCGCCCGAACGCGCCGCGGCACAGACCTGCGTCCGCGCCAGATCCTTGGCGTCGGGCGCCACCGCGTCTTCGAGATCCAGGATCAGCGCATCGGCGGGGATATTCCTGGCCTTGTCGAGCGCGCGGGCGTTGGAGCCCGGCATGTAGAGGACGCTGCGAAGTGGTCGGATACTGCCAGACATGATTCCGGATCTCCCTCTATTCAGAAACCGTAAGCGACCCGGAGTTCCGGATCCTTCGCGGCCAACATGCGCGCGAGGCCAACCATGACCTGGCACTGCTTGTAGGTCGCATCGTCCTGCATCTTGCCATCGATCATCACGGTGCCGCTGCCGTCACCCATCGCATCGATCACCTTCACAGCCCACCGCACCTCGTCGGCCGCGGGGCTGAAGACGCGACGGGCGATCTCGATCTGGCTCGGGTGCAACGACCAGGCCCCGACACAACCCAGCAGGAAGGCGTTGCGGAACTGATCCTCGCAGCCCTGCGCATCCGAGATATCGCCGAAGGGACCGTAGTAGGGCAGCACGCCATGGCTCGCGCAGGCGTCCACCATGCGGGCGATGGTGTAGTGCCAAAGATCCTGCTGCACCGCGGGCCGGGCCGTCTCGGGTTGCGCCGGATCGGGATCGGCGCGGACGACATAGCCGGGATGGCCGCCGCCGACGCGCGTGGTCTTCATGCGCCGCGAGGCCGCGAGATCGGCCGGACCGAGCGAGAGTCCCTGCAGGCGCGGGCTCGCGGCACAAATCGCATCGACGTTGGCGACGCCGCTTGGCGTCTCGAGGATGGCGTGCAGCAGGATCGGTCGCGTGAGCCGCACACGCGCTTCGAGCTGGGCGATCAGGCGATCGGCGTAGTGGATGTCCCAGGGGCCTTCGACCTTCGGGATCATGATGACGTCGAGCTTGTGGCCGATGCCGGTGACGAGCTGGATCAGATCGTCGAGCACCCAGGGGGAATCGAGAGAGTTCACGCGCGTCCAGAGCTGAGTGTCGCCGAATTCGACCTCGCGCCCGATGGCAACCAGGCCGTTGCGTGCGGCTTCCTTGCGCTCGATCGGAATCGCGTCCTCGAGGTTGCCGAGGATCACGTCCACCTTCTTCGCAATCTCCGGCACCTTGGCCGTCATCTTGGGATTGCTTGGGTCGAAGAAGTGGATCATCCGCGACGGACGGACGGGAATATCGCGCGGCGGCGGTGGGGCGCCGACCGCCAGGGGCTGGAAAAAATGTCTCGCGCTACGCATGGCAACCTCCTCGATTCGAGCTGTGCCTAACGCAAGCCTGCGGCCCTCGTCCACGGCCGCCCCCGGTGGCGCTCCGTGGCCCCGATCCGCTAGCGAGGAGGCCGCAAGCCAGCGCTCGCCCGGCCAGAACCCCCCGCAGGAAGGCAGAACCCCACATGACGCGCGATGATGCCATAGCCCAGCTCACCCAACCCGGCGCGCCCTTCGAACTCCTCTCCGCCGAGATCGCCGGACAGACGCTGCCGGTCTACCGCAACGCACCGAGTTCGCTCGGCGCAATCTTCGCCTCCGCCCGGCTGCGCGGCGACGAAACCTTTCTGGTCTACGAGGACGAACGCTGGAGCTTCGCTGCGACGATGCGACAGGTCGACGATGTCGCCGCACTGCTGGTCGAGCGCTACGACGTGCGGCCCGGCGACCGCGTCGCGATCGCGATGCGGAACTACCCCGAATGGATATTTGCCTTTGCCGCGATCACCTCGATCGGTGCGATCGCCGTCGCGCTCAACGGCTGGTGGACGACCGAGGAGCTGGCCTACGGCCTCTCGGACTCGGGCAGTCGCGTCGCGATCGCCGACCGCGAGCGCATGGAGCGCATCGTCCCCGCCTTGCCCGACCTGCCCGATCTGCGCGTGCTCGTGGTGCGTTTCGACGGCGAGGCTCCCTCCCGGGTCGATCGGCTCCAGGACATCCTGGCGCCCGGGCGTCCTATTCCTCCGGTTGACGTCGGGCCGGATCAGGACGCGATCATCCTCTACACCTCGGGCACCACCGGTCGGCCCAAGGGTGCGGTCTCTACCCACCGTGCCGTGACGACCGCGCTGATGTCGTTCGCCTGCCGCGCGAACGTGCGCAAACTTCTCCACCCCGACGAGCAAGCACAGCACCCCTTCCCCGCCTGCTTCGTGCTGGTGGTGCCCCTCTTCCACGTCACCGGCCTCGTGCCCGTCATGCTGAGCTGCTTCGCCTCCGGGACGCGGCTCGTGATGATGTACCGCTGGAGTGCCGAGCGCGCGCTCGAGTTGATCGAACGCGAGCGCGTCACTGTCTTCGTCGGCGTGCCGACCATGTCGTTCGATCTTCTCGAATCACCGGACTTCGCCTCGCGCGACACCTCGAGCCTGCTCTCGGTCGGCGGTGGCGGGGCACCGGCGCCACCCGAGTTGGTGCGCCGCATCGACCGCAGCTTCAGCCGGGGCAAGCCGGGCATCGGTTATGGCATGACCGAGACCAACGCCTACGGGCCGCAGAACCAGGCCGAGGACTATCTGCGCAAGCCGACGAGCACCGGATGGGTCGTGCCGAGCATGCAGGTCCGGGTCACCGCCCCCGACGGCACGGTACTGGGGGCTGGCGAGGTCGGCGAAATCTGGTTCCGCGGCGCGAACCTGATCCGCGGCTACTGGAACCGGGCCGAGGCCACGGCCGAAACGATCGTTGATGGCTGGCTGCGCTCGGGTGACATCGGCCGCATCGACGAAGAGGGATTCGTCTACGTCCAGGATCGCGTCAAGGATATGGTGCTCCGGGCCGGCGAGAACGTCTACTGCGCCGAGGTCGAGGCGGCGATCCACGAACATCCGGCAGTCCACGAATGCGCGGTCTTCGGGCTGCCGCACGAACGGCTCGGCGAGGAGGTCGCGGTCGCGGTGCTGCCCAAGCGCGGCCAGACACTCGATCCCGGAGCCCTGCGGGACTTCCTCGGCCAACACATCGCCCCGTTCAAGATCCCGAGTCGGATCGAGATCGTGGCCACGCCGTTGCCGCGCAACGCCTCGGGCAAGATGCTCAAGCGCGAAATTCGTGACGCCCTGACAGAGGGCCGGCCACTGCCCGCAAGCTGAGGTCCCAACGGCTCGGGTCGGGCTGGCGCAAGCCGCTCCGGCAAGCCATCTTCGAGCGCAGCCCAACGAGGCTACGGGAGCCACTGATATGTCGACAGAACCGATCTACTACGATCCTTACGACTATCGGATCGACGCCGATCCCCATCCGATCTGGGCCCGGATGCGCGACGAGGCTCCCGTCTACTACAACGATCGCTTCGACTTCTATGCCCTCTCTCGCTTCTCGGACGTATACGCGGCCTCGGTCGACCACGAGGTTTTCAGCTCGGCGGAAGGGACCGTGCTGGAACTCATCGGGTCACCCATCGAGCCTCCGCCCATGATCTTCATGGATCCCCCCCGGCACACGGCGTTCCGCAAGATGGTCGCGTCGGTCTTCACACCGCGCCGGATGGCACTGCTCGAGGAGCGCATCCACGAACTCTGCCGCGGCTATCTGGATCCGTTCCGCGAAGCCTCGACCTTCGACTACGTCGCCGACTTCGGCGCCCGCCTGCCGGTCATGGTCATCAGCTCGCTGCTCGGCATCCCCAGGGAAGATCAGGACATGGTGCGCGCCTGGACCGACGCCGTCCTGCACCGCAACGAGGGCGAGACCGGTATGAGTAGCGCTGCGCTGGCCGCCTTCGGCTCGGTGCACGCCTACTTCCAGGCGCAGATCGACGAACGGCGCACGCGACCACGCGATGATTTGATGAGTGACCTCATCGCGAGTGAACTTCCCGAGGGAACGGGGCCACGGCGCCTCACCGACGCGGAGCTGCACGTTTTTTTCAACCTGATCTCGAGTGCCGGCAACGAGACCGTCGCCCGGCTCCTCGGCTGGACCGCGCTGACACTCGCGCAGTGGCCGGCCCAGCGGGCGCGTCTGGTCGAGAACCCGAACCTGATCCCGGGCGCCGTCGAGGAGTTGCTGCGCTGGGAGGCCCCCTCGCCCATCCAGGCGCGTGTCCTCACCCGCAACGTCGAGCTGCACGGCACGACGATATCGCAGGGCGCCAAGGTCGCGTTGCTCACCGGATCGGCCGGCCGGGACCCGCGTGAGTTCGCCGATCCCGACCGTTTCGATGCGACCCGCGAGATCTCGCGCCACGTGTCGTTCGGTTATGGCATCCATTTTTGTCTGGGCGCATCGCTGGCACGTATCGAGGCCCGCACCGCAATTGCCGAAACCCTCGAGCGCTTCCCCGAGTGGGACGTGGACGAGAGCGCGATCGAGATGGTCCACACCAGCACGGTGCGCGGCCCCGCGCGGGTGCCCCTCATCCTCTGAATCCGCGAATGCGCGAGCCGTCGCGGTCGGCGCTGGCCGGGGCCGTCGTGCGAGAGCAGCTGGCTCGGGTGCCGAACTGCCGACCCCACCTCGCCCTACAGCGAGGCGAGGAAGACGCGCACGCCGAGACGGAGGGCGAGGCCGCCGAGATCGATGTGGGCGCGACGTTCGCCGATCGCGACGTGGTTGCCGCCCGCCCACGAGTAGTCCGCCTCCACGCCGAGCGCGACCGACTCCGTCACCATCCAGTCGAGACCGAAACCGGCCATGCCGACGGGCCCGACATCGTCGCCGGCGATTCCGACCTTCTCGCCCTCGATCGTCAGATCGTTGACCTGGGCGATATTGACGCCACCTGCGAGCGAGACGAATGGCTCGATGCGGCCGTCGTCGAGCGGCCAGCGCAGGCGTCCGCGCAACAGGAGCGGGTAGACCGCGTACTCGCTCAGCACCCCGACCGCCGAATCGTCGAGACGGAACTCGGTCGGCTCAAACGCGAATTCAAACGCGCCCCAGCGCGTCAGGTTGGTCCCGAGCGCGACCGCGAATTGATTCGAGAATCCGCTGCCGAACACGTCTTGCTCTGGTTCGAGGCGGACGTCCGGCGCGAGTTCGTCGTCGGGGACAAAAATACCCCCCACCGCCACACGCAGATAAAGCCGCGCCCGGTCATCGAGATGAGCCGCAACCGCAGGCGGCGCAGCCGGATCAGGCCCCCGCACCCGCACCGTGGCGGCCAGAAGACCCGAGGCCGCCGCAAGTGTCCGGCTCCAGCCGTCTCCCGACACCTGCACGTCCTCCATGAAGGTGCGTCTGACCTGGAGTCCGACGGCCACCCCTTCCTCGAGCATAAATTCGGCCCCGCCGCCCAGTGAAGCCATCGGCGCCGCACTGCGAGCGGAGCCATCGGCCAGCCTGGTCGCCGCGCGCCCGTCGTTCAGCTCGAGAACGGCCACGCCCGCACCACCCAGCAGATAAGGCACGAGTCGCCCGCCGAGCACGGGCCACGACAGGCGGACCATGGGCTCGAAGCCCAGAATCGAGAGTTCAACAAATTTGGCGTCCCACGCCTCGGCGAAGACCTCGTAGCTGTCCACCGCGAGCTCGAAGGCAAGATGCGGGCTGGTCTCGACACCCAGCGAAAATCCCACCACATCGTGGGCGCGAACCAGGGGATTGGTATCGCCGATGCGCAGATCGAGGTAGGGCCGAGGTGCATCTGCCGGCGGTGCGGGTGCGGGCGCAGCCCCGCTCACGACCGCCGGAGCCAGGAGGAATGCCCCGAGGAGGCCCCACGCCCCTCCCTGGCCGGGCCGCCGCCCTCGCCCGGCTTCTAGCTCCGCCCGCGCTACTCCCTGGCCTCGTCCCACGATCGCCACTCGACTCCCGCTGGTGAGGAGATCACGGCCACTGCGTCAAGGAAAGGGCCGGCTCGAAGAGATGGCACGACACTCCCTAGGGCCGGCTCACTGGTGCCACGGCTGCCGGGTTCGCGCCGGCCTTCGCCCAGCGGTGCTCTGGGCGCTCCAGAATCGCGTCGATTTCCGCCTCGACCGCGACCGCCTTCGCCTCCTCGCCACGTGCACGAGCCGCCGCCGCCAGTTCGCGCGCCTGCGGGATGAGTTCGACGTAGAAGCGCTCGGCAACTTCGTACATGCCGTGCCAATGCGTGTAGTCGGGCGCCATCATCGAAGCGCCGTGCCGAGCCCGGCGCCCCTCGTGGTGCCAGAGGTAGAACCAGGTCCATTCGATTTCCTCGTCGAACTGAACCGGGGTCAGGAGTTTCTGCTCAGCCAGCGTCGCCATGATCATCTGGCCGGGCTTGGCGAACTTTTCGTTGTAGAGAACGATCAGGTCGTCGTACTGTGCATAAAAATCGTTGACGTAATCCATGGTGAGCGCACGCAGATCTGCCGTCGAGAGCGGTATACGCTCCTCGAGCCAGGCGCCGAGACGGCCCATCGGCTTAGCTCCTCCACACGGGTACATCCCCCCGACAGGAGCGGTCGCTGCAGGGGGCCCTGCCCCCGCTCGCCGCGAGCGCACCCCGCACACTCGGCTCTGCGGAAGCAGGCTCGGGCTCGATCGCGGACGCGCTCGCCATCTCGACGACCGGGGTCTCGATGAAGAGCAGCTTTCCGCGAACTTCGAGTGGGTAGCGCGGCAGGGACTGGCCCGCCTCGAAGGGCGGCCCGGCAATCGCCC
>SXLG01000037.1 GCA_005777805.1 Pseudomonadota bacterium
CACCCTCCCCGCTCTGGTCCCCGGCCGCTACACACTCCAGCTAGTGACGGCCAGCGCGACCCTGACCAAGGGCGTCAAGGTCGAAGGCACAGCGCCGCGGATCGACACCACCCGGCCCGGGCGCGTCGCGGTCGGGGCGACCGTGGTGGTGCAGGGCGCCGGCTTCGGGGCGACTCGCGGCACGAGCACGGTCACCGTCGGTGGCCTTGCGGCAACCGTGGAGACGTGGAGCGATGGCGAGCTGCTGGTGCGCGTGCCCGGTGTCCCGACCGGCCGCCAGTCGCTGATCGTCGCTACGTGGGCCGGCAGCGCCACGGTCTCGCTCGATGTGCGCGCCCTGTTGGTGGATGTGGTGCCCGGCCGCTGCGAGAGCAGCATGCTCGGGCAGCTTGGGGATCTCTGGGTCGGCTCGTGCCAGGTGCTTTCGGTGACTGTCAAGGCTCAGCACGCGCAGCCGGACGGCAGTAGCCTCGTCGATCTGGAGATCGAGAACATCCGGCCCCGCTGGTACGAAATCACGCTCAGCGGACTGGCGGAGACAGGCGGCAGGCGGCGTATCGTGATCGCCCCGCAACCCACCGGAGGCGAGCGCGGCAGCGGCTACATCTTCCTGCTCAAGGGCGTCAAGGTGGCTCCGGGCAAGGAGCTGACGTTTTTCGCCGACGGTTCCGAGCTGAAGGTCGGACACCTCTACGTCCTGGACATGTTCTCGCGCGTCCTCATGAGCAGGCGGATGCCCTACAGCATCGTTGGCTTGTTCGAGGCGATGCTCAGCGGCCCCCCAGGTGAACTCGTCGACACGCCCCTGTGGCTGCTGCGCTTCCTGGCCGTGGCCACCGCGATGTGGCATGGCGATTTCTGGGGCGCCGGCAAGGCCATGCTGTCCCTTGCCGGCGAAATCGCAGCGGACCCGGCACTGGCCCAGCAATTCGCGCAGGTCTTCGGGGTATCGACGTCCGCCCTGACCCAGGCGTTCGCGGGTGCGAGCACCTTTGGCAACATGTGGAAGTTCGCCACCCTCGGCGCCGAAATCGCCAACAACCTCCTCGCGCCGAATTACCAGGAACTCACCGTGCGCGCCTCGTAGCCGGGCCGGCAGCGTGCCCACCCGAGGTGGGGCACGCTCGCGAGTATACCCTCACTCCCCCTGGGGCTTGGTCGTGGGAACTCACAGAGCCGCGTGTCGTCGCCAAGGACAACACCCTCGTCTTCCATAAACTCATCTTCCAGATCGACAAGCAGCCCGGGCGCTGCAGCTGTGACCGGGCCCGGGTGCTCGTGCGCGAGCACCGCGATGGCACCCACAGCATCTGGCTCGGCCCCCAATGCCTGGGCCTCTGCGACGCCCGGGGACGCCCCATCTCGCCGTACAACGGGAAGAAACGCAAGCGCAGCCGGGTCCCGTCGTCTGCCCAGGCTGCCTGAACCAGAAGCGGACAGATCATTTGTCAAAATCCAGCGTCAAATTATTGCTAACAACAAGGTGTCGCTAGGGATCGGTCGGCGTGGTTGGAGGCGTGCGCGAGTGTTGGGGCGGCCCTCCTCGGCCGGACCCTGTGGATCGGCCGTGCTCCGACATCTCGTCCGTCTGCCTGCGGAACTCATGCGATCCGCAACGGCTTGATGCGCTGCACCTCGCGCCGGATGGCCCGAGCCGCGTCCCATGGATCCACGGCACGCAGCGCGCTGAGCCAGAACTCCGCCGAGTTGCCAAACGAACGTGAGAGCCGAAGCCCCATCTCCGGAATCACCACCCGACGTCCGCGCAGTAATTCGTTGCTGGTCTGGCGCGAAACCCCCAGGGTTCCGCCAAGACTGGAGACAGTGAGTCCGTAGTCCGGGAAGAAGTTCTCCCAAGGCATGTGGCCCGGGTGGGTGGGCCGGATATTGCTCTTGCCAGCGTTGGGAATGCTCATCTCACACCTCGTCGCCAGTGGTTGTCGGCGGCCTCGACGTCATCGGCATCTCCGTCGACGAACCGGAGGCAGATGACACACGCCCAAGGGCACCGGGCCCGGATCAGACTCGGAGCAGCGCTGGCCGGCGCGTGGCACCGGGATTGGTGAGCGAGGGCACCGCTCGAGTTCTCAGCCCTCTGGCGGCGCCGCAGGCAGGATGCGGTGGGCGGGGTCGAGGCCGTGCTCGTCGTGGACCAGTTGGCGGGCGCGCAGGGTCGCGAGATCGACCGCCACCGGGGCCATCAGGTTGATCGTCATGTCCAGTGGGTTGCTCGGCACGGTCACGAGGCAGAAGAGGCCGACCTCGGCGACCGGGGTCCCGAGCGCGCGTGCGGCGCGTTCGAGCTGGGGCTCGTAGGCGGGCACGAAATCGCACGGGTTGGCGACCACGAAGGCGACCTCGGGGTCATCGACCGAGAGCATGAACTTGAGCCGCGATCCCGGGCGATGATCGAGTAGGACGAAGCGACGCAGCTCGGGCATGCCGATCAGACCATCGTCGAGTTCAAAAATACTCGTGGACGGTACCTCCATCGTGCCGAAGCGTGCCGACTCGAGCCGGACCATCGGCAAGCCGTCTGCGGCGCCCCCCACACCAGCCACGCCGGGTGCCGCGCAGCGCATCGCCTCAGCTTGGGTCGCCATCGCTCACATCTCCCAGCGCGCGTTCGGCGGTGTCGAGGTCGAGCCCGCTCGCCAGCAGGGCCGCGCGATTGCGCTCGGCCACCGCGGTGTGGACTTCCTCGCGGAAGATTCCGACCGCAGCCGGCGCGGTGAAGCCGAGGCTCACCTGCCCCGCCCGGACCGCCACCACTTGTACGCGCACGTTTTCACCGATCACGATCGATTCTCCGATCCGTCTCGTCAATACCAGCACACGGCCCTCCCTGGCCTGGTTCGGGCGGCTCCGCCGCGCCTAGAAACGAAGATGGTCCAGCAAGCTCTCCTGCAGCACGCGGCCCGATTGCAGCGCCGCCTGCAACGCGGTGGTGAGGCGTTGCAGCTCGACGATCGCGGCGATCGGATCCGCGTCCTCGGTGCGGCCGATCTCGCCGGCGTTGTGCTGCAGGCCGTCGAGGATCTCACTGCTGCGCGCTTCCAGACGGCGCGCGCGACCGCCGACGCTCGAGCGCTCGGCACCGAGGTCCGCACTGGCCTGGGCCAGCGTGTCGATGTGGTCGGTCGGCGTGGTTCCGGCCTCGAGCGTGAGCCGCAGCTCGTCGAGCGCCACCAGCGCCGAGGTGAAGACCTCGTTGCCCGGCGTGGTGATGCGGGTGCGCGCGTCGTCCGGGCCGCTGCGCAGCTCGAAGGGATCGGCCGGACCGCTGTAGGCACCCGCCGGATCGAACGCCGGATCGTCGAACTGCGCAAAGGGCGGCGCACCCGTGGCCAGGCCGGCGAAGACATGGCGACCGCCGACTGCGGTATTGGCCACCGTGAGAAGGCCGCGTTCGAGTTCCTCGACCTCGCGCGCGGCCTGCAGGCGCGCTTCCGTGTCGTGGATCGAATTTGAGTGCTGGGTGGCGATCTCGCGTGCGCGCACCAGAATTGCCTCGGCTTGCGCCAGCGCGGCGTCCTGCGCCGAGAGCATGGTCAGGCCGAGACCCACCGCGTCCTCCAGCGTGCGCAGATCGGCCCCTTCCGAATGCAGGCGACTGGCGCGCGCGGCGGCACTGGGGTCGTCGCTCGCACGGATCAGATCCTTCTGGGTCGAGACCCGCTCCTGGGCCATGCCGATCCGGTTCTGCAACTCGCGCACCTGCTGCGTCAAGCGATCGAAGAGCATGCCGTGGGTGACGCGGGCGATCATCGCACCACTCCGATCAGCTCCTCGAGCAGGCTGTCGCCGGCGCGAATGAGTTGCGCTGCGGCCTGGAAGCCACGCTGAAAGCGCACCAGATCGGTCAGCTCCTCGTCGAGCGAAACCGCCGAGACGGCGTCGCGCTGCGAGCGCAGCGCCGTGTGCAGCGACTCGGCTACCTCGCCGGTGTCGCGGGCCTGACGCAGCGCCGCGCCGGCATTGCCCGCCAGCGCCGCGGCACTCTCGCTCAGCGAGACACCGCCCAGACTCGGGATCGCCGCCAGGCGCAGATCGACCAGCGCCAGCGCGTTGCGGTTATCCGACAGTGTGGTGCCGAACGCGGCGGCGATGCCGCGCGGGTTGGTCAGCGCGACGCTCAGGTCGCCGCCGCCGCTCCCACTGAAGAATGGCAGGCCGGGCGCGCCGTCGAGATCGCTCGCCGTGGCACTGGTCTGCACGGCGTTGACCGCGTCGCGCAGTGCCAACGCCAGCGCGTCTATGTCGGCGGCAAAGGCCGGCAGATCGTCGTCGCGAACCGCCAGGAGCCCTCCCACGCGGCCGCCCAGCGAGCCCGGCAGGGCCGCGCTCTGGCCGCCCGCGAGGGCAACGGCGACCTCGTGCAACGTGCCGCCGTCAAGCGCTGGCGTCGCCGAGGTCCGCGTCAAGAGATGCGCCGCGTCGCTGCCGGTCACCAGCGCCACGCCAGAATCGCGCAGTGCGATGTCGGCCGTGCCATCTTCGTGCAGCACGCTGCGGATGGCGATGCGCTCGCCGATCTCCGCCAGGAGGTGATCGCGCCGGTCGGCGAGAGCCGTGCCCCCGGTCTCGCCCGCCGCCGGCATGTCGCGATTGAGGCGCGCGATCTCCGCCAGGCGCTCGTTGAGCACCGCAACTTCGTCACTAATCCGCTGATCGGCCTCGTGTTGGAGCCCTTCGATGCCCCCCGCCAGCGCGCGGACGCCGGCGGCGAGCGCCTCGGCCCGTTCGAGCAGGTTGCGCCGCACGGCCAGGTCCTCGGGATGGGCGGCGAGCTCACCGGCAGCATCGAAGAAGCGGTCGAGCGCGCCCGCAAGCGAAGACTCGCCGAGCGGCAGCAAGCCCTCGACCCGCACGAGCAGGTCGGCCCGTGCCTGGGCCCCGGAGCGTTCGCCACTCGTCTCGATCAAGCGCGATTCGAGGAAACGGTCGACGATGCGCTGGGCAACGCCGGCGCGAACGCCACCGCTCGGGTCGGCCTCGAACTCGACTCGACGGCGCGCATAACCCTCGGTCTCGACGTTGCTGATGTTCTCGGAGACGGTGCGGATCGCGCCCTGGTGCGCGAGCAGCGCCGAGCGGCCGATTCCGATGGTGGAGCTGATCGACATCGTGCTGGCCTAGGCACGCCATTCGAGCGAGCTGCGGGTGGGCGGCGCGCAGGCCGCCGCACGCGCGTCGTAGCGGCCGCCGAGCGAGTGGAGACGGGTGCGGGCCAGAATCTCGTCGAGGGAGCGCAACAGGCCTCCGATCACCGCATGATTGACGCGCTGGGCGCGTTGCAACTCGCGCGCGGCCTGATCGAGTTCGCGTCTCGCGGCACTCTCGGTGGCCGCGCCCGCAGCCCGCCGCTCGCGCAAGGCGCGGGCCCAGCGCGCCTGGAGCCGCTCGCGCTCGACGCCGATCCGGGCCAACTCGGCCAGATCCCGAGCCACCACGGCGGCGCGCTCCTCGGCGACGAGTGCGGTGAGCTGCGCGCAGCAGTCGCGCTCGACGGCTAGCTCGACGGCGCCGGTCCTCATCCGGTCCTGCCGTCCTCCGCCAGCGGGCGCAGCAGCACACCCAGAGGCGGGACAGGGGAGCCGCTGGCCATCATCCGATGCCCTCGTCCTCCGCCAGACGGCGCAGCAAAGATTCTGCAAGCTGCTTCGGGTCGGGCGCGTAGCTGCCGGCCTCGACCGCTTGGCGCAGCCGCGCCATCCGCGCGTCGTCGACGGCAGTGAGATCGCCCAGCTCGCTGCGGAGTGCCGCCAGGCGACGTGCCTCGGGCGAGAGTTCGACGTGGTCTGTGGCGCCTGCAGCCGCGGGGCTCTCGCCATGCGCCGACGGCGCGGCGGCCCGGTCGGTGACTGCGGCGTCCAGGGCGGTTCGTCCACCGTCGATTCTTTGGCTGTCGATCTTCATCGGAGGCACCTCCTCGCCGCGGCTGTCAGAGCCGTGACAGACTCGATTCCTCCTCCAGTTGAGCCAGTTCCATGCCAGAGTCCAGCCAGGGCGACGGGTCGATCAGCCGGCCGTGACGCTCGACCGAGAAATGCAGATGCGGGCCGGTGCTGCGCCCGGTCGATCCGACCGTGGCCACGGCCTCTCCCGAGCGCACGCGATCGCCGACACGGACCAGCAGCCGATCGGCGTGCGCATAGCGAGTGCGCACCCCGGCCGGGTGCTGGATCTCGACCACCTGTCCGCCGCGCCCGCGCCAGTCGGCAAACGTGACCACGCCGCCTGCCGCAGCCCGGATCGGCGAGCCGCGCGCCGCCGCGATATCCACGCCGCCGTGGAAGGCCCGCGTGCCGCTCAGGGGATCGCGCCGCGGACCGAAGGACGACGAGACGCGGCCGGCCACCGGTGTGGTGACCCTCGCGGTCGCCGGGTTTCTGCCCGTGCGTTCGAGCGCCCCGACCAGCGATTCGGCGACCCCGAAACCACCCTTTTCGACGAGCGAGCGCGCCATCTCGTGGTCGAAAGCGCCATCCATCAAGCGACGCTCGGGCGAAGCCTCGAGCAACTCGGAACTCGGAACGGCACTGCGCATCGCGCCAATCATTTGCCCGACCAGGAGTGTCTCGAACTCCTTCGCCACTTCCGCAACCGAGCGGCCGCTGGCGGCGAGCGGCGAGCGCGTACCGGTCGGCAGCGAGGCGTGCACCAGGTCGAGCGATTCGAGACCGATCGGTCGCATCACATCATCTCGATCTCGCCCTCGAGGGCGCCTGCGGCCTGGATCGCCTGCAGCACGGCGATGAGATCCTGGGGCGTGACGCCGAGCGTATTGAGGCCGGCGACCAGTTTTCCTAGCGTGACACCGGTCTCGAGCACGGCCAGGCTATTCTTGCGGCCTTCATTGGCCACGATCTGACTCTCCGGCACGACGACAGTCTCACCCTCGGAGAAAGGTCCCGGTTGCGAGACGCCGTACTGGGTCTGAATCTCGATCTGCAGCGTCCCGTGCGCGATGGCCACGGGCGCGATGCGCACGTCGCTACCCATGATCACCGTACCGGTGCGCTCGTTGATCACGATGCGGGCGCGGCGATCGGTCGGAACCTCGAGCGTCTCGACCTGGGCCAGCAGCGCCATGGCCGGGATCGGTCCCGGCTCGACACTGCGCAACTCGACCGTCTTGGGATCGATCGCGGTCGCCACCCAGGGCATCGGCATACTGGCGTTGATCGTCCTCGCCATGTTGGCGGCGGTGGAGACGTCGGGCAGGTGCAGGCTGAAGCGCAGACGGCCGTCGCTGCCCAGTTCGACCGGAACCTCGCGCTCGACCAGCGCTCCTTCCGGGATCGTGCCGCTGGTCGGATGGCCAATGGTCTCCGAAGCGCCCGAGGCCGCCACCGAGAAACCGCCGCCGAGCGAGACCGAGCCCTGTGCCACCGCGTACACGGCACTGTCGCCGCCGAGCAGCGGCGTGGCGATCAACGTCCCGCCACGCAGCGATTTGGCGTCGCCGAGCGAGGACACCTGAACGTCGATGCGGTCACCCGAGCGCGCAAACGGCGGCAGCGATGCCGTCACCAGCACCGCGGCGGCATTCTTGACGCGCACCTGACGCGGATCGACCGTCACCACCACGCCGCGCCGGCGCAGCATGTTGAGGATGCTCTGGATCGTGAAGATCGCCTGCTGGCCATCGCCCGTCCCCTGGAGCCCGACCACGATGCCATAGCCGGAAAGCTGGTTGGGACGGATGCCTTCGACCGCGGCGATGTCCTTGATGCGCGAGGCATGCACGTGGGAGGCCAGTCCGACGGCGAGCACGAGCATGAGGGCGCTCGCAATCGCGCGCCCCAGCGCCGCCGGGCAAGGCACCACCCGCCGCGCGCTCAGAAGGGCCATACCCAGTCCAGCACGGCGATGCCCCAGGGCTGCCGTGTCTGCCGGCCGAGCGGGCCATAGCCGTAGTAGTGGATCTGCGCCTCGGCGAGGCGAGTCGATTCCACCTCGTTGTAGGCGTTGATGTCCGCCGGCCGGACCCAGCCCGCGACGATCAGGTACTGATCTTCGTGATCGACGGAGACCTGCTTCTGCCCGGCGACCCAGAGGTTCCCGGTCGGCGATACGGCCTTGACCTCGACCGTGACGCGCGCGGTCAACTGGCCGCGCCGGCTGGTCGAACCCTCGCCATCCCAGGCCCGCTTGGACCCTGTCTTGACCAGCGCCGCCGGATTGATGTCGGGGTTCTTCGCCGCCAGTTGCTGCGGCAGGCCGAAGAACTGCTCGATGCTCTCGAGTACCTCGGACTCGCTCTCGGTCGCAGTCGAGGCGGATTTCGTGCCCGAATCGTCCTCGGTCACGAGCACGGTCAGAAGATCGCCGGCGCGCACCGCGGTGTCGTCGGTGAACTCGAAGGCGTTGGTCGCCTCGGGCCGCCACAGTGAACCCTCGCGCCGTGCGTCGGGCGTGGGCGGCGGAACGAACACCTGGCCGCCGACGGGCGGCTGGATGGTCCGCTGGAAAGGCAAGGCGCAACCCGCCGCGCCCGCAAGCGCAGCCGCGAGGAGCGCCACCCCGACGGCGCGGCGGCACGCTCGGACCGTCAACCCGGCCACGGCGGTGGGCACGTTGCGGAAACGCGCGATCACGGCGGCGTTCCGGCGTGCTCCGAGCGTCGCCGCGTGCGGCGCGCGGAGCCCTGCCCGCGGATCGCCACGGCCGCCGCGTTCAGAAAGCGATCTGGATCCGGCCATGGCCGACGACCCTCCCGCTCAACTCGTGCCCCGAACTCCGATTGACGATGCGCACCGTGTCGCCAAGGGCGGCGTTCTCGAGCGCCTCGCCCGAGGTGGTGACGCTGAGACTTCCCTGACGCAGTTCGAGCCGGACCGGATCGCCGCGCCTGACGCCGGCGGCGGCACCGAGGTGCCCGCGCAGGGCGACCTGGCCCGGCTCGACGTCGACCCGCAGGGGGCGACCGACCACCTGGCTGATCTCCGAGAAGGCGCCCCGGTCACGGGAGTCGCGCGCGCGGATTTCGACCGCGACGTCGCCCCGCGCCACCATTTCGCCACGCTCGAGGCCGCGCCGGAAGACGACGCGCGGGGCCTCGCCCTCGATCCTCGCGGGAACCGAGCGCTGCAAGAGAGCCACGCCGCCCTGTTCGACCGCGAGCCGGATCTCGGCTGCGTCCTCGCCACGGCGGGACACATCCTCGACCACCACATCGATCTCGCCGCGGGGCACCCGCAGCGGCGCGTGCATCTCGAGTCGCCCGAGGCGTTCGCCCGGCGCGAGCCACTGCGCCACGCGCTCCTCGATCCGCGAGCGCAGCTCTTCGCGATCGAGTTCGCGGTGCGCCCGGACGACGCGCACGCCGACTGGAATACGGTACTCGATGCGCTCCTCGTCGAGTCCGGCGGCGCGCAGACGCGCCAAGATTTCATTGCCGCTGAGGCGAGCCGCCACACCAGGGTCAGGCGCCTCCCCCACCACCACGTCGGCAAGCAGGAGCGCATCGCCTTCGAGCTGGGCCAGATCACCGAGATGCAGCGTGTGCGTC
>SXLG01000038.1 GCA_005777805.1 Pseudomonadota bacterium
GCGACGGCCTGAGGCTCAGCGCCGGGGGCGCGGCGGCCCGGCCCGGCCGGCGCGGCCCCGGGCATCCGCTCGCGCCGCGCCTCCGGGCCTTGCGTTCGCTCGGTCCTCTGCTCGACTCGCCCCATGGCCGAACCCCTGAACTCACTCCTGATCGAGAACGCCCGGATCATCGACGGCACGGGTGGCCCGGAACGCCACGGTTCGGTGGCGGTCGTCAATGGCAAAATCACTGCCGTGGGCTCCGCCGCCGCCGAGGTGCCGGCCGATGCCCGGTGCATCGACGCGCGTGGCCGGGCGGTGGCGCCCGGCTTCATCGATGTCCACACACATTTCGATCCGCAGCTCTGCTGGGATCGGCTTGCCACGCCGGCCATCGAGCACGGGGTCACCACCGTGGTCGCGGGCAACTGCTCGCTCTCGCTGGCGCCGGTGCGCGCGGCCGACCGTCGGCCACTCGCCGGGATGTTTCGTCAGATCGAGGATATTCCGCTGGCGACCTTCGATGCGGCCGTGCCCTGGGCCTGGGAGAGCTATGGCGAGTGGCTCGAGTTCATCCGCCCTGGGCTGGGCATCAACGTCGCCGGTCTGGTCGGACACTCGCCGCTGCGGCACTTCGTGATGGGCGCGGCAGCACAGGAGCGTGCCGCCACCGATGACGAGATCGCCGCGATGGCGCTCGTGCTGCGTGAGGCGATTCGCGCGGGCGCGGCCGGACTCTCGACCTCCTACGTTGACTCGGACGAGAACATGCGGCCGGTGGCGAGCCGCTTCGCCACGCGCGACGAGGTGATCGCGCTCGGCCGGGCCATGGCCGAGGAGGGGCGTGGGCTCATCCAGACGGTGCCGATTTTCTTCATGCCCGAAGCGCAGTTGCAGAACCTGCGCGACATGGCCGAGATTTCGCGTGCGACGGGGTTGCTCTGCTCGGTGGCGCCGATCGTGCACTCGTCCTACTCGACGCTTGCGGCGGACTCGCTCGCCTTGCTCGAGCGCGAAGCCGAGACGGGAGCGCGGCTCTTCGGCCAGAGCATGCCGCGGCCCTTCGACATCAACATCCGACTCGCCGAGACGTCATTTGTGCTCTATGCCTTGCCGGCCTGGGCCGCGATCATGCGTCTGCCGCTTGCCGAGCGGTGCCAGGCTTTCGCCGATCCGGCGCGGCGCCAGGAACTACGCGACCATGCGGCTCTGCTCGGTCCGGCATGGAACCATCTGGTGGTGAGTCGGGTGGCGAAAGTGGCGAACGCCGGTCTCGAGGGCCGTCTGTTGCGCGATATCGCGGCCGAGCGCGGCGTGCACCCGGTGGACGTTTGGCTTGATCTCGCTTGCGCGGAGGATCTCGCGACCGAATTCTCTTTGCGGGGCATGATCCATGCCGATCCCGACGGCGTCGCCGGGATCCTGACGCACCCGCGGGTCCATATCGGCGCGAGCGACGCGGGCGCCCACATCGCGCAGTTTTGCGGCTCGGGAGATACGACCTGGTTGCTCGGCCACTGGGTCCGCGATCGTGGCATGATGCCGCTCGAGCGCGCCGTGCATCGGCTCACCGACGAGTTGGCGCAAGCTTTCGGCATCGCCGGACGAGGCCGCCTCGAACCGGGCTTCGCCGGCGATCTGGTGCTCTTCGATCCCGCGACGATCGATCGCGGCGACGAGGAATTTGTTCAGGACGTTCCGGGCGGCGGTAATCGCTACTTGCGACACGCGCGAGGCATCGACATGGTGGCGGTGGCGGGCGCCGTGGTGTGGCAGGGCGGCGGTTACACCGAGGCTCGTAGCGGCACGATTGTCTGAGAGGGGCGTCTGAACGGGGCACACGGACGCGTGGGCGCTTCTCTCGCGCCGCCGGCGGCAGCGGGTGCGAGGATCAGGCGCTGCCGAATGCCCGGAGGTGGCGGCCAAGGTGCCGATGTGGGCCGCCGGCCGCGGGCGAGGAAGGCTCAGGCGCTGCCGAGAATCAGGGCCACGGCCGCCGGTAGATCCGCAACGACCGCCACGGGAGGGCGCTCGCCGAGTCGCGCCGCCTCCTCTTCGCCGTGCCCCGTCAAAACCAATAGTGCGCGGCAGCCGGCGTTGTGTGCGAGTTCGACATCCTTGGCGTGGTCGCCGATCATCCACGAGGCCTCGAGATCGGCACCGAGTTCGTCGCGCGCGGCGAAGAGGCTCGCTGGCGCCGGCTTGCGGCAGGTGCAGCCTTCGTCCGGCGCGTGTGGGCACATGTAGGTGGCTTCGATCTCGATGCCGGCCGCGGCGAGATCGTCGAGCAGTCGGCCATGAAAACTGTCGTAGTCGGCGCGTGTGAAGAGGCCACGCCCGATGCCGGCCTGGTTGGTCACGATCGCGAGCCCGAAACCGGCGGCGCGGAGGCGTTGCAGTGCTGCCGTGACTCCCGCGATCGGGTGATAGTCCTCGGGGCGGTAGCCGTAGTTGACATCCTCGATCAGCGTTCCGTCGCGGTCGAGGAAGACAAAGGGCCGGCCCGCCATGGCCGGGACCATGCCGCCGGCCGCCCGGAGGAGCAAGCCCGAGCGCCCGCGTCGTCCCGGGGCGTGTCGGCAGCGTGTCGCAAGAGGAGGGGGGTCGGCCTGTCGGCTGCTGTGCGCGCCCGCATCTCCGGTGGCCCACGCCGATGCCGGGCCGCGCTCTGTCATGTGGCGCCGTCGGAGAGCGGCCCTTGCCCGCAGGCCGTGCGCCGATCGGCCGGGCCGCGTCGGCAGCGCGGGAGCGACGCGAGGTTGCGACGGGGGGTGTGATCGGCCAAGCGATGTCATGCCGGCGATCTCCTCGGTCACCGTTTACGCGGGCTCGTCGCGCCGTGCCCCGCCCGAGCTGCTCGATCTGGCGCGCGCCCTGGGCCGCGGCATCGCCGAGCAGGGTTGGACCTTGGTCTACGGTGGCGCCCAGGTCGGCCTGATGGGGGCGCTCGCCGATGGTGCGCTTGCGGCCGGCGGTCGGGTCGAGGGCGTGCTGCTCGATACCTTCGCGCGGGTGGCGCACGCCGGCCTGCACACGCTCGAGACCGTCGGCGACATGCGCACGCGCAAGGCTTCGCTGGCGCATCGTGGCGATGCCTACGTCGTCCTGCCCGGCGGCCTGGGCACACTGGAGGAGTTCGCGGAGATCCTGGTCGAGCGCCAACTTGGCCTGCATGCCCGTCCGCTCGTGCTGGTCGACTACTGCGGTTTCTGGCAGCCGCTGCTCGCCCAGTTCGATGCGCAGCTCCGCAGCGGCTTCGTGACCGAGCACGACCGCGCGTCGCTCGAGGTGGTGACCGATGCACGCGCTGCGCTCGAACATCTCAGGCGCGCCGCGACGAGTCCGGATGCGGGCGAGGCGGGATCGAGCGGGGCCCCAGGCGACCCGCGGGGCTGAGGCGGCGCGGGGCCCAAGCACGAAGAGTTCCACGCGAGGCACCCACGAAAGACGCTTGCCCTGGTCTGGACGGGTGGGGTAGCGGGGGTGAGACGGTGGCCGTCTGCCGTGGGGCAGCGATGAGCGGCGACCTTTCGGGAACCGATGATGCCTTGGCGAACCGGGGACTTCCCCGCCGCTGAGCTGATCGAGGGATTCTTGATGAACCAGCCTGCCTTGCCTCCGTACGCACGCTTCGCCTCCACCCGAGAGCCGCCGGCCCGGCCGCCCTCGATCTCCGGCCATGCCCTGCTCCTCCGGCGCGATCCCCACGTCGAACCGGGCTACGGCAGGCGCGCTTCGGGCTTTGCCGGATGCTCCATCTTCCCCCGGCGCGTACTGGCCTGCCTTGCCGCGCTCGTGGTCCTGACCATCGACGTGCCGGCCGCGTTCGCGCACGAGCCCTCGATTGAGCGCTCGTGTGCCGACGGCCGCTGGCAGATCGGTCTCGGCGCGGTGCTCGGCAGCGCCAGTTCCGACGCGCTGGTGATCGCTGGCGATCGGGCGGTCATCGAGAGCGGTTGCGGGCCGGGGCGTATGCGCATCGGCGGTCGCAGGCGGGATGGCACGATCGCCCTGCGCGGCGCGTTCAAGGATTGTGCGGGGGGTGCTCAGGTCAAGCTCAAGGGCGAGATCAACGCCGCGTGCACGTCGATGGCGATCGAGACGATCACCAGGACGCGCGGCGCGCGGCGTTCGCGCGCCGCGCTGGAATTGCTGGCCTGGAAGGGCACCTGTACCGCCGCAGGCGCTTCGACCTTCGCGCAGATCGAGGAGCAGATCTTTGCTGGACACGGCTGCAACGTCGCGTCGTGTCACGGCGCCGCGGCGCTCGGCGGTCTCGACCTGCGGGCGGGCCAGGCGTGGCTCGAACTGATCGGCCAGACAGCCCACAACGCGGTCGCGGCGGCGGCTGGCAAACGTCTCGTCGAGCCCGGCGACGCCATCAACAGCTTCCTGTCGCAGAAGCTCCACGGCGGGCTCGGCTCGGGCGAGGGTTCGCAGATGCCGGCGGTGGGGTCGCTGCTCTCGCCCAGTGAACTCTGGCTCGTCGATGCCTGGATCGATGCGGGTGCGCCCCAGGCCGGCGAGATCCACGACGCACCGTGCGTTGTCGCCGAGGAGTTCGTCGAGACGCCCAAGCCCGCCCCTCCCGAGGGCGGCTACCAAGTCGAACTGGAGGGGCCGTGGGTTCTGCCGGGCAACGAGTTCGAGGGGTGCATGTGGATCCCCGTTCCCAACGAGTTACCGCTCGATGTTGCTCGCTTCGAGTATGCGGTGAATCCGGGCACGCATCATTTTGCGCTCTTTCCGTGGACCGGTTCCGGGCAGCCGAGTCAGCCGGGCGTGCTGGTTGCAGGTGATGTCGGCTGCATCTCGGGCGGTGGATTCGGGCTCACCCTCTCCGGGTCTCCCCAGGCGCCCTACTACGTCGCCGAGTACCCCCCCGGCATGGCGCGGCGGATGGCGACCGGCGGTTGGATCGGGGTCAATCCACACTACGCCAATCACTTCGATCAGCCGATCCAGGTGAAGGGATGGGTCAACTTCGTCCCTTACGAGGGAACTCCCGAGCATATCCTCCAGCCGTGGATCGATTATGACGAGATGTTCTCGATCAACGTTCCCTACGGGACGCAGCGGCTGCAGCCGGGATCGCTGACGAACTCGAGCGGTGGCACGATGGCGATCGTCCAATTGACGGGTCATCAGCACAAGCGCGGCCTGCGCTTTCGTGCCCGCAACAGCGCCGGTGTCCTGCTCTACGAGAACTGGGACTGGGCTCACCCGCCGACCGAAGTCTTCGATCCGCCACTCATGCTGCCGCCGGGGGGTCGTCTGGACTACGATTGCCTGATTGATAACGGCGTCGATCGCGAGCCGAGGCTGAACGCGAGTGGCAGCCCGACCACGCTTCGCTTCGGTACGACTTCCGATGACGAAATGTGTGTGCTCTCGGGTACCTACTATGTGGCATCGGCGTCGAGGGCGTTCCTGGAGCCACTTTCGACCTTACTGGATTGACCAGGGCGAACTCGTTGGGTTCGCGACCCGCGGGATCTGCTGGTTTTGCACCGCGTGCGGCGGCGCGTTTGAACGCGCCGCCGCCATTCGTATGGGCCTCGGACGACGCCCCCTGCACGGGTGAGGCGAATCTAGGCCGCGCCTCCGGGTTCCGGCGGTGGTCCGCCGAGCCCGGTGTCGCGAAAGTGGAACACCTCGGGAAAGGGATCATAGAAATGGTGCAGGAGACGTCGCCATTCCTGGTAGGCCGCAGAGCCGCGAAAGCCCTCGGTGTGATCGCTCAGCTTGCGCCAGCGGACAAGTAGAAGATATCGGCCGGGCTGCTCGATGCAGCGCTGCAACTCGTGTCCGAGATGCCCCGGTGACGCCGCGATGAGGCGTCGCGCTCGCGCGAAGGCGGTCTCGAAGGCGGCTTCCTCGCCAGCGCGGACATCGAGCAGGGCCAGCTCGAGAATCGGTGTCGTCATGCCGCTGCGTCTACGTGCGGGGGCGGTGCCCTGCCAGCGGGGCAATCCGTGCCGTGGCACAAGGCGCATCGGCGTGTTGGTTGACGTTGGACGGAGCGCTGCCACAGCCCGGTGGAGCACGCAGCGCCGGCGCCCGAGGCGGCGATGGGTGCCGTCCGCCTCACGCCGTGGCGGCAACACGGCCGGTGCGCGGGATCGGCCCGAGAAGGTCGCTCCTGCAATGCGCCCCGAGCGGCCGCCCTGCCAGCGGTGCTGCCGCTCTTGGGGTCGATCCGTGTTCGGTTCGAGCGGGTTCGGGCGCACGCGCTCTCGCGCCGACGGCCGATCCGGAGTACGGAGGGTTCACCGATGTCGAAGGCCGGATCGACCGACACCCTCTTCCCGTCTGCAGGCCAGCGCGATACGACGGGTGGGGAGCCCGCCCCGGTCGAGCCGCAGCTGGCGGTCACGTCCCCGGCGTCGCGCCTGCGCGCGTTGCTCGGCGAGGGCCGGCCGCTGCTGCTGGGCGGTATGTACGACGGCGTGTCGGCACGCCTGGTCGAACGCCTGGGCTTTCCGGCGGCGTTCATCGGTGGCTATGCGGTCGCGGCGTCGCTCTTTGGCGAGCCCGACATCGGTCTTCTCGGCCAGAGCGAGATGGCCGAGGCCGCCCGTCGCCTCTGCCGACTGGTTTCGATGCCGGTGCTGATTGACGCCGATACCGGCTACGGCGGCATCGCCAACGTCCAGCGTACGGCGGAACTCTACGCGCAAGCCGGGGCGGCGGGCCTCTTCCTCGAGGATCAGGTCTGGCCCAAGCGTTGCGGTCATATGGCGGGCAAGGAGGTCGTGCCGCGCGCCGAGTGGCTCGCCAAGCTCCGCGCGGTGGTGGAGTTGCGACCTGCCATCGATCTCTTTCTGGTCGCGCGCACCGACGCCCGTGGGCCGCTCGGCCTCGACGAGGCGCTGTTGCGTGGGCAGCTCGCGCTGGAAGCGGGCGTCGACGCTGTCTTCGTCGAGGCGCCGCAGTCGCTCGGCGAACTCGATGCGATCGGCTTTGCGATCCGCGGCCACAAGGTCGCGAATATGGTCGAGGGCGGCCGCACGCCGCTCCTGCCCCTCGCGGAACTCGGGCGGCGCGGCTTCGACCTCATCGTACACCCGGTTGCCGCGGTGCTGGCTCAGGCCCACGCGCTCGAACACGTCCTGAATACGATCCGCTACGAAGGCACGACGGCAGCGGTAGCCGGTGAACTCTATGCCTTCGATCGACTGAACGCGCTGCTCGGTCTCGACGCCCACCGGGAGCGCGAGCGCGCCGCCGTCGCGAGTGTCCCCTCCGGGCGAAGCGACCGCCCCCGCGGGACGTCCTGATCCGGCCGCGCCCGGTGGTGGGGAAGCAAGAACAAGTCCGCCGGTCGTCAAGCCCGCTGGCGAGCGCCGTGGCGCTGCTGAAACGCAAACCGATGCCGCTGGAGGTGTCATGTCGGATTCAGTAGGCGACGAGATGGCCCGCCGCAGTTGACGTGCCGACCGGATCCCCGGGCGAGGGAGCCGGCGCGATGGCCCGTATCTCGGCGTACTTCAGCGGATGGCGCGCTGGCCCGAACTCTTGTCCGAGCCCAGAGCGATGATGCGCTGGTAGGCCTTGGCTTCGAGCGGCAGCACGCTGAGTCGTGACTGGCGGACGAGGGCGATGTCCTGCAGGGCCGGGTCGGCCTTGATCGTCGACAGTTCGACCGGCGTCGCCAGGGCTTGCAGCGGGGCCAGGTCGACGGCGACCCAACGATCATCGGTGGCGGTCGGATCGGCGTAAGCCTCGCGCACGACCTCGCAGAGCCCGACCACCGCGCAGCCCACGACCGAGTGGTAATAGAGCACGCGGTCGCCCACCTTCATCGCCGCGAGGTTGTTGCGCGCCTGATGGTTGCGCACGCCCGTCCACGCCGTGCAGCCGTCGGCCTGGAGCTGGGTGAACGGGTAGGCTGTGGGTTCTTGCTTGACGAGCCAGTAGTGGTTTGGCATGGCGAGCGGGTTGGCACGGGCGGACGCGACCGGCAAGCGTTGCCACGGAGGGCCCTGCCGATCCCGGTTTCCCGCCGCGCTCCCTGGCCGCGGCGAGGCCCGCGGCGGCGAAAGCGTTGAACGTGCGACCGAAGCTCCTTCCGTCGGCCGGGCCCCTGTGGGAGCGTTCGGCCGAACCCCAGGACGTATCGATCCCGATGGTTGATCCGGCGGGGCACGGCGGGGTCGGCATGGCGCCGGCGGCCACGATCGTTTGAACCTCGGGAGTTTTGCAGGACAGGTGCGGACGCTGCGGTCACGGGAGACCGTGCGAACAACAGGGAGGGACGGATTCATGTCGTTGGTGAATGTAGTTTCGATCGAGATCCGGCCCGAGCGCACTCGAACCTACGAGGCGCTCGTGCATCGTGTCGCCGAGGCGGCGCAGAAGCGGAAGGATTCGGCGGAATGGGCGGCCCATCAGGTCACCGCCGGCCCTCGCGGGCGCTACCACTTCGTCATGGAGGCGCCGGACTGGGCCACGCTCGGCAGCCGCGAGCAGGTGCCCGAGCTGGTGGGACGCTTGCTCGGCGAGAGCGAAGGCGCGAGCGTATTCGAGAAGATCGAGGAGTGCGAGACGAGTGCGGCGACGACGATCTGTCGCCTGCGCGCCGACCTGAGCCGTCTGCCGACCCAGGGCGCAGCACCGCGCCTCTTCACCAGCGTGACTCTCTTCGAGGCTCGTGCCGGCGGGCAGGATGCGGTCGAGGAACTCTTCCGCAAGAGTGCGCAGGCGCTCGAGAAGCTGGGCGAGAGCCGGCGCTTCCTCACCTTCCAGACCGTCGTCGGAAACCTGCGCCAGTACTACACGGTGATGCCGCTCGACGGGCTCGGCGAACTCGACGGGCGGCTGCCCTCGCAGCTTCTCCAGGATGCGTTTGGGGCCGAAGGCGTGCTCGTCTATCGAAATGGTATTGACGCCATCCTCCGCTCCGAGCGGGAGATCAGTCGGGTGCGACCCGAACTCTCCAACGCGCCGTGGGTGCCCGACCTCAGCGCGCGTATCGCCGCGGCGACCAAGGCACGTGCGGCGGCTGCCGGCGCTCCAGCAGGAGGCGGGCGCCACTGACGAAGCCTGCCTGCGTCGGTCCCCGGCAGCGAGGCCGGTCCCCGGCGCAGGCGGCAGAGGTCGTGTCGTTGTTGCGCCGCGATCCCGCGTTGCTTGTCGAAGCGAGGTCGGTCCCCGACGTTGGTGGCACCGCCCGTGCGCTCCTTGCCGCGCGGTTGCCGCGGGAGTGGCGAGGTTCGTCGTGCGGAGCGTGTTGGCTACGGCGTCGTCGATCGCGGCCCAGGTTCCGGCTTCCCTGCCGATCCGCTGGTGCGCCGTTCGCTGCGGTGCGGCGGGCACGAATGGGCCCGGCGGTGACTGCTTCTCAAGGACCGAGGTGCAGGCCGCGCACCAGGGGCGTGCTGTTCCGTCTGAAATCGGCGAGGTCGAAGCGCGACTCGATGCAGCCGCGGCCTTCGACCAGGAGCTGGACTGTGACCTCGGGGTTTGCCGCGAAGCGGTGGCTCGCATCCACGGCCTCGGGCAGGTCGAGTGCTCCGCCCCTGCCTTGGAGCGTGAGGCGCGAGCTGCCTTCCGCGCCCGGCGCGATCGTGAGACTGATCACCCCTGCCGCCGCGAGACCGGTCGGATCGCGGAAGCGCCAGCCGCCGTTCGCGGTCGAGCGCCATTGTGCGCCGGCCGGGATCGCGTGCTCGCTCACCAGCACCGGCGCGCCATCCCGGCCGTCGTAGACGCAGAGGCGATAGTTGGTCGTGGCGGCTGGAGTACCGAGATCCGGAGCGGCCACGGCAGGCCCCTTCGCGTAGCTCCAGAGCAGGCTGTCGCGTGTCTCGTCCACCGAATCGACGAGAGTGAAATGCGCTCGGGCATCGGGGTTCGCCGGGGCAAGGCAGGTGTCCTTCGGGGCGTCCGGACAGGCGAACACCTCGGGGGCCTCGGTGCACTCGTAGACCATGACGTCGTCGACGAACCAGCCGGTGTTGCCGGCGCAGCCATCGACGCCGAGTTCGAAGCGCAACCGGATGGTCTGTCCGGCGCTCGCCATCCCGTCGAGCGCGACGATCGAGCGGCCCCAGCTTCCGTCAAGCGAGCCGCCGTTGGTGCCGCTCCATGCAGGCTCGCTCGCCAGCGGGTTGGTGTTGCCGCTGCCCGAACTCGTCAGCGTGGCGTTGTAGCTGTTGAAGACAAACGCCGAGTCGGCGACCACGGTGAAGGGGCCCCTATTGACGCTGAGCTTGACATTCGCACCGTCCCAGTCCGCCTCGGTCGCGAGCCAGTGGTCGAAGGCGAGATACGCCGGGTCGGCATCGGCGGGGAGGGTGATCGCCGGGCTCTCGAGAACCATGACGCCGCTCTGGTCGTTGTTGCCGCAATCGCCGCCGGTGAAGTCGAGCGCGAACGCCGCCTGGCCGGCGCGACCATCGGGAAGTCCGCCCGCGACCTCCCAGGAGCCCGCGAAATCCGCCGGATCGGCGACCGCTCGCGTGGTCAGTGTCCAGCCTGTCGGTGTGCCTTCGAAGTTCTGGGCGAGCAGAGCAGCCGCGGTGCCGATGCTGCACAGGGCCGGCGGGTCGGTGGCCAGGATAGGTGTCCAGACGCAGGGCACCGCGTCGCGCAGACCGACCGCAGCGATGGCTTGGGCAAGCGACGCGCAGTCGGCGGCATCGATCACTCGCGCCGAATTGGCCCAACTTGCCGGTGCGCCGGTTGTGGCGGCGCCGATCGTCTGGCCGATCAGGTCCGTGCAACTCGCTTCGAGTGCGTCTGCATGGGCGGGAAAGTCGGTGGTGGCAGTTTCATAAACCTTGAGTGCGCGGGCGAGCAGCGCCATTGCGGCGTCGAGCCCGAGGGGGGCGATGACGTGTTCCCGGTAGGTGCCTCCATCCACCAACAACGCGAAGAGGTGGTTCGGTATTCCAGAATTTGAATGGACCCCGCCCCCGTCGGTGGAATCGCAGTGGTAGGCCTCGGAGGTGACGTGGCCGGGGTCCCGGTGACACTCCGGGCTCCAGAGGTCGCGGATCGGTCCGCCGAAGGCCGTGCTGTCCTCGCCGATGAGCCAGCGCAGCGAGGCATCGGTCGCGGGGAGAGTCGGATCGGCGTTGGCGTCGAGGCTCGAGCAGGCACCGCCTTCGGCGGCGCGCAGGCTGACGGGTGCGTCGGTGCCGCGGCCGTTCAGGAAGTCGACGCTCTCGCCCCAGACGTCGGAGTAGGATTCGTTGAGGGCGCCGGTCTGCCACAAGTAGATCAGGTTCGCCGTGTGCTGCGTCAGGGCGTGGCCCCACTCGTGGGCGACGACGTCGTCGGACGTCACGCCCGTGCAGTGGGCGGTCGTCGATCCGTTCCACTGCGCGTTCGGGCAATCGATCGCGGCATCGTGGATGGTGGCCATCGCGGCATCCGCGCCGTCGAACGAGCGCCAGCCGCCACGGTTCACGCTGCCGAAGATGCCGTAGGCCTCGCGCGCACCGTCGATCTCGTCCTGCCATGCGGCGATCGTGCTGGCCCCGGCGCCGGCCCAAGCCGCCGTGATCGGATCGGGATTGCCCTCGCTCCAGATCAGATTGGAGTAGGTCTGCTGGCGCACGCTGCGCTGGAGCGCATCGTGCACCAGCGGGATGCGCTCGTGCACGGTGCCGTCGCTGGCGTCGACCAGGACCAGGTCGCGGAAGGATGCTTCGGCCGCGCCGGAGGAGGCGTCCGTGCTCACCTCGACGGCCCATGCCAGCCTCACCGGTCCGGCCACGCCGCGCAGCAGCCCGGTCGCGAAGACGACGAGTCCACGGGCCGCGCCTTCGGACGAGGCAGCGCCCGGTTCACCCTTGCGGGCCACGGCCACCGCTGCTGCGGCTCGCGCCTCTGCTTCTGCTCTTGTCACGACGGGATCGGTCGAGAGATCGGCGGGCACCGCGACGCTGACGCCGGCCACCCGCTGGAGAGCACCATCGGGGCCGAGGTGGCCACGCAGTTCCCCGCCGAAAACTTCGATGCCGCGGTGGCGTTGCGAGAAGGCAACGTGCGTCCAGCCGAGGTCGTCGGTGTGACTCGGCCCTGGTGCGAGTTCGGCTCGCGCATCGTTCAAGCCAAAGAGCGTGCCGTTGCGTTCGAGGAAGCGCTCGACCCGTCCGCGTGCGGTGAGCCGTGCCGTGGTGGGCTCGAGATCATTGCCCTTGGATGCCGCGACCATGCTGGCGAGACCGGTGCCGCGGCGCGCATGAAGTTCGACCCGGCGACCGAGGCGCGCTTCGAGATCGGCCCGCGCCCGCTCGACTGCGGCCCGTGGCCGCGGCGGCGCGGCGTCGGCGGCGGCCGCCCAAGCCAAAATTGCGGCCGCGATCAGCAGCAGGAGGAGCCGGCCGGGGGGGACGGTGGCGGCGTGGCCCCGAGACGTGGTCGGGGTTCGCCCGCCCGCGGATGTGTCGGCGTCGCTCGGCCGGGAGCCCGTTCGCGCGGGCGAGCCCGCCGGGAGCGCTTGCCCGTGGGCCCGGAGAGTGCTGTGCCGCGGCAGGGTGGGGTCGTCTGCGGAATCGGGGGATTGGTTCATCTCGGTCGGGATCTCGGTCGGGTGTTGTGCCTGCACGCCCAGCATCAGGCGCGCCGGTGGAGGGGCTGGGTCGTCGATCGGCACAGCCGGTTTTTTGGATGCTGTGCCTTCGACTCCCGCGGGACTACGCTGGCAGTCCGTAGGTAGGGCCCAGTGTGCCCCCTTCGAGGAATTTGCGCAATCCACGAACCACGAATCGCGGGCGCGTGTCCGTCCATCGATTCCAGGACGCGACCTCTGGCCGGCCGTGGCTCGGGCGTGGTCGCGCGCGCCGAACCCGGCGGGGCGACGCAGCACCTCCTCTGGCGGGTCTGCGAGAAGCGCACGGGACCAGCGGCCGCGCGGCAGGTGGAGGAGCGCTGGCTGGCTCAGCCGGGCAGCGCCGCGGCCTCCCGGCGCGAGAGTGTGCTCGCGCGGTAGAGGTCGGCGCACTGGCGGGCGTAGACCTCGCGCCCGCGGGCAATCGAGACGGGGCCACCTTGGTCGTCGCGGGCTGCCGCGGCCGGCTCGGCGTGCGAATCTGCGGACGCCGGGCGTGAGGCATCGCCGGGAGGCTCGGTCCTGGGACGCTGCGGATCCTGCGGCGTACAACCCGCGACGAGTGTCAAGACCAAGCCAAGGGTAGAGACATTAGCGACCGGCATCCCGCGCATCACGCATCCTCCTGCCGTGCATCCAGGATGAGGCAGTGATGGAGCGTGGCTTCACGTTCCGTGCCATGCGCATCCGCTCGAATCGTGCACAGGGGCGCGGTGTCGCGGGCTCTTCCGCGGCGCTATTCCGCGTCACAAGAAAGAACTGCGGGTCAGTTCCGGTCGCCGCGAATTCGCTGCTGCACGCTTCGCCTGCCGCACCGCGCGGCGACGGAACGAGAGAGGGGCCGCGGGTTCTACCCCGCGGCCCCTCTCTCCATCGTGCGTGTTGCGCTCGTGGACCCGCCGGTGGCGGCCCCACGACGGCGGGCGGTCTAGGCGGCTTCGAAGAGGCCGGCCGCACCCAGGCCGCCACCGATGCACATCGGGACCACGCCCCAACGTTTCTTGCGGCGCTTGAGCTCGAGCAGCAGCGTGCCGACCAGCCGTGCTCCGGTCATGCCGTAGGGGTGGCCGTCCCGAGACCATCCCCGCGCTGGCGCCGCTGATCGAA
>SXLG01000039.1 GCA_005777805.1 Pseudomonadota bacterium
ACGAGCGCGGCGCGTTCACCGGCGCCACGGCACGGAAGCTCGGCCGGTTCGAGGTCGCCGACGGTGGTACGGTTTTTTTTGACGACGTCGATACCCTGCCGCTTGGCGTGCAGGCCAAGCTGCTGCGGGCGATTCAGGAGGGCGAGATCCAGCGCCTCGGTTCCAACCAGCTTCGCCGGGTCGATGTCCGCATCATCGCCGCGACCAATCGAGACCTGCTGGCCGAGGTCCGGGCGGGCCGCTTCCGCGAGGACCTCTACTCCCGGCTCAACGTCGTGCCGATCGTGTTGCCGCCGTTGCGCGGCCGGCCGGGCGATGTCCGACTGCTGGTCGATCACATCGTTCGGCGTGAGGCGCTGAACCTCGGACGCGAGATCCGCGAGATCTCGGCCGAGGCTCTCGCCGAGATGGAGGCCTACTCGTGGCCCGGTAATGTGCGCGAGCTGCGCAACGTGCTCGAACGGGCCATCGTCATGGCCAGCGACCACGTGCTGCGCCTGACGGGACCGCTGGCGACTGGGCTTGCCGGCTCGCGCGTTCGGGAGGGGGGCGGGGGGGAGCTCGGCAGCGCACCGCTCGCTGATCTGGTGCGCGGCTACAAGGTTCGACTGGTGAGTCGCGCGCTCGAACTCTCGGGCGGCAATCAGCGCGCCGCCGCGGAACTGCTGGGCATGCACCGCCCGAGCTTGACGCGCATGATCGGCGAACTCGGCCTGCGCGAGCCGGCCACGGGACCGGACCGCGAGGCGGGCGGCGGCGTGGCGCGAGCGTCGGGTGCACCCCGGCGGACCACGGACGACTAGCTCGGCGTGGCTCCGTCATACTCCGCTGCGGCGACCCGGTGGTCAGGTCGCGGGAGCTCTGCACCGGCTGCCGCGGATGAGATCGTTGGGTGGTTCGCGTCCTCGGCGCGCAGGGGGCTCTCCCGCTGTCTTGGGCCGGCACGGATTCTGCCTGACGATTGCCGGCATGTTCCGTCTTCGCGTTGATCGGATCGTCCCCTGGATCGTCGTCTTCGTGGTGATTGCGAACGTCATCGCGCTGCTCCTTCTGGGTTTCCCGGCGGTCTGGTCACCCGAGGAGCGGCGCGAACCGGTAACGCGATCGTCCGGCCGGTAGCGGGAGGTTACCGGTGCGGGGCCGTGCCGAGGCGCGCGCGCGAGTCGCATGGACCGATGGCGGGCCCGACCCAACGTGGTAGAGCCGCCCGAGCTGGCAGCGCTTGGGGGCGCGGCGGCGGGGAGGTTGGTCCGCATGGCCGAGGGCACGCCGTTTGGGGGCAATTGCGATCCGCGGTTCGATCCCGTGCGCGAGGAGTTCGAGCGCAACTTCCGCGAGCGCGCCGAGGTCGGTGCGGCGCTCGCGGTGGTCGTGGACGGCCGTCCGGTGGTGGATCTATGGGGTGGCCACGCCGACCAGGCGCGCACGCGGGCCTGGCAGCGCGACACGCTGGTCAACGTCTACTCGACGACCAAGGGCATGGCGGCGCTCCTCGCCCACCAGCTCATCGATCAGCGGCAGCTCGATCTCGATGCGCCCGTCGCCCGCTACTGGCCGGAGTTTGCCGAGGCAGGCAAGGCCGCGCTGCCGGTGCGCTGGTTGCTCTGCCACAAGGCCGGGCTGGCCGCGGTGCGCGAGGTGCTGCCGGGCGAGGCCCTCTACGATTTCGATGCCATGACGACAGCGCTGGCGCGCCAGGAGCCGTGGTGGACACCGGGCGAACGGCACGGCTACCACGCCGTGACCTTCGGTTGGCTGGTCGGCGAGCTGGTGCGCCGCGTCACCGGCCGGAGTGTCGGAGCGGCGTTCCGCGAGCGCGTGGCCGGCCCGCTCGGTGCCGACTTCCACATCGGTCTTGCCGACGACCAGCACGGGCGTGTCGCCGAGATGAGCGGCCTCTCGATGGAGAAGCCCGAAGGTCTGGAAGAGCCGGGACTCGCCGCGATCATTCTCGGCGACCCCGAGGGGTTGGTCGCCAAGGCTTTCGCCAACCCGCCCACGCTCGTGCTCGGCCCCAACACAGCCGAGTGGCGGCGGGCCGAGATCCCCGGCGCCAATGGTCAAGCCAATGCGCGTGCGGTGGCGCGGATCTACGGCGTGCTGGCGCGCGGTGGTCACGACAACGGCACCAGGATCCTCTCGCCCGAGGGCGTGGCGCGCTGCCGCGAGCCGCAGGCCGAGGGGCCCGATCTGGTGCTGCAGATTTCGACCCGCTTCGGGCTCGGCTACATGTTGCCGCAGGCGCGGCGCGATTTTCGCTTCGGTCCGAGCGAGCAGGCTTTCGGGCATCCGGGGGCCGGCGGCTCGCTCGGCTTTGCCGATCCCGAGAACCGGGTCGGCTTCGGCTACGTGATGAACCGCATGGGCCCGCATATTGCGCTCGACCCGCGCTGCGTCGCGCTGATCGAGGCCACCTACGAGTGTCTCGGGCGCTGATCGCGTGAGCACGTCCGGGCGAGCGCCTCGCGCACGCGGTGTCGCCCGGATCGAGCCGCGAGTCTTCGCGGAGGTGTTGCTGCCGGACGCGGTCAGCCGTCGCGAGACGAGGGGAGCGCGGGCGGGCGGCGGCGGCGACATGCACCCCCGTGCGGTGGCTGCCGGCGAGGTTCGCCTCGTGGCGTGGGTGCCCGCACCACTGGCCGCGGCCGGTCGGGGACAACCACGCTTTTTGTTGCCGCAGCGGATGCCCCGGCTACGGCCGGTCGAATACCCCGAGCCGCGCGAAGGCGTGGTGTTCACGCGACTCCCGGCGGCCAGTGAAGCCCGCGTGCGCTTTCCGCGGGGCACGACCTTTCACGCCACCGGCTCGGTCGCGGGCCCGCTCGTGCGCAATGGCCATCGGGTCAAGCTATCGAATCATGATGCTTTCTGCTACGGCGCGGCGACGCCCGCGCTCTACCAGTCGCATCCCTGGGTGCTGGCGGTGCGTCCCGACGGTTCGGCGGTCGGACTTCTCGCCGACACCTTCCGGCGCGGCGAGATCGCGACCGGTCAACGCGAGGTGGTGTTCCGTTTCGAGGCCGAGCCTTTCTCCGTGCTGTGCCTCGAAGCTGCCGATCCCGCGGCCGTGGTGCGGGGTCTCGCGACGCTCGTCGGCACCATGCCGATGCCGCCGCGCTGGGCGCTTGGCTACCATCAATGCCGGTTTTCGTACAGCACCGCCGAGGAGGTCCGGACGATCGCGCGCGAGTTGCGGGCGCGGCGGATCCCCTGCGACGCGATCTGGCTCGATATCGACTACATGGATCGCTTCCGGGTGTTCACCTGGAATCGCGCGTCCTTTCCCGAGCCGGCGCGGCTGGCACGCGAGCTGCGCCGCGAGGGCTTGCGCGTCGTGGCGCTGGTCGATCCCGGGCTCGCCGCGAGCCCGGACTACGAGCCCTTCATGGCGGCTCGTCGCGGCGGCCATCTGGTGCGGGCGGCTGCGAAGGTGGCCGGTGGTGCACGGGCCGTGCCGCACACCGCCGCGACTCGGCTCACGGACGGGCTCGCCATCGGCGCGGTCTGGCCCGGTGCCTGCGCTTTCCCCGATTTCACAGCACAGCGCACGCAGCGCTGGTGGGCCGATCGCGTCGCGCGCTTCGTCGCTGAGAGCGGCCTCGATGGGCTTCTCTGCGACATGAACGAGCCGGCCGTCTTCGACGGCCCGGACAAAACGCTGCCTGACAGCGCGCGCCATCGCGGCTGGCCCGGCGCCGGTTCGGGCGATCACGCGCGTTTTCACAACCTCTACGGCCAGCTGATGGCAGAGGCGACGCGGGCCGGGCTCGAAGCGGCGTATCCCGCGCGTCGCCCCTTTCTCGTCAGCAGATCTCTCCATCTGCGCGGTGGTGCTGTCGCGGGCACCTGGACCGGCGACAATCAGAGCGATTTTACCCACCTCGCGTGGTCGATCCCGATGGCGCTCAATCTCGGTCTCTCCGGGCAGCCCTTCGCCGGGCCCGATGTCGGCGGTTTCTACGGTGCGCCGAGCCGTGAACTCTTTGTGCGCTGGTACGAGCTGGCGGCTTTCCTGCCTTTCTTTCGCGGCCATGCCGACAAGACCTCGCCCCGCCAGGAGCCCTGGGCTTTCGGTAAACGCGCCGAGGGCCTCGTCAAGCGCGCGATCGAGCGGCGTATGCGGCTTCTACCGACGCTCTACACCCTCTTCCGCGAGGCCCACGAGAGCGGTCTGCCGGTAGTCCGACCGGTCTTTTTCCTTGATCCGCGCGATGCGGCGTTGCGCGCCGTGGACGATGCGTTCCTGCTCGGCGACGCGTTGCTGGTGGCGCCGGTGGTGGTCGAGGGCGCGCGGCGCAAGCACGTCATCCTGCCGGGGGTGCCGGGTGGCTGGTTCCGCCTTGGCGCGCGGGGGCGCCGCATCGAGAGGCGCGAGATCGAGGTGGCCGCGCCACTCGGCGAGGTGCCCCTCTTCGCACGCGCCGGCACGATTATTTTTGAGGACGAGAGGCGTGTGTCTGCGGCCAGCGCGGGATCTGGCGCGCTGATCCTGCACGTCTTCCTCGATCGCGAGGGCCGGGCCGCGGGGCGTCTCTTCGACGATGGCGGCGACGGTCGGGAGTCGCGGCGCGACCCGCGGAGATCCGATCTCGCGATCGAAATCGAGATGGAAGCCGCCCGTGGGCAGGGCGAGATCCGCAGCACGGGCCGGCGCTCGCGCGAGATCGACCGCCGCCCGGTCGAGTTGCGAATTTACGGGGTCGCCGGCGGGGTAGGGGTGCGGTGTCTGCGTGGCGTGCCGGCCAGCAGGGGATTCCGGCTCCAGGCGGGCGGAACGAGAAGGCCGAACGGAACGGAACGAACGGACGGAGCGGAGCGAGCGGGCGGAACGAGTCGAGCGGAATGAGCGGGCCGGGAGCGAGTGAGCCCAGGCAAGCACGGGTGCCGGGCGGCATGAAATCCGTCCAGGACGAGGAGGCCAACAGATGGCGGGCGAGATCGACATCGAGATGATCGGCGAGGACGTGCCGCTGCTCGAGGGCATCCGCACGGCGTGCGCCATCCGGCGGCTTCGCCCGGACCCCGTACCGCGCGCGCTGATTCGCAAGGTCTGCGAGGCCGGGACGTTCGCGCCCTCGGGTGGCAATCGCCAGCCGTGGATCTTCGTTGCCGTGACCGACCAGGAGCGGCGGGCGTGGATTGCCGAGCGTTACCGGCGGGTCTTCGATGCCTACATCGCGCCCGCGCGGCAGGCCGCCGAGGCGCCGGGCCATTCTCCAGAGAAGCGCAAAATCATGGAGGCGGGGATCCATCTCGCCGCCCACCTGCACGAGGCGCCGGTGCACCTCGTCATCGCCGGCTGGACCCGTCGCGGCGCGCCGCAGACCCAGGCCCTCTTCCCGGCGATCCAGAACGTGTTGCTCGCCTGCCGCGCGGTCGGCCTCGGCGCGTCGCTGACAACCGTGCATCTGGCGTTCCGCGAAGAGCTCGACCGCTACCTCGGCCTCCCCGAGACCCAGCCGAGCTCCGCGTTGCTGCCGATCGGCTGGCCCCGCGTGCCCTACCGCCGCCCGGTCCGGCGCCCGATCGACGAATGCCTCTTCTTCGAGCGCGCGGATTGAGGGGCGATGGTCCCGGCGGTGCGGCCGGAGCCATCGCTGGCCGAGGGAGGTCGGCACGCTGCGCCCCACCACCGCGGCCAAGGACCCCCGGCGGTGCAGGCCGCGGGAAGGCTCCGCGCCATCGAGTCCGGGCGGGCGTTTGTTATCCGGAGGCCGATGTCCACTCCGCACAAGATCGTCATCCTCGGTTCTGGCCCGGCCGGTCTCACGGCGGCTCTCTACGCGGCGCGCGCCAACCTCGCCCCGGTCGTCATCGACGGCTCCCAGCCCGGCGGCCAGCTCACCATCCCCACCGAGGTCGAGAACTACCCGGGCTTTCCCGAGGGGATCCTTGGCCCCGAGATGGTCGAGCTTTTCCGCAAGCAGGCCGAGCGCTTCGGCACGACCACGGTCGCGGCCGAGGTGACGGGGATCGATCTCTCGCAGCGTCCCTTTCGGCTCGACCTCGGCAGTGGCGAGCCCATTCTGGCCGAGGCGCTGATTGTTGCGACCGGCGCCTCGGCCAAACTGCTCGGCCTGCCCTCGGAGACCGCGCTCATGGGCTTCGGCGTCTCGGCGTGTGCCACCTGCGATGGGTTCTTTTTCCGCGACAAGGATGTGCTGGTCGTGGGCGGCGGCGACACGGCGATGGAGGAGGCGACGTACCTGACGCGCTTTGCCTCGCGCGTGCGCGTCATCCATCGCCGCGGCGAGCTGCGCGCGTCAAAGATCATGCAGGAGCGCGCCCTCAAGAACCCCAGGATCGAGATGGTCTGGCACAGCACGATCACCGAGATCCACGGCAGTCGCGAAGCCGGCGTGAGTGGCGTGACGCTTGCGGACACCCGCAGCGGCGAACGCACGCAGGTGGCGACCGATGGCGTCTTCATGGCGATCGGCCATCAGCCGAACACGGCACTCTTCGCCGGCAAGCTCGACATGGACGAGCGCGGCTACCTCCTGACGCAGGGCCGCTCGACGGCGACCAACGTGCCGGGCGTGTTCGCGGCCGGCGACGTGCAGGACCCGACCTACCGCCAGGCGGTGACGGCGGCGGGCACCGGCTGCATGGCCGCGATCGACGCGGAGCACTTTCTCGAGGCGCACGAATAGAGCTGGTGCGTGCCGGGCCTATTCGGCGCTGTTCAGCACCCCACTAGTGTCCTGTCTCGCAAATAGCTTTACAAATTCGGCTGGAGGGCCGCTGCGTGCATCCTGCGCACGATCCGCAGTTGTAAAGAAACGTTTGAAACAGGACATTAGGAGCGGGGGATGTAGCCCTTGCTCTCGAGGTACTCGATGCAGGCGGCGGCGCATTCGTCGACGGACTTCTCGGCGGTGCGCAGGGTGAGCTCGGCCTTGTCGGGTGCCTCGTAGGGTGCCGAGATGCCCGTGAACTCGGGGATCTCGCCGGCGCGGGCCTTCTTGTAGAGGCCCTTTACGTCGCGCTTCTCGCACTCCTCGACCGGGCAGTCGATGTGGACCTCGATGAAGTCGCCCGCCTGCATGATCTTGCGGACGTTGTCGCGGTCGGCCCGGTAGGGCGAGATGAAGGCCGTCAGATTGACACTGCCGGCCTCGGTGAAGAGCTTGGCGACCTCGCCGATACGGCGGATGTTCTCGGTGCGGTCGGCGGGAGAGAAGCCGAGGTTGCTGTTGAGCCCATGGCGGATGTTGTCGCCATCGAGGATGAAGGCAGAGACACCGCGTTCCCAGAGGACCTTCTCCAGCGCCACGGCCACGGTGGATTTGCCAGAGCCCGAGAGCCCCGTGAACCAGAGGGTGCAACCCTTGTGCCCCAGGATCTTCTCGCGATCCTCACGGGTGACGTTGCCCTGGTGCCAGACGATGTTGGTTGCCTTGCGCGTCGCGTCGCTGCTCATGGCGGGGTCGGATACTGATCGGTCCCGCCGTCTTCAACCGCGCATCCCGCAACCTTGGGATGGCGCAGAGATGCGCTTGCCCGTGATGGCCCCGTCGTGGTGGTGTGAAGGGCGAACCACCCGCCTGACATGGCGAGATCTGGCCGAGGCTTGCGTGCCGAGAGGTCAGGAGACCGAGCTGCCCGATCATGCCCTTCCTCCGGAAGAAGTCGCTGCAACCCTGGCCTTGGTGGCGTGGAGCACACGGCCGAAGGCGTCGCGCCATGCCTCTGCTCCGGATAAAATCGTTGCTTTTTCTCGCGCCGGTCTTGCTTGCGGCGTCCGGCGGGGAGGCCCGTGCTGGCTCTCCTGTCGAGATCGGCGCGATCGATATCCCGGGTGCGGGCCGGCCGATCGCGCTGGCGCGGGCGGGGAGCTGCGTGGCGGTAGGCCGGCGGGGCAGTCCGGATCTCTGGTTGGTCGAGACAAGCGACCCCACCGCGCCACAGATTCTGGGATCGATCGAGATTGGTGGCACTCTTCGGGCGCTCGCGGGTCGCGATCGCTGGGTCTACGCGATTGGAACCATCAGCGGGATGGCGCGGCTGCACGTCGTCGACGCGTTGGGCCGAGTCGAGGTGGCTGCTGTCGAGTTGGGGCGGCTGGCGCCGCCGCTTGCGCTGCAGACGGAGACGTCGAGTCGGTTGCGGGTCACCGGCCGGGGGCGCGGGGCGTACGTCACGCTCGTGCTGGATGTCGCCGACCCCTAGCATCCGTCGATCGTTGAATCTATTGCCGATCGCGCGCCGCACTCGCCGCCGCGCGCGCAGGCCGTGCCCGACTACGAGCCCGGAGCCTCGATCCTTGCGGCCGCCTGGGAGACCCGTGGTGGATCGCGCTTCTGGGACGTCATCGTCCTCGATCCCCGTCGCGAGCTGCGTCTGGTCGAGCGCAAGGTGGCAGGCTTCGCCGACATCAATGGCGACGGTATCTTCCGGCTTGCGTGCCTCGGCGATTCCAACACGCTGGACCGGCCGCCGTGGGCGCAGGCGCCGGGATGGTGGGCTCTCCTGGCCGCCCGCATCGACGATCCTTTCTTCGAGCGGATCGAGATCGCGGAGATTGGCGCCACGGTGACCCGGCAGCTCTTCCCGGAGTTGGCCCGACGCGAGGCACGCTACCATCTTCTGTCGGCCTTCCGCTACGCGCCCGACATCGTGGTGATGGCCTACGGAACGAACGATGTTCTCCAGTGGCGCGGCGCCGAGGCCATCGTCGCGGCCTATCTCGAACACGAGGCCACGACTCTCTCGGCCGGGGTCACCCAGTTCGCGGTCTCGACCACGCCTCGCATCGGCGAGGGCGACGACATCACCATCATCGCGTCGAATACGTTGCTGCGCGAGGTCTTCGCCGGACGCTTCTTCGAGTCCTTCGATGGCTACACCCTCGAGGAGCACTTCCGCGTGGACGGCTACCACCTCAACGCCTTGGGCCAGCGCAAGCGGGCGGAGGCGGCTCTGGCACTTTTCGGCCCGCGCTAGCGGGGCGCGAGCCGTGACGTCGGATCGCTCTGCTCGTGGTACGAGACGCCGCGGCGGTTCTTGATGAGCGGATGGCGGGAGCGGCTGGGATGGTGGTGCGCTGAGGCGGATGCGCGAAGGCGATTCGCCCCATTCTTCGTCGCGCTCGTGCTGACGGCGTTCTGGACGGGGCGGTGGTGGTCGCGACTGGCCGACAGCCTGCCCGATCCCTCGTCGTGGGGTGGGCCCGCCGAGGCGGCCGATGCCCGTCTCGCCGTCTGGACCATGGCCTGGCAGGCCCACGCGCTGATTTCGCCGGCGGCCTCGTTCTACGACGCAAATATCCTCCATCCCGCGCGTGGCATGTTGACGGGCTCGGACACGTTCTTCACGCCCGCCCTGCTCGCGGCTCCGTTGAACGGGCTCTTCGGCAACGCTCTCCTCGCCGCTAATATCGTGCTTGTAATCGGTTACGGGCTGGCCGTCCTCCTCGGAATCTGGGTGGCGCGTGCGGTGGGGCGGGGCTTTGCCGGCAGCGTGATCTTCGGCGGCGCAGTCGCGCTCGGGCCGCTCGCCGTACCGGCGAGCGCGCATGTGCTCCAGTATCCGAGCTGGGTCCTGCTGCTGGTGCTGCTGGCCGTCGCGCGGGCTGGACGGGCGGGGACGGTTCGTGCGTGGGCGGCAGCGGCCTGTGCCGTTGCGCTGGGGCTGCTGACGTCGATGTACATGGCCGCCATGACCTTGGTCGTCGTGGCGGTGGAAGCGCTCGTCGTGGCGCCCGGCGGCCGGGCGAAACGGGCTCTCGGTCTCGCTGGCGCGGTCGTGCCCGGCGGCCTTCTGCTCGCCGGCGCAGCGTTGCCCTGGCTGCGGCGCAGCGGTGATCTTCAGGGTTCCCCTGCCGTGCTGCGCGAGGGGCTCGGAGTCATCGCCGACACGCTCCTCCCGTCCTACCTGGATCCGACAAACAGCCAGTTCGGAGTCGGCTGGATCGTCGCGGGTCTCGGTCTGCTCGGGCTGATCGAGCCGCTGCTCCGCCGGGAGAGGCCGTCGCGGGACTGGTGGAGGTGGACGCTCTTGCTCGGCGCGGGTGTGATCCTGGCCCTTGGGCCACGGGTGGTCGTCGGCGGCGTTCGTATTCCGCTGCCGTATAGCCTCATCGTCGAGACTCCCGCGGTGGCCCTGCGCGGCTTTTATCGCTTCTTCATCGTCGGACATCTGGGGTTGGCCGGTCTGGCGGCGCGTGGTTGCGATTCTTTGCTCTCCATTGGCCGGGCGTGGTTCGGGGCGCGGGCGTCCGCGCTGCTTGCCGCGGGGCTGATCGTGGCGGCCTTGCTGCCGCGCTCCGAGCTGCTGCGCTCCACCGAGCTGCGCACCCTGCCGACCGATCCCGAGCTCGACGCGATTCACCGCCGCCTCGCTGCGAGTGCCGATCCAGGTGCGGTTCTCGAGATACCGGGCCCGGGAGATGCCCTCACTCTCGGCCGCATGGCGCTGCAAGCAGATTACATGCTCTACAGCACGCGACACTGGCGCCCACTGATCAACGGGTTTACGGGCTATCCGCCGTGGTGGTGGTCGTGGCTGCGCCGCGAGATCGCGGGCCTGCCCGGCGACGCCACGGCCTGGGGGGCGGTAGTCGATGCGACGGCGGTCCGCTGGATCGTGGTTCACCGCACTCATCTGTCGGCGCACGAGTGGCAGAGCTGGCAAGAGGCGGCCGCTCGCCTGCCAGGCGTCGAACGCGTGGCGGGCGGCAAGCAACATCTACTGCTGCGCGTGGACAGGATGCCGCAGCGGTCATGGCTCGAGCGACTGCGAGAGGGCAGATTCGGCCCGGAGGAAACGATCCTCGGCACGCGCCGGGCGCCGCTGGAACCTGCCGACACGCGGGGACGGCTCACGCTGCGCGGTCCGGTCCCACCGGTCGAGCCGGGGCGTGCCTTCGTTCTCCGCTTGACCCTGCGCAACGCCGGAGGAGTGGCGTGGCCAGCACTGGCACCCCGGGATGATCCGGGAGAGGGGCTCGTCGTGATCGAGAGCCGCTGGCACGCCGCTGTCGGCGGAGCGCAGGTGCCGCCCGCGACCGCACGCCTCCTGCGCGACGTCTTCCCCGGCGAAGTCCAGACAGAATCCATCACGCTGGTCGGGCCACCCGGGCCGGGGACGTACGACCTCGAGCTCTCGCTGCATCAGGTCGGTGTCGGGCCCTTGCGGTCGGTGCCACCGCTCTCGCTTCGCGTCGAGAATCGCGCCGTCGATCGCAAACCCTCGTGATTGGCGCCGCGCCGTAGTCCCGAGGGTGGCTTGGGCTCGGCGTGGCCACCTTCCCATTCCGACCTGAGTTTGCACATGTACCGGGCATCGCTCGAGGCCTCATGCTCTCGCTCCTCCTGGCACCGCTGTAGGGTCAAGCCGAGGGGATGTGTCGGCAGCTGCCGTGGACCGATCGTCCCGACCTGCCGGGACAGTCGGGTGATCCTCGGTACGCCATCGAAATCGGCGTCGGAGCTCAAGATGGTTCCAATTCGGTGTCGCCGCATCAGCGCAACCTGGATGGCGTCGCGCGCGGAGAGGCGCGTCGACCCGAGCGTGATCCCCCTGGCCGCGTCGAGATCCGCTGCGTCGAGAGCCAGCACCTCGTCGACGATCCCCAGGACCGCGTCGGCCGCAGGCTGGATCCTGTCCCTGCGCTGGATTGCGGTGTAACGATGGCGGATCTCGTGGAGCACCTCGACGTCGGTCACGAGCCGATCGCGCTGGACCATGCGATGCGCGTCGATCTTGTGGGGATGGACGCACCCATGAGGTACATCGGCCGACACCTCGGTGCTTACCGATGTGGAGATCGTTGATGACCACGGGGAGAGGCAGGAGATGGCAAATAACGGAATGCGTCCCATTCGCCCCGGTGAGATTCTGCGCAAGGAGTCCCTGGCACCACTCGGGATGAGCGCCCACGCGCTCGCCAAGGCGTTGCGAGTTGCGCCACCGCGTATCAACGACATCGCACGCGAGCGTCGCGGAATCACGGCCGACACCGCGATGCGACTCGCCCGGTACTTTGGCGTCGACGCGAGGTCGTGGCTCAATCTCCAGACCGCCTACGATCTTCGTGTGGCGGAACGAAGGAATGCAAAGCGCGTCGAGCGCGAGGTGACTCCGGCCGGGTGAAAGCGCTGGCCCTCCCGGGATCTGGTGCGCGCGTTTGAACCTCTCCCGCCGGACCCCCGAGAAGGCGCCCCAGGCCCGAACCCGCTTCCGCGAGAAGCCCGGGCGAGAGTCACGCTCTCTCAGCGCAGCTCGAAGGCATCGGGCCGCGGTGCGCGCATCTCGTCGATGAAGTGCGAGAAAGGCCAGGGCCACGACGCGGGCACGCCGCGATCGTCGAGGTACCAGCTCTTGCAGCCGGTCATCCAGATCGTCGTGCGGGCGGCCTCGGTGCGGGCGGCCTCGAAGGTGTCGAGGGCTTCGCGGGTGGAGCAGATCTCGCGCGCCTCGCCCGAGCGCAGCCGCGCGGCCAATTGCAGGATGTAGCCGAGCTGCAACTCGGCGACCTCTATCAAGGAAAAATTACCGACCGGTCCGTTCGGCCCGTTGAGCATGAAGAGGTTCGGGAACTCGGGGATCGAGATCGAAAGATAGGCGCTCGGTCTCAGCCGCCATTCCTCGGCCAGCGTCCGGCCTCCGCGGCCGGTGATCTGCATCGGGCGCATGAAGGCGTCGGTCTGGAAGCCGGTCGCCAGCACCAGCACATCCAGCGGATGCAGGCGGCCGTCGGCGGTGCGCACGCCCTCGGGCTCGACGCGCGTGATCGCCTCGTTCACGAGTTCGGCGTGGGGCCGCTGGATGGCAGCATAAAAATCGGGCGAGATCACGAGGCGCTTGCAACCGGCGCGGTAGTTCGGCCGTAGCCGCTCGCGCAGAATCGGGTCGTGGACGTTGTTCTCGAGATTGTCGAGACACATTTGCTCGACGGCCTTCATGCGCTCGGAGTCCGCATCGACGATCGCGTTGGAGAAGACGGAGAAGAGTTCGCCGAGGTTGCGGTGAAGTTCGACGGCGCGCGCCGGCTCCTTGCGCCAGGCGGCTTTCTCCTCCTCGGAGTAGCTCGGGTTCTCCAGCGGCATGATCCACTGTGCGGTGCGCTGGAAGAGCGAGAGCCGGGCCACGCGATCGACCAGCGCCGAGACGATCTGCACACCGGTCGAGCCCGTGCCGATCAGGCCGAAGCGGGTTCCGTCGAGCGCAACCGAGTGATCCCAGCGCGCGCTGTGGAAAACCGCGCCGCGGAAGGTGTCGAGTCCCTCGAGGGCGGGCAGGCGAGGCCGATGCAGCACGCCGGTCGCCGCGATCACGACATCGGCGGTGTCGCGGTGGCCGCTCGCGCTCTCGAGCTGCCAGCGGCCGTCGTCGAAGCGCGCCGACACGACCTCCTCGCCGAAGCGCATGAAGCGCTCGACGCCGTGCTCCCGGGCCACCCCCTCGAGGTAGGACTGGATCTCTCCGCCGGGAGAGTAGTGGCGACTCCACTCGGGGTTGGGCGCGAACGAGTAGCTGTAGAGCGGCGAGGGCACGTCGCAGGTGAGACCGGGATAGGTGTTGTCGCGCCAGGTGCCGCCCAGGCGGTCGGCTTTCTCGTAGACCGTGAATTCGTCAAGCCCGAGTTCGCGCAGGCGGATGGCCGAGAGAATGCCGGCCATGCCGGCGCCGATGATCGCGAAACGGAGTGGCCGGTTCTTCTCGGGCATGTTTCGTTTCTCACACTTGACGGACGCGCCGGGCGTCAGGGTTGGCGGTGCAGTCGGGCGGCCAGGGCGAGGACCGTGTCGATGTAAGCGTCGCTGCGGTTGTAATGCCAGATCACGCGGCGGCGTGCCGCGTGGCTCAGTCCGGGGCGCCAGCCGTGGCCGGCGAGGTAGGCCGCGACCGAATGCATGGCGTCCGGTGGCTCGAACAGGCTCACGCGGGCGTTGGCGTTGCCGTCGCGCCCGAAGCGGACGTAGCTCGCGGGCAGGAACTGCGGCCACCCGAAGGCGCCGGCCACAGAACCACGGATCGCGAGTGGGTCGATGCCGAGCTGGCTCGACATCGTGAAGGTCGCTCGTACCTCGGGGTAGAAGTTGTCCTCGAGGTAGCGGGCACGCGCTGCGGTTTTGCGCGCGACCTCGCGGCGCGAGAGGTCGCGATTGCTGCGCTGGTGGCTCGCGACGTTGCGCGCAAGATTTGCCGGCTCGGCGGCCATCGCGAGTCGCGCCAGCCGATACAGCACGACGGAGTTGCCGGTATAGCCGCCGCAGCCCGTCTCGACGTGCAGGATCGCGGCGATGACCTCGGGGGACACGTTGGTGCTGCGCCCCGCCCGGCTGATCTCGGGCCACCAGCGGTCACGGCAACGACGCGCCCGCGCCAGGCTGCCGGGCTCGAGGAATTGGCGGTAGCGGCTCTGCGGTTCGCGCGGCTCGAGGGCAAACGGGAGGCCGTCGAAGGCCGGCACGCGCGGATCCGAGAAGCTGCGCACGACGGTGGCGCGCGGCACGCCGTCAGCGATGAGTTTCTCGACCAGATACGACCAGCTTGCCAGCGAGGGCCGCCCGGCCGCCACCGCAACGCCGCCTTGCAGTGCCACGGCGAATGCCAGCAGCGTCGCGAGCCACAGGCCGGCGCGCCGGTATCCCCCGGCGCTGTCCTCCCCCCTGCGTCTCGTCACCCGCATGCCGGCCGTCTCCCGAACTTGCGAGCGCTCGGGGCGCAGCCGTGCGCCCTCGTCAAGCAGCCGTGAAGTTTCGGTGAGTGCCATCATTCAAACGCCGAGAGGCCCGTGATGTCGCGACCGAGAGTGAGCCGGTGGATATCCTCGGTGCCTTCGTAGGTGTTGACGGTCTCCAGATTCAGCATGTGGCGGATTACCGGGTAGTCGTCGCTGATGCCGTTGGCACCGAGGATGTCGCGCGCCAGCCGCGCGATGCCCAGTGCCGTGGAGACGTTGTTCATCTTGGCGAGCGAGACCTGTTCGGAGCGCATGGTGCCGGCGTCCTTCAAGGTGCCAAGCCGCCAGGCCAGAAGCTGGGCCTTGGTGATCTCGTTCAGCATGTGGACGAGCTTCGCCTGCACGAGCTGGTAGCCACCGATCGGGCGCGAAAAAACAGTGCGCGATCTGGCGTAGTCGAGAGCGCATTCGTAGCAGGAGAGGGCGGCGCCGATGGCACCCCACGAGATGCCGAAGCGCGCCTGCGTGAGACAACTCAGCGGACCGCGCAGGCTGGCGACACCCGGCAACACGTTTTCCGCCGGCACGAAGCAGTCCTCGAAAATGAGCTCGGAGGTGATCGAGGCGCGTAGGCTCCACTTGCCGTGCATCAGCGGGCGTGAGAAGCCGGGACGCTCCTTCTCGACCAGGAAGCCACGGATCTGGTCGCGACCGTCGTCGCTCTCGAGCTTCGCCCAGACCACGGCAACGTCGGCGATGCTGCCGTTGGTGATCCAGCGCTTCGTGCCGTTGAGCACGAAGCCACCGTCGGCCGGACGGGCGCGCATGATCATGCCCCCCGGATTCGAGCCATAATCGGGTTCGGTCAGGCCAAAACAACCGATCGCTTCGCCACGCGCCAACTGCGGCAGCCAGTGGCGCTTCTGGTCCTCGGAGCCGAACGCCAGAATCGGGTACATGACCAGCGACGACTGTACGCTCGCGAACGAGCGCAGGCCCGAGTCCCCCCGCTCGAGTTCCTGGCACATCAGCCCGTAGCTGATGGAATCGAGGCCGGCGCCGCCGTACTCGGTCGGGACCGTCGGGCCGAAGCAGCCCAGCGCGGCCAGCTTGGGGGTGAGTTCGGTGGGGAAGGTGGCGGCGGCGAAATGCGTGCGCACCCGCGGCAGGAAAGCGTCGTCGACGAAGCGTCGCACCGAGGCGCGTACCTGACGCTGCTCGGGGCTCAGCAGCTCATCGACGGCGAAATAATCGCTGGAGGACGGGGCCATGGCGCGACGCTAACGGCGGCCCGGCGAGCGGTCCAGCCCGACGGGGGCCCGACTGCGGGGAGCAGAGGATCTGTTCGCTCCCGAGGGCAAATCAAGTGACCGCACCGAGACACCCGGCCGGGAGGTGGGCGGGTCCAGGACGAGGGGTGTTTGCACGACAGGCCAGACATCGCCGCTCTGAGCCGAAGATGGTAGGCCAGAGCCGTGGTCGTCCGCGATCCGGTGCATGGCGACATCGAGATCGCTCCACTCACGGCGGTGATTCTCGATCTCGGCGCGGTGCAGCGCCTGCGCGGCGTCAAGCAGCTCGGCACGGCGCACCTGGTCTACCCCGGATGCGTGCATACGCGCTTCGACCACTCGCTCGGCACGGCATATATGGCGGGTCGCCTGACCGAGGCGCTGCGGCGCGACGGTGCCGCGATTCCGGCCGATCTCGAGGCCTTGATCGTGGTGGCAGCGCTGTTGCACGACGTCACCCACGTCCCCTTCGGCCATACTCTCGAGGACGAGCGGCGGCTCTTCCCCCGCCACGACAAGGGCGCCCGGCTCGAACGCCTGCTGGCGGGCGAACTCGGCGACGCGCTCGCGCGTCTGGGCGTGCTGCGCGAGGTCCGCGCGCTGCTGGGCGCCGACGGGGACCAGGGCATGGTCGGGGCGGGACTGCCCTGGTTCGCACGCGAGATCGTCGCCAGCACGATCGACGCCGATCTGCTCGATTACCTCGCGCGCGACGCCTATTTCGCCGGCCTCGGTCTGCGCTACGACGAGCGCGTCCTGCGCAGTTTTGGCGTCGCGGACGATCGTCTGGTGCTGCGGCTCGCCCGGGACGGCATGGAGCGTCCCGACGCGCGCAGCGAGGTCGTTGCCCTGCTGCGCATGCGCTACGTCCTGACCGAGCGCGTCTACTACCATCACACCAAGGTGGTGGCCGGTGCGATGATCTCGAAGGCAGTAGAATATGCACTCGACACCGGTACCCTGACCGAGGACCACCTGCTCGAAGTGGACGACGGGTCGTTGCTCGACCGCTTGCAGGCGATGGGTGATCCGGCCGGCGCGGCGCTGGCCGCGCGCGTACGGCGGCGCGATCTCCTCAAGCGCGCCTGGGTGGTCTCGGCGCGGGGCACTACGGTCGAGGAGAGGCGAGATTTCGTGGCCGGGCTGCACGACGATCGCGCCGCCCGCGCCGCGGCCGAGGCCGAGATCGCGCGCGCCGCGCGGCTCGCGCCGGGCGAGCTGGTCCTGCACTGCCCCGAGCGCACCTTGATGAAGGAGGCCTCCGCCCGGGTGATTGGCGCCGGTGGCCCCGGGCGCCTGAACGATGCCGGTGCCGAGGGCCTCGGCGAAATCCGCGCTCTCGAGGAGCGCTACGCGGCGCTCTGGCGCTTGCACGTCTTCGCGCCGCGCGAGGCGGCCGAGCGCGCTGTGGCGGCCGCTACCGAATTTTTCGGCCGTCCGAGTGAACGCAACCCGCGCGCGGTGGCAGCCACGTCCTGACGGGGCAGGAGCACGGGCGGACGCGCCTGACGACGAGCATCGAGTCGCACTGGCGCGCGGTGGCAGCCACGTCCTGACGGGGCAGGAGCACGGGTGGGCGCGCCTGACGACGAGCTTCGAGGCATGCGCGTGTGCCGGGGTGCGTCAGGCCGCGCGTCCGGTACAAGCCCGGCGTACGATGGCCGACAAGACACCCTCTCTGACTCACCTCGACGAAGCCGGGCACGCCCGCATGGTCGATGTCGGGGCCAAGGCGGTCAGCGCGCGCGTCGCGGTGGCACGTGGCGTGGTGCGGATGGCACCTGCGACCGCGCGTCGCGTTCAGGAGGGCGATCTGCCCAAGGGCGACGTCGTCGCGACCGCACGGCTCGCCGGCATCATGGCGGCCAAGCGCACGGGCGAGTTGGTGCCGCTCTGCCATCCGCTCAGCCTCGATTTCGTCGATGTGCGGCTCGCCGTGGACGTGGCGGCCGGCCGGGTGGACCTCGAGGCCGAGGCGCGCATTCAGTCGCGTACGGGAGTCGAGATGGAAGCCCTCACCGCGGTGTCGGTTGCGGCCCTCACCATCATCGACATGTGCAAGGCCATCGATCGCGGTCTGGTGATCGAGGGAATTCGGCTGGTCCGCAAGAGCGGCGGCCGCAGCGGTGACTGGGTCGCGCCCGCGCCCGCCACGGGAGGTGTCGCGTGACTCCAGAAGCCAAGGACGGCGAAGTGCTCGTCGCGCAAGGGGACGCCGCCGCCGCAGCGCGCGGACTCGCGTCGGGCGATTCCGCCGCTCCAACATCTATCCTTGACTGCGAGCCGGAGGTGGTCGCTGCGGGAGCACCGCCGCCGGGTTCGGTGACGGCCGAGAGAGGGCGCACCGCCGCCTTGCCACCACCCCTGCCCGGTACCGCGCTCGAGGGCACGGTCCATCTCAAGAGTGGCCGCGACGGCCCGGTCCGCGCGGGGCATCCGTGGGTCTTCTCGGGCGCGGTGCGCGAGATCGAGGGGTCACCGTTCGAAGGGGCCTTTGTGCGGGTCCTCGGCGCCGAGGGCAACGTGCTCGGTGTCGGCAGTTACAGCGCGGTCGGATCGCTCACCGTGCGGATGTTCACGCGGGCCGAGGTCCCGCTCGACGCGGGCTTCGTCCGCGAACGCTTGCGCGATGCACACGCCCTCCGGAAATCGGTTGGAATGACTGGGCCACGGGCCGGCTTTCGCTTGATCAATGCCGAGGGCGACGGCATGCCCGGTGTCGTCGTCGACGTCTACGGCGGCTTCGCGGTCGTGCAGCTGCTCTCTGCCGGTGCCGAGCGCCTGCGCCCAGAAGTGATTGACGCCCTCTGTAACGACCTCGGAGTCCGCGGCGTCGTCGAGCGGAGCACGGGTGGGTCGCGCCGCGCCGAAGGGCTGCGCGACGTGACCGGCCTTGCCGCGGGCGAGGAGCCACCGGCGGAGATCGAGATCGATGAGCACGGGATGCGGCTGCTCGTCGATATCCGCGGCGGACAGAAGACCGGCTTCTACCTCGACCAGCGCGGCGCCCGGGCGCTGGTGCGGCGGCTGGCGCCGGGCCGGCGCGTGCTCAACGCCTTTGCCTATACCGGGGCCTTTGCCGTCGCGGCGGGCCTCGGCGGCGCGGCCGAGGTGGTCTCGGTCGAGACCTCCGGGCCTTCGCTCGAGCTGGCACGGCGGAGCTGGGCGCTCGACGCTCGTCTCGTGTCGGCGCAGACATCGTGGGTGTGCGGGGATGCTTTCGAGGCGCTTGACGCCGAGCGCGGCCGTGCCCGCTTTGACCTCATCGTGCTCGATCCGCCGCCCTTCGCGCGTCACCGCAGCGATCTCGAGCGCGCCATGCGCGCCTACCGCGATCTCAACCGCCGCGCCCTCGAGGCGTTGGCCCCCGGAGGGTTGCTCCTCACGTGCAGTTGCTCGCCGCACGTCTCGCGCGAGAGTTTCGTGCGCGCCGTCGCGGGCGCCGCCCGGGCGCCACTGCGGGCCCAGGTGCTGGCCCAGCTCGGTTTCGAGCCCGACCACCCGGTGCTGCCGGCGCACGCCGAGGGCGAGTACCTCAAGGGCCTGCTCGTCCGTCCCGCCGTGGGTTGAACTCTGAAATAATAGCTGAGGCAAGGCTGGAGCCGGCCATACCCGCTGGCGGAACCTTGCCTGTGCGATGCGGGCTCTCGCGCGCTGGGAGACGGAGCCCCTGCCCCCACCGGCGAAACCCAACCCTGTCGCCGCGTATCCTCTCCTCCCGCGGCGAGCCGGTTCAGACCTCAAGAACGCGATCTCGCCAGGTTCACGTGCCGGTAACGTCCATTTGTGCGCGCAGCGCCGACGTTGCGGCATTCAAGAACATAATATCGCCGGATTCGAAACGCCCCCGTGACGTTTCGTTGCGGGCGTGTAGCGCCTGGTTGCGCGAACGAGCGCTTGCGCGACCGGGCCGGCGGCGCGCTGTGGGCACGTATCTCGCAGAGCGTGGGCCTGTGCTGCCCTTGCCTGTCCCCGAGGTCGAGCGACCGCGCGAGCGCCTGCTGCGCTTGGGCGTCGAAGCTCTGAGCGATGTCGATCTGGTCGCACTTCTGCTCCGCACCTGTCCGCGCGGGGCGAGCGCGGCCGAGGTCGCGCGGCGCGTGCTGGAGCACCACCGGGGTGTAGCCGGGATGGCGCTCGCCTCGGCCGGCGAACTCGCCGTGATGCCGGGCGTCGGGCCGGTGCGGGCCACAGCGCTCACCGCGGCGATCGCGCTCGGCCGGCGTGCCGCGGCCAGTCCGGCCGATCGGGGCCGTCCCGTGGTGTCGAGCGAGCAGGTCTTCCGCCACTTCGCGTCCCGACTCGGCGGACTGCTGCAGGAGCGATTCTATGTGCTCCTGCTCGACGGGCGTGGCCGCATTCAGGGCGAGGCTCGAGTCTCCGAGGGGACGCTGACGGCGAGTCTGGTCCACCCGCGCGAGGTCTTCCGGCGCGCGATTCGCGAGGCGGCGGCCGCGGTCATCCTCGTCCACAACCACCCGAGCGGCGATCCGACACCCTCGGTCGAGGACGAGACGTTGACCGTTCGCCTGGTTGCTGCCGGGGAGGTGGTCGGCATCCGCGTGCTTGACCACGTCGTGATCGGTGGTGGGCGCTGGGTCAGCTTCGCCGAGACGGCCCGGCTCTAGTGTCCCGTTTCCAACGCTTCTCTACAACCGCGGATCGTGCCCAGGATGCAGGCAACAGCGGCCCTCCAGGCGAATTTGTAAAGCTATTTGGCGAACAGGACACTGGAAGCCGTGATTTTGCGGTGCGACGGCCCGCACCGGCAGCGCCTCCGGGATCCTGTCAAGACTCGTGTCCTCGCGGGTGCGCACATGCCCCTGCCTGCGGCCGGCGTGGGGGCATGTGTAGCGGCATAGCCGCGTTGTCGCTTCGTTTCAGAACGGGATGTCGTCGTCCCCGGCCTGGCCGCTGAAATTGCCCGCGGGCTCGTCGGCCATGCCGGAATCGTCGCGACGGCCACCGCCATCCTTGCTGCCGAGGAAGCGGACGTCGCGCGCCACGATATCGTAGGCTGTGCGCTCGACGCCGGTCTTGTCCTGATACTTCCTGCTGCGGATCTCGCCCTCGACGAAGACCTCGCGTCCCTTGGTCAAGAACTTCTGGCAAGGCTCGGCCTGGGGGCCCCAGACGACGATGCGGTGCCACTCGGTGTGCGTCTGCTTGTTGCCGTCGCGGTCTTTCCACGCCGCGTCGGTCGCGATGCTGAAGTTGGCCACGGCTTGCCCGCTGGGCGTGAACCGCAACTCGGGATCCCGCCCCAGACGACCTACCAGAATCACTTTATTGACCGACATCGTTCCTCCTTGCAGTGCGCGGCTGCGCGTTACACCCGCAACTCGCGGGGAGCAACGGTTCCAAACGCCGTGCCAGTCCGCGCCCGCGTTGACTTCGGGAGGGCCGGCGCCTAGCGTCTGGGCGGGGTCGGCTCCGTGGGGAGCCGCAGGTGGTGGGGGGAGCGTGGCGGAGCCTGTTAGGATCGTGCCTCTCGGAGGGCTCGGCGAGATCGGGCTCAATATGCTGGTCGTCGAGACCGGCGGGGCGGCGATCGCGATCGACTGCGGCGTGCTCTTTCCCGAGCGGCCGGGCCTCGGCATCGATCTGCTGTTGCCCGATATCTCCTATCTGGAGAGTCGCCCCGACCTGCTGCGCGCCGTGGTCCTCACGCACGGCCACGAGGACCATATCGGGGCGGTGCCGCGCCTGCTGCGCAAGTTTCCGGTCCCGGTGTTCGGGCCCCGGCTGGCGATCGAGCTGGTGCGCGAGAAGCTGCGTCGCGCCGACGTCACGGCGAGCCTCGAGGTGATCACGCCCGGAACCGAGATCGCCATCGGCCCGTTCACGGTCGAGGCGATTCACATGACGCATTCGATCATCGACGCCTGCGCGCTCGCGATCGGCACGCCCCAGGGGACCATCCTGCACAGCGGCGACTTCAAGCTCGATGCCACCCCGGTCGACGGCCGCCGGGCGGATACCGACCGGATCGCCGAGCTGGCGCGCCGGGGCGTGCTCTTGCTGCTCTCGGATTCGACCAACGTCGAGAGCGAGGGCGAGTGTGGCTCCGAGAGCAGCGTGGGACCGCGCCTCACGGAACTCTTCGCGAAGACCACGGGTCGAGTCTACGTCACGACCTTTGCTTCCCATCTCCACCGGCTGCAACAGGTGGTCGATGCGAGCCAGGCTTGCGGGCGTGAGATCGCGGTCGCCGGGCGGGGCATCGAGGAATCGACGCGGCTCGGCGGCGAGCTGGGTTATCTCAAGCTGCCACGCCACGGCCTGATTGGCACCGATCAGCTCGAGGCTCTCCCGCGCGGCGCCTCGACGGTTGTCATCACCGGTTCCCAAGGCGAGCCGAATTCGGCGCTGAACCGTCTCTCCGAGGGCCAGTTCCGCGGGCTCGAGGTCGTGCCGGGCGATGGCGTGGTGTTCTCCTCGCGCATCATTCCGGGCAACGAGCGGCCGGTGCACGCCGTGTTGAACCGGCTCTCGCGCCGGGGCGCCGAGATCCATCGCGGCGAGCGCGACCACGTTCATGTATCCGGGCACGCGCACCGCGACGAGCTGCGCACCTTGATCCAGCTTGCCCGTCCGCGCTACTTCGTGCCCGTCCACGGTGAGTACCGCCACCTCGCCGAGCATCGCCGGCTGGCGCTGGAATCCGGCATGGACGGGGCCGACTGCTTTCTGCTCGAGGATGGCGACGTGCTCGAGATCGAGGGCGCGAGCGTGCGGCGCAGCGAGCGGGTGGTGGCGGGGCGCGTGGCGCTGGACGGCACGGGCGAGGGGGATGTCGGCCCCGAAATCCTGCGCGAGCGCCGCCATCTCTCCGAGGACGGCGTCGTCGTCGCGGTCGTCGCGATCCACGCCCAGACGGGCGAACTCACCTCCGGTCCCGAGCTGATCATGCGTGGCGTGGTGGGCGAGGTGAATGAAGCCGCCGTGCGCGAGGAAGCCCGGCAGGTGATTCTTGCGGGGCTGCGCGGGCTCACGCCGGAATCGCGCGCGGATGTGATCGAGGCCGAGGACGGCATGCGGCGCGCGCTCAAACGCTATTTTTCGCGCACACTCGGGCGCCGCCCCCTGATCGTGCCGCACGTCTTCGAGCTGTGAGGCAAAAGTGGCGACTCGCAATCGCGCCCGACCGATCGTAGCGGCCCCTGCCGCGGCTTCTCTGGGTCGCGAGGCGGCCGGCGTTGGCGTCGGCGTGGTGGCGCTGCTGATCGGGCTCGCCGTCCTCTCCTACGACCCGCTGGCTCGTTCCAACCTGATCGGCCCGTCGGGCGCGGCTCTCGCCGACCTGCTCGTGTCGACACTCGGGCTGGCGGCCATGGCCGTGCCGATTGGCGGGCTGGTGTGGGCCGTGGCGATCTTCCGCGGCGGCGCCCAGGAAATCGGCCCGGTGCGTGGCGCGGCGATCGGTGGCACACTGCTCGCGAGTGCGGTGGCGGTTCATCTCGCCGTGGGCACCTGGCATGGCCTCCAAGCGGGTGGCCTGATCGGTGGCTTTCTGAGTGCGGTGCTGGTCGATGGTCTCGGCAGCGCCGGGGCCTGGCTCGTGGTGGCGACGGTTCTGCTGCTTCTCGTGGCGACACTTTCGGGACGCACGGTCGGCGCTCTGGGGCGCTCGGCGGGAGGTGCGGCCGCCCGGGTCGGGCGGGGCAGCGCGGCGCTCGCGCGACAGCGCGCGGCCCGGTGGCGCCGCGGCGCAGACGGCGACCGCGAGGATGTCATCGATCTCTTCGATGAAGACGAGTCGGCGCCGATCCTGTTGCGTCGCTCGCATGTCGTCACCGACGCCCCGGTGCGCGGCCGCGACACCCCGCCCGAGGGGCGGCGTGCCCCGGTGGTGATTTCGACACCGCCCGAGGCGTCGCCGAAGACGGCGACCCGTCGTCAAGTCGAAATGCCTTTCCAGGACGGCCGGGCCTGGTGTCTGCCCGACGTCAACCTGCTTGATGTTCCTGTCAACAGCGAATCAGACGTCGACCACGAAACGCTCAACGCGAGCGCTCGCGTGCTCGAAGCCAAACTCGCGACCTTCGACATCCGCGGCGAGGTGGTCGTCATCCACCCCGGGCCGGTCATCACGACCTACGAGTTCGAGCCCGCCGCGGGTATCCGTGTTCAGCGCATCGTCGCGCTGGCCGACGATCTCGCGATGGCGATGCGCGCCATGAGCGTGCGTATCCTGGCGCCGATTCCCGGCAAATCCGTTGTCGGCATCGAGGTCGCCAACGCGCGTCGCGACTCGGTTCTGCTGCGCGAAATCGTCGCCTCGGATGCCTTTCACCAGGCCAACTCGACCCTCGCGCTCGCTCTCGGCAAGGATACGACCGGCAGGCCATTTGCCGGCGATCTGGCCCGAATGCCGCATCTGCTGGTCGCGGGATCCACGGGGTCGGGCAAGTCGGTTTTCCTGAATACGTTGATCGTGAGCCTGCTCATGCGGGCCTCGCCACGCGACGTGCGCATGGTGATGATCGACCCCAAGATCCTGGAACTCGCGCCTTACCACGAGATCCCCCACCTGCTGGTTCCGGTGATCACCGAGCCCAAGCAGGCCCTCATCCTGCTGATCAATCTCGTCATGGAGATGAACGATCGCTATCGCGTGATGCGCGACAAGGGGGTGCGCAACCTCGAGGCCTACAATCGCGCGGTTGCCGCCGAGAAGGACCAACGCTCCGTGATCGAACTCGAGGCCGATGACGCCGAGGAGGCCGACGCCGAGGATCCGGCGGCCGCCTCGGCGCCGCCCGGCCGGATGGTCCATCAACACCTGCCGCGGCTCGTCGTGATCATCGACGAGCTGGCCGATCTCATTATGTCGCGGCGCGAGGTCGAGGACCCGATCACCAAGCTGGCGCAGAAAGCGCGGGCTGCGGGGATCCATCTCGTCGTGGCCACGCAACGGCCCTCGGTGGACGTCATTACCGGCCTCATCAAAGCAAATTTTCCAGCGCGGATCGCCTTTCAGGTCGCCGGCAAGGTGGACTCGCGCACCATTCTCGACGCCATGGGCGCCGAGCGGCTGCTCGGACAGGGCGACATGCTCTTCCTGCCGCCGGGCAGCTCGCGTCTGACGCGGCTGCATGGTGCCTTCGTCTCCGACCCGGAGATCGAGCGCATCACGCGCTTCGTGCGGGAGCAGGGGGAAGGGCCCGCCTACCGCATGGATCTGCTGGAGGATCCGACCGGTGACTCCGAGTCCACGCCCAGCGCTGTTAGTGACGAGGCCGATCCGATGTACGATCTGGCGGTGCAGACGGTGGCAGAGAGTGGTCGCGCCTCCACGTCCTACGTGCAGCGCCGTCTCCAGGTCGGCTACAATCGGGCGGCGCGCATGATGGAGATGATGGAGCGAGAGGGCGTCGTGAGCGCGCCCGACCATCGTGGCAATCGCGAGATTCTTGTGCGTTCGATGGACGAGTGAGGGTGCAGCCGAGCAAGCACGTTTTGGGGCACCTTCGGCGGGGGCGGGTCGCAGTGGCGGTCACGGTGCTGCTTCTCGCTGGTCCCTTCGCAGTGGCGCCGGCCCGGGGGGCGAGTGCGGCCGTCACCCCCGCGGATCTCGCTCAAGTCATCGCCAAGGTGCAGGCGCGCTACGACGCGACGCGGGACTTCGAAGCCCGCTTCCGCCAGGAGTTGCACCTTGCGGCGGGCGGGCAGACCATCGAGTCGCGCGGCCGGGTGTGGTTTCAGCGCCCCGGCCGGATGCGCTGGGAGTATGCAGCGCCCGAGCTGCAGACCATCGTCGCCGATGGCAAGCACCTCTGGGTCCATCGGCCCGCCGAGCAGCAGGTCCTGCGCTCGCCGCTCGTCGAGGCCTTCCAGGCCCAGGCTCCGGTCTCCTTTCTGCTCGGCGTGGCCCGGCTCGACGAAGCCTTCACCGCCCGCCGGCTCGAATCCGTGGGCACAGGCCGCGTGCGCCTCGAATTGACGCCGGCGGATGCCGGAGAGGCGGCTGACCTCGGCAGGCTTACGCTCGAGGTCGACTCGGCGACCTGGGATCTGGTGGCCGCGGTCGTGCGCGATCCGCTCGGCAACCAGACGCGCGTCGAACTCCGCGAGCTGAAGCGCAATCGCGGGATCGACGCGGCTCGTTTCCGCTTCGTGCCGCCGCCGGGAGCGGACGTCATCGAACCGCCGAGCCCGCGCTAGGAGGCCTTCCGTCGGGTGCTGGCGTTGACACGGCTCGGTGCTGCGCCTATGTTCCCGCCGCCTCGGGAAACGAAAGCGATTCCGGTATGAGAAAGACCTTCCTCAAGACGGCGCAGAAAGCTCTTCTGACGATGCGGGAACAGCTGCTCCTGGACATCCGTTCGGAGCAGAAGACGGGTCGCGACGCGCAGAAGGACGAAGGCATGGACGCCTACGACGTCGCCAGCGAAGAGCGCGATCGCGATATCGGCACCATCCTGTCGGATCGCGATCGCACCAAGCTGCAGGCGATCGACGCGGCTCTCGAGCGGATCCGTGGCGGGATCTACGGCGTCTGCGAGGAGTGCGAACTCGAGATCGCGCCCGACCGGCTCAAGGCGCTGCCCTTCACGCGGCTCTGCGTGGTCTGTCAGGGCGATCGCGAACGCGAGGCCCGGCTGACCCGCCGGCCCGACGAAGATCGCGGCATCCGGCGCCTGCAGGTCGGCGAGACCGACGAAGAGGGTTGAGCCGCGGCGAGACCGCGGGAATCCGCGGGCGAGCTGACGGGTCGCAAGGGCGTCCTCGGGGGCCAGGCGCGACAACGAGCGCCGCGCCTCGGGCTCTACGGGCCGGGGGCGCCTTGGGACCTGCTCGGGGGCCACGTCGTCGCGCTCACCAAGACCTCAGGGCGATTTTTGCGGCGGCCCTTCGCGCCGTCGAGCCCGCAGCGCTGGTCACGAAGTTCGTTCGCCGGAACGGTACAAGCATCGAATTAATGCTCCCGGGCATCGACCTGTGTCTCGATCCCACCCGGCTCCGCGTGATTGCCGCGGGCAAGGCGGCGGCCGCGATGGTCCGGCCGATCTACGAGCTGGCCCGTGGCGTTCGCGGCGTGGTGGTCGCGCCCGCACGGCCGCGGAGCCTGCCGCCTGGTGCCCGCGGCTTGCGCTGGATCGCGGCCGAGCATCCGTTGCCGGGTCGGGGCAGCTTCCGGGCCGGGCGGGCGGTGCTTGATGAAGTTCAGGCCGCCGCGCCCGACGACACGATCCTGGTCCTGCTGAGCGGTGGTGCTTCGAGTCTCCTCGAGTGCCCCGCGCCGGGGCTGACCACGGCCGAGGTGCGTGCGGCATACCGCGTGCTGCTCACGGCCGGTCTGTCGATTGTTGACATGAACCGGATTCGGAGCTGCCTCTCGGCGCTCAAGGGTGGCGGACTCCGGCTCGCGGCCGGTCGCCGGCGGGTCATCACGCTGGCCCTCTCGGACGTTCCCGGTGATGACCCCGCCGCGATCGGTTCGGGGCCGACGGTGTTGCCGCCGCGGGTCACGACGGGGCGGGCGACGGGATCACGCCGGCTCGACGCCGCGCTGCACCTGCTCCGGGCCGGGGGACTGGACCGGAAGCTCTCGCCGCGGGTGCGGGCCATGCTGGAGCGTGAGGAGGGGGCCGCCCGGGGCACTCGTTCCGCAGGGCTGACCCGAGCTGCGTTCCGTGCGCCATCGGTCTACGTCGTCGTTGGTTCGAATGCCGACGCGCGTCGGGCGGCCGCGGCCGAGGCTCGGCGGCTCGGCTATGCCGTCCGTCATCGAGCGGCCCTCATCACCGGCGAGGCGACCCGCGCGGGGACGAGCTTCGGCCGGGGCCTGGGGCCCGTGCCGGCGGGCCGGCCCGTTTGCGTCGTGGCGGGCGGTGAGAGCACGGTGCAGATCGCCGGGCCGGCCGGGCAGGGGGGCCGGAATCAGGAGTTCGTGATCGCCGCCTCACGTGCCGTCCGCGCCCCGGGCTGGGTCCTTCTCGCTGCCGGAACTGACGGCCGGGACGGCCCCACGCCCGCCGCGGGTGCATTGCTCGACGCCACCGTCTTGGGCCGGGTTGGCCGAGGTTTGCTCGACGCCGCGCTGCGCCATCACGACGTCTACCCCTTGCTGGCCCGCCTGGGCGCGCTGATCGAGACCGGGCCGACCGGCACCAACGTCATGGACCTTGCGCTCGCGCTCAGCTTCGAGCGAAGAGTTCTTGCGGCTCCTCTTTCGGCTCGTTAACTCGCCGACGCGGCCCCGGGATGGATTCGGGGCGGGAAGGACGGGCGTCGGCCTCCTGTGGGCGTCACGATGATAGAGGCCGTGCTCGACAGGACGACGGTCGCCTCGCTGGTCGAGGACTGCGGGCTCGGGCGCCTGCAGGAGATCGCCGCAGCACCTGCCGGCTGGGCTGATCCCACCCTCGGACAGAGTGCCCTTGCCGCCGAGCTGAGTCGTGGTCGGGTCGTGGTCCGGGTCGACAGCGAACGCGCCGAGCTCGAAGTCAAGCGCGAAGTCGATCTCGCCTTCTTTCTGCGCAATCAGGGCTTCCCTGCACCCCAGCCGGTCGAGGACCGCCGCGGACGCCACCACCGCGAGGTCGGCGACCGACACGTCGTGGTCTTTCGTTCGCTCGATGGTCGGGTGAAGCCGGTCACACAGCTCCTCCCGACGCACGTCGAGGCTTGCGGGCGCGCCATCGCCGAGTTCCAGGCGCTTGGTCGTACCTACAAAAAGGGTGTCGAAGGTCGGCACGGTTTCGAGTTCGTCGCGGAGCGCTGGATGGCGCTGCGCGACCGCCTGCCGCCGTTCCTGCGCAAGGTCGTGCGGACCATCAACGACGAAATCGAGTATCTGGGTGGCTATCTCGAGGGCAAGTTGCCCAAGGGTGTCATCCTGCGGGACCTGGAACCCGAGCGCCTGCTGGTCAAAGGCGACAAGCTGGTAGGCATCCTGCATCTGGGCGGGGTGTGCCGTGGCAAGTATATTTTCGATCTGGCCGCGGCGATCAACGCGCTCTGTTTCGTCGACGGGGCCTACGATCTCAAGCGTTTCGAGAGCCTGCTGACCGGCTATGAATCGGTGCGACCGCTCTCGCTGGCGGAGTGGGATGCCTTCCCGAGTGAACTCCGGCTCGCGGCGGTGCGGCTGGTGGTCCGGCGACTCGACGAGGCCGCCTCGGGGCCGCTCGGTCTGTCCGTTCTCTCGGCGATCGCGGGAGCCATGGCGTCTCCCCGTGACGACGGTTTCCCCGGGCCGGTGCAGCTCTTTCTTGACGGCTACAACCGACTGCTGACGCTGCGGCGCGAACGCGAGGGCGGCATGGACGACCTGTTGCTCGCGTTGGCGACCGGCTACGACTATCGGAAATATCAGAAAATCCGGGCACCTCAGCGGCGCCGGAACCGGTCATCCTGATGCGGCGGCAGTTCGAGGAGATCCTTCGCGCGGTGGGGGAAGACCCCACACGTGAGGGCCTGCTCAAGACCCCCGAGCGTTGCGAAAAGGCGCTCACCGAATTGACGTGCGGATATCGGCAAGATCCCGAGCAGATCATCAAGGGAGCCATCTTCACCGAAGAGTGCTCCGAGATGATCATCATGAAGGACATCGATTTCTTCTCGCTCTGCGAGCACCACATCCTGCCCTTCTTCGGCAAGGCTCATATCGCCTACCTGCCGCGGGGGCGGATTGTGGGCATCTCCAAGCTTGCGCGCGTGGTCGACGTTTTTGCCCGCCGGCTGCAGGTGCAGGAGCGCATGACGACGCAGATCGCCCAGGTCCTCATGCAGAACCTCGAACCCGAAGGCGTTGCGGTCGTGGTCGAGGCCGACCACCTCTGCATGCGGATGCGGGGGGTCGAGAAGCAGAACTCGTTCGTCGTGACGAGTGCCATGCTTGGCGTCTTCCGGGATCGCCAGGCGACGCGCGAGGAGTTCATGGAACTTCTCGGGCATCCCCGCCGCTGAGCGACTCAACCGACCGTCGGCGTGTCCGCGGTGGCGATGCCGAAAGCGGTCCGTGACACGCCGCCCCGCCGGTTCTCTTCGAGCAGGAGCCTGTTCGATTCGATCAACGTCGCTCGGCTGGCCGGGCGGTCGTGTTCGAGGTGCAACATCGGTACGCGATAGCGGACCGAGCAGCCGGCGAGCCCGGCCGCTCGCAGTCGCTGCGCCAGATCCTTGTCCTCCAGACCGAGACCGAAGCGCTCGTCGAAGCCGGCCACGGCGAGGAGGTCGCTGCGCCAGGCCGAGCTGTGGCCGCCGCGCCAGCCGACGGGTCGAAGCAAGGCGAGGCTATCGAGCAGGGGCGCGAGTCCGGGGACGAGGCCCGCGAGCAGCCGGCGCGACCTCCTGCCGCGCAGCGCGAGCGCGCGCCAGCCTTCGGTCGAGCCCGCATTCACCGCGGCCCTATCGAGGCTTCGCGTGGCCTTGTGTCCGAGCAGAATCGTGCCCCCGGCGAGCCAGCGTCGTGGCCGGCGCAGACGCAGATGAGAGGCGATCGCGTGCCGTGGCACCAGGCAGTCGCCGTCGACGAAGAGGAGGTAGGGGCCGCGGGCCGCGACGATCGCGCGGTTCATGAGGGTGCACTTCCGCGGGCCCCGATGCGCCTGCCAGAGATGCAAGGTCGGCAAGCGCGAATCCCGGGCGAAGTCTGCGACGATCGTGGCTGTCGTCGCGTCGCTGCCGTCGTCGGCGACGATGATCTCGAAGTCCTGCCGGGTCTGGCGCGCGAGGCTCGCCAGCACAAGTTCGAGAGCGCTGGGATTATCCCAGGTGCAAACCACGACCGAGAGCGCCGGCGCACCGGCCGTGGCAGGGGCAGACGATTTTCCGCTCAGAAGCGCGCCCACCACGGCACGTGGGTCGGCTCGCGCGTTTCGATCTCCACGTTGTAGCGCGTGAGTATCGTGCCGCGGGCGCGCTCGAAGGCGGCCAGTGAATTGTTGTAATGAATAATGGTCTGGACCTCGGCCAGGCGGGCCTGCGCGACGTCGTTCTGGAACTTGATCAGGTCGGTCGGCGTCACCATGCCGACCTCGTAGCGCCGCGTCTGGTTGCGGAGGTTCTCCTCGGCGAGTTCGCGTGAGACGCGCGTCGCTTCCACCCGCTCCATCGCCGAACTGAGGTCGCCGGCACTCTGGGTCACCTGCAGCACGACGTCGGAGACCTCCTGACGGAAGCCGGCCGACGCTTGTTCGCGCGAGATACGGCTCTGCCGGGCCTGGGCTTCGGCGCCGGCGTTGGCGATCGGGATCTCGAGTCGGAGGCCGGCTTGATAGGTGTAGAAGTCACCGCTGAACATCCGGTCGAGGGCCTTGGAGTAGGGCCCGTCGTAGGGGCTTGGCGGGTAGACGACGCCGCCGATCTCGACCTGGGTTGCGGTTCCGGAAGCAGCGTTGACGCCGCCCGCGCCGTAGAGATCGACGCGAGGCAGGAGCTGATTCTGGTCGAGATCGACCTGCAGCTTGCTCTGCCGGACGGATTCGCGCGCGGCGCGGATCTCCGGGCGCTTTACGACCGCAGTTCGCACGGCCTCCTCGACGTCGAACTCCACGCGCTCGCTCGAAGGCCGCTCGATCGCGTCGATCGGTCGTGGAACGAATTCGTTCTCGCCGGGCAGATAGACGATCTGCTGGAGCTGACGGCGCGCGGTGGCGAGGTCGTTCTCGGCCACCAGCACGTCCTCGCGTCGGCGCGCGGCCTCGGCCTCGCTCTCCTTGATCGCCACCGGTGGCAGGACACCCACTTCCACCCGGGTGCGGTTCTCGCGCACGGTCTTCTCGGCGAGATCGAGCGAGGCCTGCAGGACCTCGACCCGCTCGGCTGTTGCCACCACCTGCCAGTAGGCCGCGATCACGAGCGTCACGAAGTTGGCAGCTTGGGCCTGGAACTGGGCGACCGCACCCTCGGTCGCCGCCTCCGCGATCGCGATTCTGAGCCGCGTGAAGCGCAGGCCGAAGTCGCGCAGTAGCGGCTGGTTCAGGGTCGCGACGAGCTGAGGCGTGTACATCGGGTTCAGTGCTTGAATGAACGAGTCCGAACTCAGCTTCTCGTTGGTCCAGGCAAGCCGCATCCGGCCGCCGCTCAACAGGCCCTTGTCGAGGAAAAAGTCCCAGTTCGAGGTGAGTGCTTCGGCGATGAACTCGTCATCGGAGTCGCTCTGGCCCGAACCCTGGAAGATGTTGGTGACCGGAGTGTTGGTGCGCCCGTAATTCGCGTCGGAGCCGAAGATGGGATCGAAGAAAGCCTGTGCCTTGAGCACGTTCTGCGCCACCGACTCGGGCTGGAGCGAGGCGGCCAACATGCGTGGATTGTTGGCGAGCGCGGTCGCGATCGCTTCGCGCAGCGTCAAGCGAGCGGTCGGGGGCATCGCGCTCGGCAGCGAGGGCATCGGTCCCTCGGGCCAGTCGGTGTCGAACTGCGCCTGGAGCGTCTGCCAGATCGAGGGCTCGTCGATCAGGCGGGTGCGGAGTTCGGCCGAAGCGCCGACTCGGGTGGGAGGCTGTGTCCCCGCGTCACTGGCGCTCGCCGGAGCGGAGAGCGCCAGCAGGCCTGTCAGGAGAAGGGCGGCTGCGGCTGGCATGCCCCCGCGGGAGGCCGCCCGCGCCGCCTGCTTGCCGATTCCGTTCTCCGGGCGCGGCAGAGAGCCGTGAACGCCCGGCGCCGATCTCAATCGCGTTGCACGTTCAGCCATGGTCCTGCGAGCTAGCGCATGGCTCTGTTCACGGTCAATCCGCGAGGGCGCCTCGGGGGTCGCCTCGCCGCCGCCTCGATGGCGGCTCTATGGATGCCGCATGGAGGACCGACGTGTTGATCCCTCGCCGGGCCTTCGCTAGCGGGAACGTTCGCCGGGGTTGGGCTGGAAGCACTCGAGGGGGACCGCGACGCCATGGGGCGCGACTCGAACCTTGGTGCTGGCGCCGTGCTCTGCCCGCGGACATTCAGAGGGATTCCATGGCGCATCGCGTTCTCGTTTCTGACAAGCTGGCTCCCGAAGGGCTCGCGATCCTGCGCGCCGCAGGCGATCTCGAGGTAGACGATCGGCCCGGCCTCTCGCCGGCCGAACTTCTCGCCGTGATCGCCGACTACGACGCCCTGGTGATCCGCAGCGGGACGCGTGTGAGCGCCGAGGTCATCGCCGCGGCCACACGGCTGCGTGTGATCGGCCGCGCGGGGATTGGCGTCGACAACGTCGACGTGCCGGCCGCGACCCGCCGCGGAATCGTCGTCATGAATACTCCGGGCGGCAACAACGTGACCACCGCCGAGCACGCGCTGAGCCTCATGCTCTCACTGGCGCGCTTCGTGCCGCAGGCCGACGCCTCGTTGCGCTCGGGCCAATGGGAGCGCAACAAGTTCACTGGCACCGAGATCACCGGCAAGGTTCTCGGCGTCGTCGGCCTCGGCAACATCGGCCGGATCGTCGCCGATCGTGGCGCCGGCCTCGCCATGAAGGTGCTCGGCTACGATCCATTTCTTACGCCCGAGAATGCGCCGCCCGCGGTGGAACTCGTTTCCCTCGACGACCTCTTCGTGCGCTCGGACTTCGTGACCGTGCACGTGCCGCTCACCGCCGAGACCCGCAACCTGATCGACGCTGCGGCGATGGCCCGCCTGAAGAAGGGCGTGCGCCTCATCCACTGCGCGCG
>SXLG01000040.1 GCA_005777805.1 Pseudomonadota bacterium
ACCCGCCGCAGGTCTCGGCCTCGTCGCAGGCATCGGCCGCGGCGCGACACTCGGTGCCCCTGCTGGCGACGGCATCGGCGGGGCACGCGCTGGACGAACCGTCGCAGGTCTCGGCGATGTCGCAGGCGCCCGCCGCGACGCGACAACTCGTGCCGCTGCTGGCAAGGGCATCGGTGGGGCATACGCTGGCCGAACCGGTGCAGGTCTCGGCCACGTCGCAGGCATCGGCCGAGCCGCGACACTCTGTGCCGCTGCTGGCGAGGACATCGGCGGGGCATGCGCTGGCCGACCCGTCGCAGGTCTCGGCCACATCGCAGGCGCCCGTCGAGGCGCGACACTCGGTCCCGCTGCTGGCGAGGGCATCGGCGGGGCATGCGCTGGACGAACCGCTGCAGGTCTCGACCACGTCGCAGGCATCGGCCGAGGCGCGACACTCGGTGCCACTGCTGGCGAGGGCATCGGCGGGGCATGCGCTGGCCGAACCGGTGCAGGTCTCGGCCACGTCGCAGGCGCCCGCCGCGAGGCGACAGCTCGTGCCGCTGCTGGCAAGGGCATCGGCGGGGCACGCGCTGGACGAACCGTCGCAGGTCTCGGCCACGTCGCAGGCGCCCGCCGCGACGCGACAGCTCGTGCCGCTGCTGGCGAGGGCATCGGCGGGGCATGCGCTGGCCGACCCGGTGCAGGTCTCGGCCACATCGCAGGCGCCCGTCGAGCCGCGACACTCTGTGCCGCTGCTGGCGAGGGCATCGGCGGGGCATGCGCTGGACGAACCGTCGCAGGTCTCGGCCACATCGCAGGCGCCCGCCGCGACGCGACAGCTCGTGCCAGCGCCGGCAAAGGCGTCCGCCGGGCAACTGGTGCCGACGCCGTCGCAGGTCTCGGCCACGTCGCAGGCACCGGCAGCGGCGCGACAGAGGGCCCCGAAACTCGCCGCAGTGGCATGGCTGCAGCTCCCGAGGCTGTCGCAGATATCCTGCGTACAAACGTTGCCGTCGCTCGTGCAGGCGAAGCCCGCCGAGCGCAGGTTCGACTGGCAGATTCCCGCGCCGTCGCAGGTGTCGGCCTGATTGCACTCGGTCGCGCTCGCGCTGCCACAGGTGCTGCCCTGTTCCTCAAACTGGCAGCTCGCCGAACAGCAGTCACCACTCGCGGTGTTGCCGTCGTCACACGTCTCGGCCCCGCGCGTCAGACCATCGCCGCAGACATTGCAATCCGGGTCGGCGGAGTCAATCAAGGTATCGCCGTCGTCATCCACCGCGTTGGCGCACACCTCCACGGCGAGCAACGAGTCGGCTTGAAGCGCGATCCAGGAGTTCAAGCCGCCGTCGGCGACATCGGCGATCTCGATCGAGAGCGTGTTGGCAACGTTCGGGGTCACAGCGGCCTCGGCCGTCAGGACCGTGGTCATGCCGTCGAATTCGGTATTGTAGGGACACCCCCCGGGACGGCCGCAGTTGTCGTTGCCCCGGAAGAAGGCCGGGTTCAGCGCCGGCTTGGCCGCCGCCGAAGTGCTGTCCGCGGGATTGGTGTTCCCGCCATTGATATTATTGATAGTGATCGCGGTCGTGCCGTCGGGCAGGAGAGCCCGGTTGACGCCATTGACCTTGAGACTGAAGCGGTCGTTGTACTGGGTTGAGGCATATTCGTCATATTCCTCGGAGCCGAAGACGTAGCGGAAGATCACCCTCGAAGTCGTCGGGACGAAGGTGAATCCGAGGATGGCACGGTCGTACTCACTATTACCTGAATTGACATTCAAAATTTGGCCGGTCTTATCGCCGTCGTTCATGCCGGCGGCGCTGGCCACATCGCCAGTGCTCAGGATGATGCCACTGCCGAGGCCGAGCACGACGTCGTTGCTGAAGAGTCCGGCCTGGGCGCTCAAGCCGCTGAAGGTCACGCTGCTCGTCCCGACGCCGGCGCCTGCGAGGTTGTCGACGAGGGCCTGTGCGGTGACACCGCCCGTGCCGATCGGGGTGACGCTCATCGTCGTGCAATCCGGATCCGTCGCGTCCGGCCGCCCGTCGCTGTCGTCATCACTGCCGTTGCCGCAGGACTCGAACGCGCGGAGGGATCCCGCCTCCAGATAGAGCCATGAATCCACAGTCCCGTCGGTGGTATCCGCCACCGCGATCTTGATGTGATTCGTGGCGCCGGCGGTGACCGCGGTCGCCGGTATCCCGAACGCGACCGAGACACCGTCGGCCTCGAGATCGAAGCGACATGCCGCGAGCGACGCGCCACAATTGACGGTGGTGCGGTCGTTGTCGCGCAGGTAGTGGCGCGCGGACCAGTTTTCGGAGGTGAAGTACGCGTTGATGGCAGCCGGCGTGGCGCTCGCTGCGGAAATTTGCGAGACCTGTGTGCCGTTGATCCAGATGGCGAAGGCATCGCGTGGCGTGGTTGCGGGGAACTCGTCCGATGCGAAGAGCCATCGCATCCCCACGCTGGGGGTCGATGACACAAAATCGAACTCGAGCACCGCGGCATCGACATTGCCGGCCGCCAGGCCCGCGTCGCCCGCGCCCCCGTGGTTCACGCTCGACGCGGTGCTGCTGTTGGGCCCCCGAGCGGCCGCGTTGCCGGTACCGAGAACCGCGCCGGTGCCGAAACCGAGCTGCGTGTCACCGGAGAAACGTGCCGCCTGCGCCGACTGACCGCTGAAGGTGACGTTGCTCACCGTGACTCCCGGCCCGGCAAGTGCTGCGGCGAGATCACTCGCGGTCAGGCCGCTGCTGCCAAGCGCCACCGTGTCCAAGGCCGCCGCCGGCCCTGCGCCCACGCTGAGCAGGAAGGTCAGCCCGAGGACGGTAGCGGTGGTCCCGGCAGAGAGAGACTCACGAAGACCGCAGAGGAGAAGGGTCATAAGGGAAACCCCCTAAAGTGCAGGTGGGACTGGTTCCCGTAGACGAGGGGGTGGGTATTAACCCCCATGAAGTAGTGATTATCGGTATCTGGGTGGTTGCTGCAAGATTTGGACACGACTTGAAGCCTAGCCGGAAATGTAACCGCCCGGCAACAGATAATTCCTCCTGACACAGATCATTCCTCCTGGGTCCGAGAATCCTCATGCGATCCGCCTCAAGCGGGCATGCAGCGCGGCCAGCGGGAGGGAATCGATCGGGCCGCTCGCCGGCGGGCCCACCACGCCCATCTCGTAGGCGCGGGGCCCCGACTTTGGTCAGTTCACACGCAGCAGAAAGTCATTGCCGGCGCGCGAGAACTCGACGATGTCGTCATAGATTCGCACCACCCTCAGATCGCCGAGGGTTTCCCCCTCGTGCATCTCTGTCGCCCGGCCACCGTCAAGGCTGACATGGGCAAAGCGCAGTTCGGGACGGAGGGACCATTGCAAAAACAAAATCTTGATGTCCCCGGCCCCGGCAGGCGGCCGCCGCAGGACCGAGGCCAGGCGATCTGCGGCAGGCTGGTGCAGGCCGAGAGCCGGAGGCGGCACCACGATCGGGGCCGGCGTCGAGGCGGCGGGCGCGGTCGCGTCGTGCCCGGCTGCGCCCGCCGGCGGGGGCGCCGCAGCGACCTTCGGCGACGCGGGCAGCTGGGTGCTCGAGTCCGAAATGATTCCGCCCCTGGGGGACACCGCGGCGACGTTCGTCGGCGCCTGATGCGCCGGGCCACCCGGCGCCTCCTCCGCACCGGCACCGCTAGGGACCGCGGGCGGCAACGAGAGACCCTGCGGTGCTCCCGGGAGAGGTGCAGCCATCATCTTCCGGGCGGAGCCCGCGCCGGCGACCCGAGGCCCCGGCGGAGGCGCCACTGCGGGCGCACCCGAATTCTCATTAATTGACCGCAGGCGATGCTCGGCGCGGGCCGCATCCTCTTCCAGACGCTCGGCTCCGTGACGCTGACGCGCTTGCGCCAGCGCTCGCATCCGCTCGGCCCGCTGCTCGGGCGTCATCGCGCGAACCTCAGAACGGCGCTCGGCCCGCAGCGTCGCGATCCGGGCCTGGTGCTCCTCGCGGGCTTCGCCGGGCCGTCGGCCACGCTCGGCGCCGGCGAAGTTTGGATCGCTGAAGGTCCCCCTCTGCATCCGTCGCTCGGCCGCGCGCGCGAGCGCCGCCTCGCGAATGCCGGCCGGATCTCCCGCACCAAAAATCCCCGCCTGCGCTGCGCCGGCGTTCGCTGGTCGCGTGCCCGAGGGGAGCGCAACCCGGGGGGGCACGGCCCCAGTCGGCTCACCCGCAAGCGGCGGGCGGCCTACCCTGTTCGCGCCCCCAGGCGCAGGATTCGCCACGGGAGACTCGACCTCCTGGCGTCCCCCGGCCGGCGACCCCGCGGCAACGCGCGGCGCAGCGGTGGACTCACGCCCGAGCGCTGCCGATGATGCCGGAACAGGCACTCGACGATCTGGCGCCGCCTCGGTGGGCGGCATCGCGTCGCCCACCACGCCCGGTGACGTCATGGCAATTTTTCCGGCAGCGGCAACCAGCGGCGCGCCGGCTCTCGGCTCACCCTCCAGAGGTGCTTGCGGATCGACCCCCACGAAGCGCCGGGCCACCAACGTGGCAGCAAAGCCCAGCACCGCGAGAAGCACGAGCCTGCGCCAGCCCGGTCCACCCCCGGCGGGCCCCGGCCGTGGCGGCAGCCCACCCGTCCCCATCCGCTCGACATCCGCGCGCCGGAGCGCATCCATCACCGTACTCAACCCGCACCTCGCACTCGCCCCGCCCCACGCGCTTCGACTCGCGACGCCGGTTCGACCAGCGCCGGCCCCTCCGCGCCAAGCGCGGCCCGGTAGAGCGCCACCAGAGTAACGGGTCCGACCAACCCGTCCGCCACCAGCCCCCTGGAGTGCTGGAAGGCGACCACTGCTTCGACAGTCGGCTGATCGAACGCCGCCGTCTTCCGTCCATCCCAAAATCCTGCCGTGACGAGCAGCTCGTGCAGTCGCTCGACTCGAGGCCCCTCGGCCCCGGCAGCGAGCAGCGGTCCGATACCGAGCCGGTCCTGCCAGACGATATGCGCCCGTTCCAGCCAGGCCTCCTCCAGCACGGCACGCGAGACGGTCAGGGGCGTACGCCCGATCACGACCAGAACGTCCTCGCCCTCGATTCGCCGCAGCAACGCATAGCGCCAGCCGACCGAGCCGCCGAGATCGAGCTCCAGAATCGCTGGGACGCCGAGCTCGGCAAGCTGATCGAGTGAGCCGTCGAAGGCGGAATACTGCACCCTACGCGCCGTGGCGATCGCCTCCAGATCGAGCGCGGGAGAGGCCGCCTCGGCGGCCCCGAGCGGGTCGAGCGCCCAGACCCGCAGCAGCGCCTCGACCGCCTCGTAAGCGCTGCCGGCGGCCGACCACTGGCGTCCCGCCTCGGCCAAAGCGAGACGTTCCTGCGCCACGGGATCGGCCCACGACTGGCCGGGATCGGGCGCCCCTTCCACCGGCGCGGCGGCGGCATCGGGCGATGCGGGGCGCGTCGCGAATCCCGCATCCGCTCCGGCTGTGACAGGCGCATCCTCGCCGTGCATCGTGGCCGTGAGCACCAGCGGAGCCGAAGCGGTTTTTGAGCTCGTCGCGGGGATCGAGCCGACCTCCCCTGAAACGCTCCCGCTGCGCGCGGCTTCCGGGCTCGCGCCACGCGGCCACCACGCCGTCGGCCCAAATCCATTCCGCTCGAAGGCGATGATTCCGGTCGTGGCAAGCACGAGCGCCACGCCTGCAGCAAGCGCGAGCCGCGACCGCTGCATCGCCTCCCGCTCGCCCCGCCCGGCTCCGAGCGGCCCGGCGAGTTCACCGGCGGCACGCCCCACCATCCGCCAGTCGACGCGTGGGCGACCCGCGGCATAGGCCTGCAGCAGGGCACGGTGACAGAGCACGTTGATGAGCCGGGGCAGCCCACGCGCCTCGCGGTGCACCCGCGCCAGGGCGGGCCGCGAGAAGAGCCCCTGCACGGTGCCGCCCGAGGCCACAGCAAGTCGATGCTCGACGTAGGCCGCCGTCTCGCTGCGGTCGAGCGCCCCCAGGTGGAAGCGGACAGCGACGCGCTGGCCGAGCTGCTCCAGCTCCGGGCGGGCCAGCAGGTCGCGCAGCTCGGGCTGCCCGACCAGCACGATCTGCAGCAGCTTGGCGGTCTCGGTCTCGAAGTTCGACAGGATGCGAAGCTGTTCGAGGGTCTCCACATCGAGCGCCTGCGCCTCGTCGATGACGACCACGACGCGAGCGCCGGCCCGCCGCCGCTCGAGGAGATGCTCGTGCAGAGCGCCGATCAGGACGCGGCGATCGCCCTGCGACACAAGGCCGAGATCTTGGTTGACCTCGGCCAGCAGTTCGACCCCACGCAGGTTGGGATCGAGGACGTAGGCGTATTCGAGGTCGTCCTCGCTCTCGCGCAGCACTGACCGCACCAGCGTGGTCTTGCCCGCACCGATCTCGCCCGTGATCGCGACGAAACCCGCGCCGTCGTCGAGGCCGTAACGCAGATGCGCGATCGCCTCACGGTGGCGTGCCGAGAGGAAGAGGAAGCGCGGGTCCGGCGTCAGGCGGAAGGGCGCCTCCGCGAGTCTGAAATGTTTCTCGTACACCCTGCTGCGCCCGCCCTGCTCCTGCCGGTTCTCGCGGATACGGCGCCGGTGTCAACCCGGCCCCCGCCGCCGGGTGGCGGGACCCCGGTGCGGGGGCGGCGCGAGCGGCCCGCCGGGGGGACAGACCGCTGTCCCTGGTCTGCCCCTCTCGCCAGCGGCATCTCGAGCGCAGCGCCTTCGCGCCGGGGCTGGGCCTCCGGGCGGGCGGCCGAGTCGCCTCGACCCCGAGGAGCGTTCGTGCCAACACTCGAGCGGTGCCCACGGCGTGGTGGCAGCGTCTCCGCCCGGCGCAGCGCGCCGAGTACGAACAGAGCGTTCGCCTGACCCGCGCGCCCCTGCGGCAGCTTCCCGACCCGGCGGCGGCACGCGACGCCCTCGACGCGCTGGCGCGAGCGCTCGCGCGCGACGAGCGGCCGAGGGTCGAGCAGGTCTGCGCCGACATCGCGCGCCTCCTGTGCGGGGCCGCAGCCGCCCCCCCGGTTGCCGTCCGTGTGGCGGGCACCCGCCCCTCCGAGGCCCGCGGCGAATTGCACGGCCTCTACGAACTCCCAAGCGGCACCGCGCCGCCACGGATCACGGTCTGGATGCGCACGGCACAGCGCCGTGACGTCGTCAAGCCACGAACTTTCCTGCGCGTCCTCTTGCACGAGATCGTTCACCACCTCGACGTGACCGTCCTCGAATTGCCCAGCTCGTTCCATACGCCAGGCTTCTTTCAGCGGGAATCGCACTTGATGCGCGCGCTGACGAGCCGTGACAGCCCCCCGCCCCGGCAGAGGACCTCGGCTGTGGAGTGCGACCCGCCTGGCCCCACACCGGCGGAAGGAATCGCCGCAGTTCGTTCCGTGCTCGCCCGCCTGCGCGCGCGAGAGAGCGGTGAATCGGACGACGGGACCAGACCTCGCGGACCACGAAGCCGCTGAAGATTGGAACCGACGCCAGCAGCCTCCCGTTCCGCGCCCACCGCCGCTCCGGGATGGGGTGAGCGGCCCGGCGGATGCTGGCCGGCCCCTTGCCGACCGGGCGACAACACGTCAGCCGCGCGCAACTCCGATGTCGGCGGGCGGGCTAATTTACGGCTTGCCTGTCACCGCGCGTATCATTCGCCCTCGCCGACCAGCGTGATGTGCTCGAGGATATCGGCGGGCATGTCCTCGATGAAGGGTGTCGGCCGAGCGAGCACCCAGCCGCCGAGCGAGCGGTCGTGAACCTCGACAGGGTAAGAGAGAATCAGTTGATCGGCGGCGCGGGTGCAGGCGACATAGAGCAGGCGGCGCTCCTCCTCGAACTCGTCCTCCTCGGTCGCGCGGGCCGAAGGCAGGCGGCCGTCCATCGCCGAGAGCACGAATACCGCGCGCCACTCGAGGCCCTTGGCCGAGTGAATGGTCGAGAGCACCAGCGGACCCTCGTCCGGACTGGCTGCCGCAGCATCCCCACCACCACCACCCGAACCTGGTTCGGTCTCGGCGGGCGGGTCGAGCGCAAGATCAGTCAGGAACTCGGCCAGCGTGTCGTAGCGTAGGGCCAGCACCGCGAATTGCTCGAGGTCGCGCTGGCGCCGGGGCGCGTCGTCGCGATGGCGCGCCTCGAGGCGCGGGCCGTAAGCCTCGATCGCCCGCGCGGTGACTTCCCCGGGCGTCAGCCCCGGCGCGGCGAGCCCGGCCAGCGTCCGGCCGAGCGCATGCAGCCTCTCGACGACGCCAGCGCGCAGGCCGGGACCGACCGGAAGCGAAGCCAGCGCGCCCGGCGCGCGTGCCTCTCCGAGCAGCCAGGCCGCCGCGGCATGGGCAGCGCGCGGTCCGACATCCTCCTCGAGCAGGAGGAGGCGGTGCCACGACACCGCATCGCGCGGGTTCTCCAGCACGCGCAGGTATGAGAGCACATCCTTGATGTGCGCGGTCTCCATCAAGCGAATCCCGCCGCGCTTGACGAAAGGAAGTCCGGCGCGGGTCAGTTCAATTTCGAGATCGAACGAGTGGTACGACGAGCGGAAGAGCACCGCGATCTCGGAGAGAGGCACCCCCTCCTCCACCAGATCCGCGATTCGCTGGCGGACAAAGAGGCTCTGGACATGCTCGTCGGGCGCCGGCACGAGACAAGGCCGCACGCCACCCGAGCGGTGCGCGACGAGTGTCTTGGCGTAACCCTCACGGGCCCGCCCGATCACCTCGTTGCAGAGATCGAGCACCGGCTGGGTCGAGCGGTAGTTCTCGGCCAGCGTGATGATGCGAGAACCGGGATACTGCTCGGGGAAGCGCAGAATGTTGCGCACGTCGGCGCCGCGGAACGCGTAGATCGACTGGGCATCGTCGCCCACCGCCATCACATTGCCGGCCGCTCCCGCGAGCCGGAACACAATATCGGCCTGAAGATGGTTGGTGTCCTGGTACTCATCCACCATGACGTAGCGATGCACGCGCCGGAGCCGCTCGACCAGTTCGGGCGTATCGGCGAGACGATCGCGCAGTCGCAGCAGGAGGTCGTCGTAGTCGAGAAGGTCGTGCTCCCGCTTCCAGTCGGTGAATGCCGCGCGACAAGCCTCGATGTCGGCCAGGTCGTCGAGGAGATGCGGCCGCGTGGCCTCGAGCAACTCGGGCAGAGACAGGTTGCGGTTGGTCGCGGTGCTGAAGAGCGCCGCCAGCGTCTGCTTGCGCGGGAAGCGCCGCTCGCGCGAGTCGAGCCCAAGCCGGGTGCGAACGAGCCCGACCACATCCTCGGCGTCGCCGCGATCGAGGATCGTGAACCGCTCGGGCCAGCCGAAGAGTGGCGCGTATCTGCGCAACACCAGATTGGCGAACGAATGGAACGTGCCGCCCACCACGCCCCCCAGCCCGAGTCCACCGAGCAGTTCCTCGGCCCGGCGCACCATCTCGGCCGCGGCCCGGCGGGTGAAGGTCAGCAGCAGGATCGCGTCCGGCGACACGCCGCTCTCGACCAGGCGCGCCACGCGCCACGTCAAGGTCCGGGTTTTGCCCGTCCCCGCGCCCGCGACCACCAGCACCGGCCCCTCGAGCACACACGCCGCTTCGAGCTGCGCGGCATTGAGCGCCGACGCGTATTCGATACGCCAGCGCGGGGCGGCCACGCTGGCGTCACGGAGGACGTAGGTCGACACGCTTGCGGCCTAGCCCTTCTGCTCCGCGCTTTCATCCGCCCACACCTCCTGCCGCCGCCCCAGCGCCACACGGGACCGGCCTGGGACACCACCCGCTCGACCATCTGCCAATGCGAGCGGATGACGGCATCTGCCGGCCTGGTCCAGGCAGAGGGCGTGGGGAGTTCCTCCAGGCCCGCGCGCGCGTCGTGTTGATTCAAGATCGACGTCGGTGCACTGGCCCGTCCTCTCCGTTGCATCGCCCGCCCTCAGCGTGCGCGCAAAATAGCGCCGGCCGTCGTGACACCCTCCGGCACATGTGCCATCGTCCGCGCATGAAAACGCACGGCACAAGAGTGGGCAGCACGCGAACGGGCATCCTCACCGGCCTCGTAATTCTCTCCGCTACGGTGAGCCTCGCCGAAGAGCGCGCGGCTGGCGCGGCGCCCGCCGCCACCGAGGAATCCGCCGCAGCGGAGACGGAAGCCGCCATGAACCGGGCCGGCGCGGCTACCGAGCACGGCATCCGCAAGGCTGGCGATGCGACGGGCAAAGCGCTTGGCCGGGCCGTCGATGCGGTCGGCCGGGGCGCGGGCTGGCTGGTCGATGAAACGGGCAAGGGTCTCGACCACACGGGCGAGGCCCTCCAGCACGCCGGCGACAAGATCGCGGGCGCACCTGCGCCACGCGCGCCCGCAGCCGCGGCAGTGGGGAACAGCGGCGAGTGACCGCAGCAAACGCGACGGTAGCGAACGTGCGCGAAGCGCTCGATCTGCGGGGCGTGCGCTGCCCGCTGAACTGGGCCCGCGCGCGTGTCCGGCTCGACGCGCTGCCGGTCGGCGCGCGACTCGCCCTGCACGTCGACGATCCGCAAGCGGTGCGCGACATCCCGCGCGCCGCCGAGGCCTGCGGGCACGTCGTAATCGACATTTGCGCGCACGACGATTCCTGGTGGATCGAGATCGAGCGATGAAGACCGGAGGCAGAGTGCCGGGCGTGCGGTCGGAACTCCCGGGCGAATCCTTCACGACACGCGAACTCGCGCGCCTGACCGCGCTCTCGCCGGCGCGCGTGCGCCGTTGCGTCCACGCCGGGATGTTGCAGCCGCGGCGCGGCGCGCGACATCGCTACGAATACCCGCTGCAGGATCTCCTGCTGCTGCGCGCGGCGCGCACGCTGCTCGACGCTCCCCTCATCGGACCGAACCGCCTGGCGCGCATCGTCGCCCGCCTGCGCGCAGAACTGCCCGAGGGTCGGCCCGTGACGAGCCTCCGTCTCCATCTCGAAGGCGACCGCGTCTTCGCCACCGACGGCCATCGCCGCTGGGACGTCGAGAACGGCCAGATGTCGATCGGCTTCGCCAGCGCGACACCGCGCCGGCCGAGCGTGCACGCCCTCGGCCGCACCCCACCCGGCGGCGCGGGGCCCGAGGATCTCGCCTTTCGCTCTTTCGCGCGCGCTCTCCTGCTCGAGAAGGTCTCGAACGAAGCCGCCCGCGAGGCCTACCGCGAAGCACTGGACCATGATCCACGAGCGGTTCCAGCACTGGTCAACCTCGGCCGGCTCGAGCACGAGGCCGGTCACCTCGACACCGCCGAGCAACTCTACGCCGATTCGCTGCGGATCGAACCGCAGGAGACGACCGCTCTCTACAACCTCGCCCTCCTCGCCGAAGACCGCGGCGACAACGCGCGCGCGGTGCGGCGCTACCGGGAACTGCTCGTCAGTGATCCCCGCCACGCCGATGGCCACCGCAACATGGCCCGCCTGCTGGCGCGGCTCGGCCGCCACGTCGAAGCCCAGCGCCACACCCGCCACTACCGCGCCGCGCTGCGCGGGCACTGAGAGCGCGCCACTTTTCCACCTGACTCCGGGCTCGAGAGTGCACGGATGAGGGGCATCTCGACGCCGCCCCTCATCCACCCAGGCAACTCGCGAGGCCCTACCCTTGCTCTGGCCACCGCACCAAGCAGCGGCGCGTCAGGAAGCGGGGCCCAGGGTTTGGCGCGAGCGGGCGTTGCGCGACACCTCGTCGGCCGTGAAGCGCATCTCGAGTACGTCCCCGCGGATCCAGCCCGGGATGTGCGTGCCGTAGTCGACGTCGGGCCGGATCCGACCGAAGTTCTCGGCCACCTCGCCACCGGGGTTGCCGTTGTTGCCACCCGGCAGGATGTTGATCGAGCGGACGCCTGCGGGGTCGAGCACCACCACGTGTCGCATCGAGGGCCCGCCTGCAAAATTATATCGCGACGAGTTGAGGCTGTAGGAACCCGGATTGACGGTATCGCGGCCGCCGCTCGCCGGGAACGGGTAGATGTCGAAGCTCGGAATGCCGCCCTGTCCGAAGAAGTGCTGGAAGCGCGCCGCGTGAATCGTGCCCCAACGCCACTCGGCCGGATCGGCCGAACCCGTCTCCGTAGCGAGCATATCGAGGCCGGCGCGCAGCGCGCGCAGCAACGTGATCGCGCGCGTCTCGCTCTCGGCGGTCGCGCGATCGTCCCAGAGCGTGCTCTCACCGCCGGGCCCGGCGGTGTGGATCCGCCGCACCGCATCGCCACGGCCGACGTCCTCGAGCAGATGCAGCAGCGCCTTGGTCGCGTCCTCTCCACCGGGCGAACCGATGCCCGTACCATCGAAATCGTCCGCCAGCGTCAGGCGCGCGAGCCGGCTCGACCACCCCACGTAGATCGAAGTCGCGATCGAGTCGCGAAGCTCTTCCGCCGACACGGACTGTGCGGTCACATCGTCACGCACCTCGGCAAGATCGACGCCGGCGACCATATCCCACGCCACCGCACCGGGTGCGCTGCCCGGCCGTGCCGTGCCCCACTCGCGCAGGCGAGCCAGCGCATCGGCCATCGCCCCGTCGATCAGCTCGGGCCGCGCCTCGGCCGCGGCGAAGAGATGGGGCAAGAGACGCGCCGCCTCGTGGCTCTGGTGGTCGTACTGGAAGCGGGCCATATCCCCGAGGGTCAGACCGGCCGCCGGGTCGTGCAGGCCGGCACGGCCCGAGAGCAGATCGTGAATACGCTCGGCGCGGAAGCCCATCGCGAAATCCGGGCCGAGGTAGAGGCCGTCGTTGAGCGGATCGTTGTCGAGCGTGGTCCCGGTCGGATCGTTGTTCGCGCTGGCGATCCAACCACGTTCGGGATTGAGCGCCTGCGGCAGCCGCTCGTAGGGCACCCAGCGCGTCTCGCCCCTCTCATCCGCGAGCCACTCCGCCTCGCCCGATCCCGGCACCGGCAGCCATGGAATCACGCCGGCCGGACGCTCCGGCACCAGCACGAAGGGTGACCACGAGATATCGCCGTGGATGTCGGCCCAGACCCAGTTCTGTCCGCCGGTGCCGAAGTCGCGCAGCGCTGCGCGGAACTCGTCGGCGTTGCGCGCCAGCCCCATGCCGAGCAGGAAGCGCGAGTCGAGCGTGATCTCGTGACCGGTCCAGCGGAAGCTCATGCCGGTCGATTCAAGGCCCTCGATATCATCGTCAAGGTCTGGGTCGGGAACCATCGGTCCGTGATGCGGCACGATCTCGATCGGTACGGAAACGGTCTCGCCGCGGTTGATCCGGAACGGCTCGACGATCCGCTGGACCGCCACCTGCTGGCCGCGGAAGAGGACGGTGCGTGGAGCTGCCGGATAGTCGGCCGGGGTGGTGATCTGCTCGACGTAGACATCGGTCACGTCCCAGCCCGAGGTGGTGGCACCCCACGCGCCGGTACGGTTGTGGCCGAGGATCACGCCCGGCAGACCGGGAAAGATGACACCATTCACGTCAATCTCGTCTTCACCAAAGGCGACGAGATGGACCATGTGCCAGATAGGTGGATTGAAGAGCTGGAGGTGGGGGTCGTTGGCCATGATGGCGTGGCCGCTCTCGGTGAGCCGGCCGCTGACGACCCAGTTGTTGCTGCCGAGCCCCTGCGCCTCGGTGCCGAGCGGGTACATGGCGCGCAGGCTCTCGAGCATCGCGGCGACCGCGTCCAGTGTCGCCGGATCGACCACCCCGGGCGCCACGCCGGCGGGTGCAGCACCGGACGCGGCGAGTGCCGCGCCCTCCCCCGCATCGCTCTCGGGTGAGATCACGGCCGTGGCAGCCGGACGCGCGCGGAAGACATCGGCGCGCAGTGCTGCCGGCAGTCGCGCCGCCCGGCGCGCATTCTCGATCTCGCCGAATACCGATTCCGAGAGATTCCACGCCTGCAGCCGACCCAGCGTCATGACATCGGCCGGCGTGAACCCCGCGAGATCGGCCGCGCTATGGCCGATGATGGCAAAGCCGTATTCCGGCGGCAGCGTGGCACCGTTGCGACCGGCCCTGAGGTCGTCGAGCCAGGCATTGACACCGGCCACGAAGGCCTCGGTGATCCGGGCCGCACGCGGGTCGTCGCGCTGCGTCCGTTCCCAGAGCGCATCGCCGAGACGCCGGCCATCGCGGGTCGTGAAGACGGTGCGCATCTCGACGTCGGTCGCCAGCGTGAACGAGCCGAAGAGTTCGCTGAGGCGGCCCGAGGCGAAGCGGCGCAGCACATCCATCATGAAGAAGCGCTGCGAGGCCGTGACCCAGCCCTGGGCATGGAAGAGTGCTTCGAGCGATTCAGCGTAGAGATGCTTGACACCGTGATCGTCGGTGATCAGGTCGACCGGTTCGTCGAGACCACCGAGCACGATCGTGCCGTCGACGGGAAGGTCGCCGATTTGGCCCGGCAGCCCGCCCGCGGGCACGCCGACGTTCGAACACGCCGCTGCCCCAACGCCGGCCGCCAGCAGCAACGCCCACACTCCGATCGTCTCTCGTCCATGGATCATGCTTGCCGTCCCCTCTCGGATCGCTGTCGCGCCGGTACGCAGGCAGGCGCGCTGAATCTCCGCGCGAGCAGAGCACGGACTCCCGGCTCCGGCAAAGCCCCCCCGCGCCCGATACGCCGCAGCAGACGCGGCGTATCGGGCGCGGGGGTGCGGCCGTCCGCACGCCCGGCCGTTGCTCAAGACCGAAGCGCTCCGCTGCGCGCGCCAGCACGGCCGCGTGCCCAGGCGAGTGGCGGGATGCCCGACTCGACGATCTACGCCGTCAACCGCGAGACCTCCCCCCGGCCGCGTGCTCAGGCGAAAAACGCGCGGCCCTACTGCGTGCGAAAGGCTCGCTCGACCTCGGCGACCAGATCGACGATCGGCGTGCCCCCGAGATCGACCACCGCCGCGTGCAGGAGTCCGGTGAATCGGAAGGGTGCGGCGTAGTTCGAACTCACGGCGGTGCCATCGTCGTAGCCGCAGGTGAGCCCCGCCCCGACCAGCGCGAAGCGGAAAGGCATGGTGCGGCGGACCGTGCCCGTGGCGACCTCGACGCCGTCGATGCTGAGCGTCGCGTGCGCGGCACTACCCTCGCCCGGCGTCACGGCCACGCCGAGCGTGCGTGGCCCGGATGCTATCGGATCCGGAGCCTGGATGGTCGTCTCCTCGAGGCCTGCAAAATTATAGGTGTAGTGGAGGCGGCCTTGCTGCACGTAGAGGCTGTAACCGCCGAAGCGGCCGCCGTGCGCGAGCAGTACCCCTTCGGCCCCGCTCGCGGGCAGATCGACGGTCGCCACGATGGCATGCGGCCTGAGCTTGGTCGCGGGCGCAACCTCCTCCGGCACGGGCGCAGCATGGGGACGCACGACGTAGCGCTGGCGCGCGCGCAACGCGGACGGCCGGTCGAGCGCGAAGAGTCGGATCGCCGAGAGGGGCAGCACGCCATGGCGCCCCGCCTCGGCCCACCACAGATCCTGCAACGCACGCAGCCGCTCGGGCTCCACGGCGGCGAGGTCACGGCTCTCGGAGAAATCCTCCTCGACCCGGTAGAGCTCCCAGGGATCCTCCGCGAAGGGCCGGCGCGGATCATCGCCGGGCTGATACTTGATGCCCATGCAATGCCAGGCGACGGCTTTCCAGCCGCCGTGCACGATCGCCCGCGAACCAAATTGCTCGAAGTACTGCGTCTCGCGAACGGCGGGGGTGGCGGCGTCGGCGAACGTCGGCACGAAGCTCCGCCCGGCGACGGGCTCCTGCACGACGCCGTCGAGAACCTCGGGCATGGCCACGCCGCTGAGATCAAGCACCGTCGCCGCGACGTCGATCGCGTGCAGGAAGTGCGGCCGCACCGCCCCCGGATCGCCGATGCCGGGCACCGCCACGATCAGCGGATCGGCGATGCCGCCCTCGTGCGTTTCCCGCTTCCAGCGCCGGAAGGGAGTATTGCCGGCCATCGCCCATCCCCACGGGTAGTGCGGATAGGTCTCGGGCCCACCGAGCCGGTCGATGTATTCCAGGTTGTCGGCGAGATCGTCGGGAATGCCGTTGAAGAGTAGTCCCTCATTGACCGAGCCGTGGGGTCCGCCCTCGGCGCTGGCGCCGTTGTCGGATAGCGCCAGGATCGCACTGCGTTCGGTCTCGCCGGTAGCGTCCAGAAACGAAAGCAGGCGACCGAGGTGATGATCGGTGTGGGAGAGGAAGCCGGCGTAGACCTCCATCATGCGGGCGTAGAGCCGGCGCTCGTCGGCGGGCAGGCCCGCCCACGGCTGCACCCACGCCGGGCGCTCGGTCAGCGCCGTGCCCTGAGGCAGAATCCCGAGGGCCAACTGGCGCGCATGGGTGCGCTCGCGCCAGACGTCCCAGCCCTCATCGAAGCGTCCGCGATAGCGCTCGATCCACTCCCGCGGCGCATGGTGCGGCGCGTGGCAGGCGCCGAAGGCGAGGTAGAGAAAGAAGGGCTTGTCGGGATCGGCGGCGCGCAGATCGGAGATCATCTCGATCGCGTGATCGACCAGATCCTCGGTGAGGTGGTAGCCGGCGGGAGGCGTGAAGGCCTGTGGCCGGTTGTCGATCGTGAGCTGTGGCGCCCACTGGTTGGTCTCCGCGCCGATGAAGCCGTAGTAGCGCTCGAAGCCCTGCCCGAGCGGCCAGCGGTCGCGTGGGGCCGCGGCATGCAGTTCGTCCGACGGCGCCAGATGCCATTTGCCGGTGGCAAAGGTGGCCCAGCCCGCGCGTCGCAGGACGTCGGGCACGAACCCGCAAGACTTTGGGATCCGACCGTGATAGCCGGGAAAACCCATCGCCATGTCGGTGATGCCGCCCATGCCTGCGGTGTGATGGTTGCGGCCGGTCATCAGACAAGCGCGGGTCGGCGAACACATGCCCGTGGTGTGGAAGTTCCGGTAGCGCAGCCCCCGTTCCGCGAGCGCGTCGAAGGCAGGAGTCTCGATGTCCGAACCAAAGCAGCCGAGTTGCGCATAGCCGACGTCGTCGAGCACGGCGACGACCACGTTGCGGGCCCCATCCGGTGCCCGCGGCGCCATCGGCCACGCCGCCGTCGACTTGTCCGCCGTGGCGGCCACGCGGCCCGGAAAGGCCGCGCCATCGGGATAGGTCAGCGTCTTTGACACCTGGATCTCTCCTTGACTGCCCGGGGCACGGCCAGCCGCGTGGTCAGGCGAGGCCGCATTGATCCGCCTTCCTCACCGGTGGCCGTCTGCTTCGCCTGCGGCCCGCGCTCTGTCCAGTCGCGAAACCTCGTCGCTCCCGAGATCGCGCATCGCCAACAGCAGAAACACCCCCGCGACGAGGTTGGCGCTGAGGCCGATCAGGAGTGCCGAGCGCAAATCCCCGAGGGCCACGCTGAGACGGCCGACCGTGTAGGGACCGAGCGCGAGCCCGATGAAGGTCACGACCAGCAGATAGGCTCCCGAGGCCGCGCCACGCATCCGGGGCAGGACGAGATCCTGCACCGTCGATGCCGCCGGGCCGAGCCAGAGCGAGGTCGATACGGCAAGCGGGAAAGCCAGCGTGTAGGCCAGCGTGCGGGATTCGGTGGTGTACAGGCAAAGCGCCAACGGCAGGGGGGCCACCGCGTTCACCAGGCCCACGCGCAGTCGTCCGTTCGGCGACAGGGTCCGCCAGTGGTCGGCCAGGAGCCCACCGAGCGTCACGCCGAGCCAGCCGCCCGCGGCCGCCATGCCGCCGTAGACCAGCCCGACCTCGCTCGGGCTGGCACCGTGCACCCGCATGAAGACGGACGGCAGCCAGAAGCCGCCGGCATAACCCGTAAAGGAGAGGAACGAAAAACCGACCACGGCGAGCGCAAGTGAACGGGTGCGGAAGATCAGCGCAAACGCAGGCGGGTCGCGGCGACGCAGCGTCTGCCCCCAGGATACGGCCGCGTAGACGCCAATCGCGAGCGCGATCCATTGCTCGGGCGTGCCGAGCCAGGCGGTCAGCGCTGCCGCCAGTGCGACGAGCCCCACGGCCACCGCCAGATTGGCCGCGATCACGCGCGGCCCACAGCCGCTCGCCGCGAGCTGGAAGAAGGTGAAGGGCGGCACCACCGAGGCGACCTCGAGCCAGAAGGCTCGCCACGGATGCTTGACTGGGGCCACCACGATCCCGTCCATCGAACCGCGCACCGGCTCGCGCAGCGTCCCCACCCAGAGCGCCAGTGCCAGGCCCGGCAACCCGACGGCGAGAAAGGCGACCTGCCAGCCCACCAGTCCGAAGGGTGCAACCGTCCCCGCCCAGGCCACATCCCACCGATCCACGATCAAGCCACCGATTCCGAGGCCGAGGCCGGCACCGATGTAGATCCCGCTCGAGTAGAGGGCCAGCGCGGTGGCGCGCCGAGCCGGAGGAAAGAGGTCGGTCAGCATCGAGAATGCTGCCGGCGTGGCACTCGCCTCGCCCACGCCGACGCCGATCCGCGCCGCTGCCAGTTGCGGAAAGGTGCGCGCGAAACCCGATGCCGCGGTCATGACGCTCCAGAAGCTGACGCCAAGCGCGATCAGACGCCGGCGGTCCCACATATCGGCGAGCCGCCCGAGCGGGATACCGAAGAGCGCGTAAAAAACGGCAAAGGCCGTCCCGTAGAGAAAACCCATCTGCGCATCGCTCGCCCCGATGTGAAGCCGGATGCGCTCGGCAAGAATCGAGACGATCTGACGGTCGAGAAAATTGAAGATGTAGACCAGGATCAGAACGCCGAGCGTGTAGCGCGCGTAGCCCGAACTCGGCGCGCCGGGAGGATCGTCGCGCACGGGATCAAATCCCGGCGCGGTCTTCCCCGGGGAGGGCTGGCCCACCGTCGCGGCCCGCGACACCGCGGAGTGCTCTAGCGCCAGCCTCGCGCTCTCCACCGGAGTGTCGCCCTTCCTCGTGGCTGGCGCCGCCTCGGGAGTCCTCCCGCGGGGGGCTGCGGCTCCGCCTGGTGGCGTGGCTCCCGCCCGACCGTCGTTCACGATCCCGTCACCGGGGTCCTGGCAGCCGCCACCAGCGTCTCCCACCCGGCGCTCGCTCGCCCCGCTCGCTCCATCGGCCGCGTCCTCCCCGCCCCTCTCACCACGACCTGCGGGCCCGCTTCAAGGTGTGCCCCCTGCCCATCATCAGGCCCCCTGGTCGACCACGGGCGCGGGCAGGCTCCCGCTCCTGACGCTAGCCTCGCCGGCCGAAGGGAACCGCATGTCAGGAGACGCCACCACCCGGGCCGGACGCGAAGCCCTCGTGCGCGAGCACATGGCCGCGGAAAATAGCCTTGACTTCGCGGCAGCACTCGCCACCTTCAGCCACCCGCGCTACGAACTCATCGGCCTGGACCGCGTCTTCGACGGCCCGGCGAGCGTCGCCGGGTATATTGGGACGAGCCGGCTGCCCTTCCCGGATCAGCACAACGAGCTGATCGCGCTGCGCCACGCCGACGACGCGGTCATCGCCGAGTTCTGGCTCGCCGGCACCCACCTGGGACCACTGGGAGCGCTCGCGCCGACGGGCAGATCGTTCCGCGTGCGGATGGTCGCGATCTTCGAGTTTGACGCGACCGGCATTACCTGCGAGCGGGTCTACTTCGACCCCGGAGCGATCTCGGCCCAGCTCACCGCCGAATCCTCGTGAGCGGCGCGCCCCGGGGTAAAGCCATCAATCTGCCGGCCCGCGATGAGTCCGACCGCCAAGGCTACGCATTCAAACCTTGCTCCGGACCAAAGCAAACAAACTGCGGACACCCGATCAGGTGGGCTCGTCCTTGCGCTCGATCGCCCAGCCGTCGAGCACCCGCTCACCGTGCTGGTTCGTGCAGGTGGTCCGGCAGCGTAGCCAGCGCTGCTCGGGCAGGATCTCGACCACCTCGGTCACGGCGGTGATGGTGTCGCCGACAAAGACCGGACGCAGGAAGCGCACGCTCTGCTCGACCGAGATCGCGCCGGGCGTGCCGAGGAGGCGAGCGTGCGCGGCCGAGAGCAGACTCGCGGTCAGCAGCCCGTGCACGACGGGGCGGCCGTAGCGGCTCGCCCGGGCCTGCGCTCCCTCGAAGTGGGCGGGGTGGTGATCGCCTGTCAAGTCTGCAAATACAGCGACCTCCTCGGCCCGGAGGGTGCGCGTGACGCTGGCCCGGTCACCGATGCGGAAGGCCGCAAATGGCTTGTCGCCGTAGTCGTCCATTCGAACGCTCCGCCCGGTCTGCCCGCCCTCACTCAGGGCGCCACCGCGCTCCGGCACGCCTCGACGATCGCGACGAGATCGTCGAGGGTGCGCGCTCCGACCATGGCTTCGGTCGCTACCCGGATCGCGAACGCATCATCGAGAGCAGCGGCGATCTCGACCAGCGTGAGCGAGTCGGGTGTCGTCAGTGCGTCGATCCGGGATGTACCGTCGAGGCCCGCACCATCGACCCCGAGGACTGTCGCGACGACCTCCTGAACTCGCTCCCGCACCATCGCATCCCTCGCTGGCCCGCACCGCACGCTCGCAGCGTGCATCGACCGCCGCCCCCAGGTCCGGGATTCGCCCGGCCCAGCGCTCGCGCGACCGACGAACCGACGCGGCAAACTCGCTAGCCGCACCCGGAGGCCGGCCGGCGCGCACGCGGTCACGTCGCCCGCAGCGTCAGGGCAGCCCGCATCGTGCCACAACACGAGGTCATGCCCAACCTCGTACCGGGGCGCAGGACCCTCCCCGCAATCGTGCGCCCTGGCGCTGAAGGCGGGAGAGGGCCGGTGACACGGCGCGTAGCCTCTGCCTCGAGTTGCGTACGGGCCGTGGGGCTCTCTCGTGTCGGCCGATCGATGCATCCAAGCGCATGACTCCGGGGTGCCGACAGCGACGCGAGAGATCTAGTCGTGTCCCTTCGTGGACCGCGCCGCTCACCCCAGTCCGGCCGTGCCCGGCCCCGGCGAACCGGCCGAGATCCGCTCTGGGCCTGGAGGAACCGCCTCCACGGCAACGGCGAATGGCGCGACCGGGAGCACGCTCACCGAGAAGGCGCCTGCGACTTCGCATCCGCCCCAGCCCGCGACGAAGAGCGAGTCCACCGGAAGCACTCTCGCGAGCGCGCGCAGTTTCGTGATGCACGGACTGGATGCGCATCCGGTCGAGATCGAGGTCGTGTTCGCCGGGGGTCTGCCGCAGTTCCAACTGGTCGGCCTGCCCTCGGCCGCGGTGCGCGAGAGCCGCGACCGCGTGCGGGCCGCCCTCGCGAGCACGGGAATCGAGCTGCCGCCGGGCCGGATCACCGTCAATCTCGCGCCCGCCCACCTGCGCAAGGACGCCACCTGGCTCGATCTGCCGATCGCGCTGGCCCTGCTCGCAGCACTCGGACGCCTGCCGCCGGGAGCCCTTCCCGGCCTGCCGGCGGTCGGCGAACTAGGCCTTGACGGCACGCTGCGGCCACTGCGCGGTGCACTGGCGGTGGCGCTCGCCTGCCGACGGCTCGGAGGTTCGCCCCTCCTGCTGCCGGCTGCGTCGGCGGCGGAGGCCGCGTGTGTCCCCGGCATCGAGGCCTGGGGAGCACGCGATCTGCGCGAGGTCTTGCACCACCTCGAGGGCAGCGAGCCACTGGCACCGACGCCGGCGCCCGATCCCGGCGATGGCGGCGGAGCGGCGCAGACCCACGATGGTGGCGATCTCGCCGAGGTCCGCGGTCAACACGCCGCCCGGCGCGGCCTCGAGATCGCGGCGGCGGGCTTCCACAATCTGCTGATGATCGGCCCGCCCGGCTGCGGCAAGACGATGCTGGCGCGCCGCCTGCCGGCCATCCTGCCACCGCTCGATCCGGAAGAACGCCTCGAGGCGAGCGCGATCCACGCGCTGGCCGGACTGCTCGACGGCGGTCTCCTCCATCAGCGCCCCCTGCGCGCGCCCCATCACACCGCCTCGGCAGCAGCACTGATCGGCGGCGGCAACCCGGTGCAGCCCGGCGAGGTCACGCTTGCGCGCCATGGCGTGCTCTTCCTCGATGAACTGCCAGAATTTCCACGTGATGCTCTCGAAGCGCTGCGCCAGCCGCTCGAGGAAGGCTACGTGGTCATCGCGCGTTGTGGCGACCGACTGCGCCTGCCCGCGGCCGGGCTGGTCGTCGCGGCGATGAACCCCTGCCCGTGCGGGCTGCACGGCGACCCGCAGCGCTGCTGCACCTGCCCGCCGGGCGGGCCGGGACGCTACCGCAAGCGGATTTCGGGCCCCTGGCTCGACCGCATGGATTTACAGGTCGCGGTGCACCGCCCAGGCGCACGCGCGCTGACTGACCCCGCAACGGCCGAATCCTCGGCCGAGGTCGCGGTCCGGGTCGCCCGGGCCTTCGCACGCCAGCGAGCGCGCAACCCCGGTGCAGTCGCCAACTCCCGCCTGACGGCCGCCCAGCTCCGGGTTGTCGCCACGCTCGCACCCGCCCTCGAACAGCGCTTGGTCGATGCCGGCGAGCGCCTCCTGCTCTCGGCGCGGGCCCTCGTGCGCGTGCAGCGGGTCGCGCGCACGATCGCCGACCTCGCCGGTAATCCCGCGATCGAGACCGAGCATCTCGACGAAGCCCTCTCCCTGCGACTCGACGGCACGTCCGGCTGAAACCTGGGCCGCCACCTCGGACAAGAATCTATTTAAATCAAACGTGCCCGAGATCTCCATCTCTCGCAGGCACCGGACCATCGCAACTCGTGCTGCCGGATCGCCCCGCCCGAGGAGCCGGCACAACTCGTCGCACGAGTTCAACCAGCACCATGCTCCCGCCCCGCCCGAGGAGCCGGCACAACTCGTCGCGCGAGTTCAACCAGCACCATGCTCGGCACCCTGGGACCGGCAACACACGATGCCGCGCGGTTTCCGGCCGCCGCGCGCCGTGATCGGACGTCAGGTGCTTGGCGAGGAGGGTCCTCAAGCCCGCCCGCACCTTGCGCGTGCTGGCGACTCGGCGGAACGCAGCGTACGCCGAGAGGATCATGCGAGGCAGCGTTCGACCCGCGCAGCACGAGGGAGCGCCACTCTGCCTCTGCCCTCGCGCGGCGGGGGCGACAAGACGGACACGACGCAGCGTTGCCGCCGGCCTCGTCGCGGCACTCGTGCTCGTCTCCGCCTTCGGCTGCGCGGAGCGCGGCTGGCTCGCGCCACCTTTGCCCGAGCCGCTCGCGCTGCGTGCCGACGGGCCGTGGCTCCGTGATGCGCGTGGCCGCGTCATGTTGCTGCGCGGCGTCGACCTCCCCGTCGTGCCCGAGGAACCCGTCATTGACGACGCGACGAGCCGGGCTGCCTTCCGACGGCTCGAGGACGCCGGTGTCAATCTGCTGCGGATCCGTCTGCCGTGGCGCACCATCGAACCGAAGCGGGACACCTTCTCGCTCGACATTCTCCCGGGTAGCGTCGATCCATTGCTTCGCCTCGCCCGAGCCCATGGCATGACCGTCATCCTGGCACTCGAAGTGTCCCAGAGTTCCCCCTCCGAGACGAAGCCCGGCGCCGCACCGGCGTGGGCGTGCCCGCAGCGACCCGGCAAGCCCGAAGCAGAGAGCGCGACCACGTGTCGGTTCTGGAGCGACACCGCTGGCGACCGGCTGCGCGATCATCTCGCCGAGACCTGGCGCCATCTCGCCGGGCGCTACGGCCAGGACACTCGCGTCGCCGGCTTCGAGCCCCTGGTCGATCCCGTGATCCCGCCCTCCATCGACGGCGACACGTTCAGGCGCGTGACCTTGCCCGAGACGCGCGACGAGATCGGCCGCACCATCGCGGCGAGCCGGGCGCGCCAGATCGTCGTCGGACGCTCGCCCGGGCAGGGCTCGTCGAGCATTGTGTTCATGGCAGCCGAGGGGGCGATCGGGGAACATTTCGCTCGGCCCGGCGCAGCGCGCGTTGCCGGCGTGCCCGACGACGCGCGCTGGCTGCCGGAGCACCGTCGCTACGAACTCACCTACCACGACGACCCGACCCGTCGGGCACACGATCCGACCGTCATCCACGTCCCCGACGGCATCTACCCCGAGGGCTTCAGCGTCGAGGTCTCACCCTCGGGTCGCTGGCGCTTCGACCCGGCCACGCGCTCGGTGCTGGTTTACCGCAGCCGCTGGCCCGAGCATCGCGTCGTGATCGCGCCACGCAAGGAAGCCGGCGCATCCCGCTCGGCGTCAGCATCGCCCGGCGAGCCGCGCGCCCCTGTGACACCGCACGCTGCGGCTGGCCCGGCGTTGCCCCGTCGTACCGACGGCGCTAGCGCGGCGCCATGAAGGACACCGGCGTGGCCCTCGTGTTGACGACCTTCGACGACCCCGAAGACGCGGCGCGGATCGGCCGGCAGCTTGTCGAGCGCAAACTCGCGGCCTGTGCCACGCGGCTCCCCGGTGCGCTCTCGACCTACTGGTGGGAGGGGCGCCTCGAAGAGAGCGCCGAGACCCTCGTCCTGTTCAAGACCACGCCGGCTCGCCGCGGCGAGCTGATCGCGGCGCTCGGCGAACTCCACCCCTACGAAATCCCCGAGATTCTATCCTTCACGCCCGAGCTGGCAGGTGAGGCCTACGGGCGCTGGCTCGCGGCCGTGCTCGGCTGAGGGCCTACGGACCGTGGCAATGTCGGCGCCCGCATCGCGTTGGCGTGCGACCGTGCTCGACTGCGGGCCCACGACCAGGTGCCGCCTCCGGATCGAGGCGTCGAGCCCATGCCAAAGCGGCGCGTGGGGCCGTGGTTTCGCTGGGCCAACCCGCTCCGCGACCTTCTCGTGAACGGGGTGCGGACTTCCCGATCCTGGGGTGGACCGCTTCGCCCGATCGGGTCCCTCCCCAGAGCGACCGGCATGGGAAAGCTGATGCGTCCCAGATCCTCTCGAGGCTCGGCTACGCCGAAAGTTGGCGCGATCCTGATCTGCCAACCGTGGCCCAGGGCCCCTCGCGGTCACGGGAGATCGTGGCCCGGGCTCCCCACCCGCGCATCGCGGCCTGAAGCCGGAGCGGACAAAGCCTCTCCTCGGAGTCGAACCGCAGGTGCTTTCCACACCTGCGCCCTCACCACCGCTGGCGCTGTCCTGTGCTGGGGCTGGGACTACTCCGGCCAGCTC
>SXLG01000041.1 GCA_005777805.1 Pseudomonadota bacterium
GTCTGCTGGGCGATCGAGGTGATCACCTTGACCACTTCGCCGATCTGCGCGCTCGACTCGCCGAGCTTGGCGATCGTCTTGTCGGTCTCGGCCGCAACCTGAACCGCGCTGGTCGCGACGTGCGCCGCGTCGCTCGCGTTCTTGGCGATCTCCTTGATGCTCGCACTCATCTCTTCGGCACCGGTGGCAACGGTGTCGACGTTCTTGCTGACCTGCTCGGCGGCCGCCGACACCACGTTGGCCTGCGCCGAGGTCTCCTCGGCATTGGCGCTCATCTGCTGCGACACGCTGGAGAGTTCCTCGGCCGCTCCCGAGAGACTGGCAGCGTTCTCACCGATCGCCGACATGCTCTGGCGCAGATCGCCGAGCAGGCGCCCGAGCGCCTCGCCCATCTGGCCGATGGCGTCGTCGCCCGAGACCTCGACCTTGCGGGTCAAGTCCCCGCGCGCGGCCGCCTCGACGACGGCCAGCATCTGGTCGACCTTGCCGCGAAGTTCACTCGCGGCCTCGCGCTCGCGTTCCTGCATCTCGGCGGTGCGACGCTCGAGTTCGAGCCGCTCGGTGATCACCGACCAGGTGACCATCGGGCCGAGGTACTCGCCGCCCTTGCCGTAAATCGCGCTCACCAGCAGATCGAGCGTCTCCGGGCCGAGCTGGATGTTGGCCTGGTGCGGCAGGTTCTTCGGATCCGCGAGGATACCGCGCTGGTGGGCCGGATTCTTGTGGAAGATGTCGATCGACTGGCCGATCAGATCCTCGACTTTCGCCGGCAGGTACTGCTCGAGACCCTTGAGCGTCCTGGTCGACGACGGGTTCATGTACTGCAGCCGGAAATCGCGGTCGGCGAGCATCACATTGACCGGCGCGTTCTCCATCATCGACATGACCCGCGCCATCTCGTTCTCGAGGCGCAGCTTCTCGGTCACCACCGACCAGGTCAGCATCGGTCCCAGGTACTTGCCGTTCTCGTCGTTCACCGCAGTGACGAGCAAATCGAGCTTCTCGGGTCCGACCTGGATGATGGCCCGATGCGGCAGGTTCTTCGGGTCGGAAATGATCCGCTTCTGGTGAGCCGGATTCTTGTGGAAGATGTCGATCGAGCTGCCGACGATCTCATCTGCCCGCACCGGCAGGTACTGCTCGAGCCCGCGCAAGGTCTCCACCGAGGTACGGTTCATGTAGACGATGGTGCCGTCGCTCTCGGCGCGAATCACGTTGATGGGTGAGTCCTCGAGCATCTGCCGGAAGACGGACTGCTGGTGACTCTGTTCGACTTCGACCTCGTCCTCGATCACTCGAGCGGCCTGCCCGCCACGAATCCTTCTGCCTGCCATAGCCCCGCCCTTCGATTCTGTTGGGTTGTCGTTGAATGCATCGGCGGCCCGCAACGGGCGGCCGGTATCGATGATTGCGCCACCGAGCGGCGCCACCTGAGCCATGACCTCGGCGACGAGGTGGGCCGGCAGACCGGCGCCTTCGAGCGTCGCCTGCAGATGGCCCGCGACGGCGACGAAGTGCCGCTTCTGGATCCGCATGCCGGCGTGTGCCGCCTTCATGCCTTGGCCGCGATAGACCTCGGGCCCGCCGAAGGCCTGCCCCAGGAAGGCCAGCTGCTGGCGCTTCAGTCGTTCCAGGTCCGTGGCTTTGAAGAAGGGCACCAGATCCCGGTCCTTCAGGATGCGGTCGTAGAGGCCATCGACGACCGCCCGGATCGCTCGCCGTCCCCCCAAACGCTCGTAGAGCGCGTTCGCTGGCTTCTCTGCGGTGCTGTTCTTCGTTGCCATGACGATGCGTGCTCTCCCTTGCGACGCGGCCATGCACTTCCGTCTGGCCCGGGCGCCATAGGGGTTAGTGCCTATGATCGCTCTCTCGGACATCCGGGATGCGAGCTTTAGGCCTGCACTGAACTTCGGCGGAATTTTCCGCGGTGGTTGGCTCAAAGGGTGTCCGCTAGGGTCGGCGCCATGGACGATCTCGACGCCATCCGCCGCGCAAATGCCGCCCACGAGGGTGGTTCTCTGCGAGGAGTGCTGGAAAAAGCGCCCGAACGACGGGCTGAATTCGCCACCACCAGCGGGATTGGAGTCCGACGCCTGTACGGCCCCGCCGACCGGGCCGAGGCGGACTACCTCGCCGACCAGGGCTTCCCCGGTGAGTTCCCGTTCACCCGTGGCGTCCAGCCCACCATGTACCGTGGCCGCTTCTGGACGATGCGCCAGTACGCCGGCTTCGGCACCGCCGAAGAGTCGAACCGCCGCTACCGCTACCTGCTCGATCAGGGCCAGACGGGCCTATCGGTCGCCTTCGATCTGCCGACCCAGATGGGCCGCGATTCCGACCACGCCTTTGCCCGGGGCGAAGTCGGCCGGGTGGGCGTGGCGATCGACTCGCTTGCCGACATGGAGACGCTGCTCGCGGCGATCCCGCTCGACCGCGTCACCACGTCGATGACCATCAACGCGACCGCGTCGATCCTGCTCGCCCTCTACCTCGCCGTCGCCGAGAAACAGGGCGTCAAGTGGTCAAGCGTCGGTGGCACCATCCAGAACGACATCCTCAAGGAATACGTGGCGCGCGGCACGTACATCTATCCACCACGCGCCTCGCTACGGGTGATCACCGACATCTTCGCCTTCTGTGCCGCCGAGGTGCCGACGTGGAACACGATCTCGATCAGCGGCTATCACATCCGCGAAGCGGGCTCGACGGCGGTCCAGGAGATCGCCTTCACGATCGCCAACGGCATTGCGTACGTCGAGGCCGCCATCGCCGCTGGACTCGACGTCGATCGCTTCGCGGGCCGGCTCTCGTTCTTCTGGAATGTCCACAATGATTTCTTCGAGGAAGTGGCCAAGTTCCGCGCCGCGCGCCGGATCTGGGCGCGCATCATGCGCGACCGCTTCGCGGCCAGGGATCCGCGCTCGATGGTGCTGCGCTGTCATGCCCAGACGGCCGGAAGCTCGCTCACCGCCCAGCAGATCGACAACAACGTCGTGCGCGTCACGCTCCAGGCCCTGGCAGCAGTCCTCGGCGGAACGCAATCGCTCCACACCAACGGTCGCGACGAGGCGCTCGCGCTGCCCACCGAGGACTCGGCCCGGCTCGCGCTCCGGACTCAGCAGGTGATCGCGCACGAGAGCGGCACTGCCGACACGATCGACCCGCTCGCCGGCAGCTACTTCGTGGAATCGCTGACCGACGAGCTGGAGAAGAAGACCCTCGAATACCTCGCACGGATCGACGACATGGGCGGTGCCGTGAGCGCGATCGAAGCCGGCTTCATGCAGCGCGAGATCCAGCACGCGGCCTACCGCTACCAGCAGGAGATCGAGCGCCGCGAGCGCGTCATCGTCGGCGTCAATCAGTTCACGCAGGAGCGCGAATCGCTTCCCGAGATCCTGAAGATCGACCCCGCCCTCGAGGAGCGCCAGCGCCGTCAGGTCGCCGCGGTGCGCGAGGGCCGGGACCGGACGCGCGCCACAGCCGCACTCGCCGAGGTCTCGCGACGGGCACGCGGCGAGGACAACCTGATGCCCGCCATCCTCGAAGCGGTCCGGGCGATGTGCACGCTGGGCGAGATCTCCGACGCGATGCGGGAGATCTTTGGCGAGTACCGCCCCGACGCAATCTTGTGAGGGCGGACGGGGGCAGCGCTGGGAGGGCTGGTGGCTCGTACGCCCGGCGCCGGCCCTGCCACCCGAGCCTGCGGGCGCGTCCGTGAGCGCCCGCCACGTCTTCACCGTCACGGTGAGCCGTCATTGCGAGGAGATCCTCGCCCGCGAGCTGCGCCGCATGGGGCTGCAGCGGATCGTGGTCGAGCCGGGTGCCGTGCGCTTCACCGGCCGACTGCGCGACGGGCTCCGGGCCTGCCTCTGGAGCCGGGTCGGAAGCCGTGTCCTGCTGCGCCTCGGCCGCTTTGAAGCGATGTCGGCCGACGCGCTCTACGCCGGAGTGGCAACGCTCCCCTGGACCGACCACATCCCCCCTCGGGGTACGCTGCGCGTCGATTTCGTCGGCACCTCGAACGCGATCCGCGACGAACGCTTCGGCGCGCAAAAGGTCAAGGACGCAATCGTCGACACCATCCGCCGCGCGGCTGGTGTGCGCCCGGACGTGGACCGCGAACACCCCGACATCACCATCCATGTCCATCTGCGCAACAATATCGTGACCGTGGCCCTGGATCTGAGCGGCGCCGCCTTGCACCTGCGCACCCCCCGACGCCACGCCGGTGCCGCCCCGCTCAAGGAGACGCTCGCGGCGGCACTCCTCCAACTCGCCGACTGGCCACGGCGCGCGGCCGCGGGCGATCCCCTGATCGATCCCCTCTGTGGCTCGGGCACGATCGTGCTGGAAGCCGCGGGCATGGCGCATGATGTGGCGCCGGGCCTCGTGCGCGAGCGCTTCGGCTTCACGCGCTGGCTCGGGCACGACCCGGGTACCTGGGACGAACTCGTCGCCGAGGCCGAGGAGAGGCGCCGAATCGGCCTTGACCGTCCAGTCGCCATCGAGGGCCTGGACATCGATGAATCCGCGTTGGTGGCGGCACGGGCGAACGCCCACCAACTGGGCCTCGCAAGCGTCCGCTTCTCGCGCCAGTCGCTCGACGACCTCCGCCCCAGCGGTACGCCACCGGGTCTCATCGTGACCAATCCGCCCTACGGCGAGCGACTCGACGATCCCGCCGCCGCAATCGAGCTGCAACGCGCCCTCGGCGACGTGCTGCGCCGCCACATGCTCGGCTGGGATGCTTTCGTGCTGGTGCCGCTCGGCCCGGTTTCACGCGCGCTCGGCCTGCGGCCCCGCGCCCGCCACCCGCTCTTCAACGGACCGATCGAATGCCGCCTGCTCGAAGTCGGTATCGCCGCGACCGCGCCGGCCCGACTGGTCCCGGGCCACGCCGACACCGAAGGTCCACCACCAACGACGGCGCCCTCCGCCGACGACCCAGACAAATACTGAATCGTTCAAGGCGGCAGGCAACACGATTCAGACCGGCTCGGGCGCGAGCCATCGAGATATCTTCGGGACTCGGGAGTCATGTCAAGGTGGGCAGATCAGCGGAATGACTTCGCGCTGGTTACGCCGATAGATCCGAAAGTCGCCGCGATCGACCGTGATCACGCTGTGACGTGGATGGAGTTCGCTCATCCGAATCAAGCAGAGGTCGGCGAGATCGGGGGCCTGATCGGCATAGCGCAGGGCCAGCGCCCGGAGACGGGGCAAGTGCTCGTTCGCCGAGAACGCCAGCGAGACCAGCCCTTCCTCGACCAGTGCCAGCGCCACCGACCCACTGCCAAGATGGAATGCCGTCTCGGCCAGGACGGCCTCGCAGGTGAGAAGCGGCTCGGTCACCCGTTCGGCTAGCCCGACGGCCCAGGAGTGGTGCTGGTCCGAGCGATTCGCGAATGCAACCAGGAAGCCGGTGTCGGCAATCGCCTTCATTTGCCCGTGAACCCCTTGCGTCCAGAGAGATCGCGCGGCCCGCGGACGGCGCCGGCCAGCCGCATGAAGGGGCGGCTGGCTCCGGCTCGTGCCCGCGCGAGCTCGTCACGCACGATTTTCCCCTGAGACACGCCGGTTCTCCCAGCCGTCTCCTCGAGCCACTCTGCGAGCTCCGGTGTCAGACGTACCGTGATTGTCTGTCCCATATGGCAGATCAGTCTTACATCAAGCCACCGCCGGCAAGCCCCCTCCCGATCGGCGAACCCCGGCCAGCCCTGTATCGGTCAAGCCCCATAGGACATCGAGCTGCGCCGACCTATCGTGTCGCTCGAACCCTCCCGGGGGGATTCGAGACGCCCCAGATCAGCGCGAGGGGCCGGCCGGACCGGAGGTGTCGGAGACAGGGGCGGCGCGAGACTCGACACGCCCGGCCGGCGCCGATCCGGCCGCGAGATGTTCGAGCAGGATCCGGCGGACCTCGGCGATCACCTCGGGATGACCCTGAGCGGAGTGTCCCGACGCAACCACAATCTCGCTCTCGGCCTGCGCCAGATGCGCACTCTCCCAGGCCACCACACCATCGCTCTCGCCCGGGCCCGCGCGTCCGGAACGGGTGGCGACGATCGAATGGACGTGCACCTCCTTGCCGAAGGGCAAGCTCGAAACCCATTTCTGGGAGGCCGAGCCGGGCGTCATGCTGGTCAGACTTGTAGGCAGATTCTCCGGCGACCAATCCACGATCCCGGCCACGCGCAATACGCCGCGCATCATGCGCTCGACGTCGGTGAGGGTGCCGATCGGATCGACCAGTCGCCGCGGGATCGAGACGATCTGTTCGGCGATCCAGCCGGGAACCGATTGCGTCAGATACGAGCCGCCGTGCGGCGTCGAGAGGAAGATCACCCGCTCGACACTCGGCTCCGGTTCGAACACGAAAATCTCGCGCAGGAAGGCACGCTGCGCATCGCTGAACTTGCCGCCGCGCAGCGCGGCGATCGTCGCACCGCGGTCCGAGGCGAGTTCGGCCGCCTTGTCGCGGCCGCTGGTCGCGACCTGCAGTCGCGTCAACAGGCCGCCCTGACTGTGGCCCATCACGACCATACGGTCGAGCGCCGCATCGTCGTGCCGGGGATCGAGGGCGTCGCGCGTCTCGGCGAGGGCCCGACGCAACGTTGCCGCCGAGATCGGCACATAGCTGCTCGAAGCGTACGAGAAGAGCCAGAACTCGTAGTTGTTGTGCAGCGTCCGGCTCGCCTGCAACTCGTTGATCAGGTCGGCCCAGCGGCCCGGGCTCGAGGCGGTGCCATGCACCAGAACGACCGGTATTCGGCCCTTGCGGTGCGGCTCGAGCAGCGAGAGACGGTTCACCTCCCCTTCCTCGTCGGGAAAGAAGAAGTCGATGACTTCCGAGTCGAACCCTCTCGCCTCATGGAAATGATAGGCGACCGGCGTCGTGAGCTCGACCTCCAGCGGGACGTCGTTGGCACCGAAGCGCACGGCCTGGACCTCCCCGGGCCAGATCATCTCGAGCCGCCCCGAGAGATGCTTCTTCTCGAGCCCGTCCAGGCCACCGTCCACGCGGAGCAGAGCCGTCAACGGAACGGCCGCCTGATCGGCGAGGCGATCATCCGCCGTGCGTTCGGCGGTGTCATCGAAGAGTCCGATGAGACCGACACCGACACCGGCCTGACGGTGCCGGTTGATCATGCCATCGATCTCGTAGTCGACGGCGGGCAGAAGGCGCGTGAGTCGCGTCGAGCCGACGAAGCGCTCGGTTTCCGTGTCGATCACGAGTTCACCCACGACGAGCGGATAGCGACCGGGCGCGGGCATGAACTCTCCCCCCTTGCCGGAGAAGGCATGGGCGAGCGCGCGGTTGTAGACATCGACCACCATGCGGAAAGCGGGCGCGAACGCATCCCTCGGCACCGTCCTCTCGAGGTAGAGATGCGCGTAGACAACGGCGGACAGATAGAGGCTTCGCCGCATCTCCGCATCGACGTCGGCGTGCTGAGCTGCGTAGAGCGCAAGCTCCGCAAGTGCAGCAAGGGCGATTGGCTCGGGCGAGCGCTCAGCCACGACCCGCCGATGGAGACTCTCGAGCGTCTCCTTGGGCTCATCAAGCCAGCGGTCACCGATGCCCTGGCGCCAGACCACGCCACGGGTTTCGTTGCTGAGTTCGGGTCCGGTCAGCGCGCTGTCCGCGAGCCGACGGTAGATCGCATCGGGGTCGCCCCGCTGGACCTGGATGGGTGAGCCACATGCCGCGGCCAGCAGAACGACAGCGGGCAAGAGGCTCCCGCGCAGTGGCCGGCTCCGGCCCACAGCGCCCTGTCGTCCCTGCCACATCTGGTCGCCGAGCGGATCCCAGCGGCTCCGACGATGCACGCCGCGAGCCCGTGCGCGCACGGGATCGCGCGTTCGCCGGGCCATGATCACCCGTGCTACGAGCGTGCCCATGCGTGCAAGCCGATCGAGAGTGCGATTCGGGGAACTCTGGCAAGCCGGAATTGGATGGGGCCTCGTACTTGCGGCGCTCGCCACCGCGAGTCCCGCCCGGGCCGGCGAGGAGGTCGGCCACAGCCTCACGCTCTCCACCGAGGCCACGGCCCGACAGCACTGGTTCTGGCTGAGCGACATCCTCCTTCACCGCGCCGGACTCTTCGATGCCGACCACGGGCAGCTCATCGGCTCGATCGCTTCGGGCTCGGTGGGCGTGGGCTTCGCCATCTACCCGCACCGCTCGCTCGACGGCAGTCAGATCGTCATTCCCGAGAGCTACTTCTCGCGTGGCGTGCGCGGCGAACGCACCGACGTCGTCACGATCTACGACGCGCATACGCTGAGCTTCGTCGCCGAGATCCCGATCCCGCCCAAACGCGCCGAGTACATGCCGGGCGTCGCCTCGAGCGCCCTCTCCGACGACGGCCGAACACTTGCCGTGTTCAACGTCGCACCGGCGCAGTCGCTCACGCTGGTCAACATCATAGACCGCGTCTTCATCGCCGAGCTCGAAACTCCCGGCTGTAGCCTGGTCTACCCGGCGGGGCCCGAACGCTTCTTCATGCTTTGCGGCAATGGCGGCGCGATGGTGATCTCGCGCTCGGGTGAGGAGGGCGCCTGGGCGGCACGCCGCACGGCCCCCTTCTTCGACCCCGAGGGCGACCCGATCAGCGAGAAGGGCGCCCGCGTGGGTGAAACCTGGCTCTTCGCCTCGTTCGCCGGCCAGGTTTACCCGGTCGATGTCTCCGGCCGGGAGCTGCGCTTCGGGCCGACCTGGTCACTCTTCGACGACGCAGCCCGCGCGGAGAATTGGCGGATCGGCGGACAGCAACTGCTGGCGGCTCACGCCAAGTCGAACCGGCTCTATGCGCTGGTCCACCAAGGGGGCGAGGACACGCACAAGGACGCGGGCAGCGAGGTTTGGGTGTGGGATCTCGCGACGCAGGAACGGATCGCCCGTATTCCGACCGGCAACCCGCTGGCAAGTTTCATCCGCGGACAGGCCCATATCGGCGCCGACAGCGTGAGCGACCGAGCCGCTTCGTGGGCGCTGGAGACGCTCCTCCCGAATCCCGGATCGACGGGGATCATGGTCACACCGGACGATGAACCGAGGCTCATCGTGGTCTCGCTGATGCCACCGGCCGTCATCGTGCACGATGCCCGCAGCGGCGAGCGGATCGCCGAGATCACCGAGCCCGGCATCGCCCTCGGGCTTCTGGCGCGCCCTTAGCCGCGACGAGAACCCGAGCCATGGACCCCGTGATCTCGAGCGTGCTCCGATTTGCCCTGGGCTGGATCCTTGCCGAATCAGCCTATGACAAACTCCGGCATCGGCGCGACTTCAGGCGCACGCTGGCCGCCTACCAACTCGTGCCGGGCAGCGCGCTGGCGCCGGTCGCCTGGGGACTTGCCGCGATCGAAGCCACCCTCGCCCTGTCGCTGGGGCTGGGCGCACTCGCCCCGTGGGCGCAGGCGGCCTTCGGTGGCGTCGCCGCTCCGGCGGGCGTCACCAGCGCAGCCCTGCTTGCCCTCTACGGTGCCGCCATCACCATCAACCTCGTGCGCGGCCGGCGTGATCTCGATTGCGGTTGCGGCGGCCCCGCGCGCCACCAGCAACTCGGGGTGGCGCTGGTCGTTCGGAATGCATTGCTCGTCAGCGCGGCCCTGGCGGCAGCCAAGGCGCCAGAGCCGCGCGCGCTGAGTGGGCTCGATCTCGCGACCACGGTTCTTGCGATAACCGCAACCCTGCTCTTGCGTGGTGCTGGCGAGGTTCTGCTCGCGAACGGGCCGGCGAGTGCACGGCTGGCGGCGGAGATGCGCGCGTGACGGGCGACACGGCACTTATCATCTCGACCACCTTGCTGTGGACCCTCGTGCTCGTCCTGGCGGCAGCCGTGCTGGCACTCGCACGGCAGATCGGCGTCCTCCACGCACGCATCGCACCGGTGGGCGCGCTCGCGCTGCCGCACGGGCCGGCTGTCGGCGACCCCTCCCCGCACCTCGTGCTGGAAGCTCTGGATGGCCGGGCGCTCGAGATCGGTGCCCCCACCGGCGACGGCCGCTCGATTCTGATTTTCTTTCTCTCGCCGACCTGCCCGGTATGCCGCGAGCTGCTGCCCGCACTGCGCTCGCTCCGGCGGGCCGAGAGCGCGCGACTCGAAATCGTACTGGCCAGCGACGGTCTCGCCGAGGACCACGCGGCCTACGTGCAGAGCCAGGACCTCGCCAGCTTCCCCTACGTCGTCTCGACCGCACTTGGCCTCGCCTTTCGCGTGCCGCGCCTGCCCTGGGCGGTCCTGCTTGATCCGGCCGGCCGGGTCCGCTCGAAGGGATTGGTGAACACGCGCGAACATCTCGAGAGCTTGCTCGAAGCGGACGAGCGCGGGCTCGCCACGCTGCAGGACTGGGTCGCGGTCGCCGCCGCCAACGGAGAGTTGCCATGATGCCCACAGCCCCCAAGAATGCGTTGCTCGACTGGTGGACGGAGAGACTCGCGCGCCGCCTCGCGGGCCGGACCTCGCGCCGCAGCGCGCTGGCGAGACTCGGTGGCCTGCTCGTCGGCACGGGCGCGCTGCCGCTGCTCCCGGTCGCACGCGGCCACGCCACGCCCGAAGCCGACGACGTACCCGACGATTCGATGATCGACGGGCCTGCCGGCGACCCGACCGACTGCAACTACTGGCGCAACTGTGCAATCGACGGCTTCCTCTGCGCCTGCTGCGGGGGCACGCAGAGTACCTGCCCGCCGGGCACCGAGATGTCGCTGATCACCTGGATCGGCACGTGCCGCAATCCGGGCGACGGCCGTGACTACGTCGTGTCCTACAACGATTGCTGCGGCTCGACGCTGTGCATGAGCTGCCAGTGCCGCCGCACGGAGCGAGAGAAGCCCCCCTACGTGCTCTTCCAGAACAACGACCTGCTGTGGTGCTTCGGGACCAAAAGTCGCGCCGTGCACTGCTCGGTGTCGATCGTCCTCGGTCGCGCCGACGAGGCTTGAGCGCCGTGGCCGGCCGGACCGATCCTCGGCGTGTGGCCCTGCTCGCGGGCGCCCTCCTCTGGGCCGTGGCCAGCGAGGCTCGCGCCTTTCCGGCGGCGACGAACTACGCCACCCAATGCCAGGGCTGTCACCGCGCCAGTGGCGAGGGAACGGCAGACATCGTGCCGCGTATCGACGGCACCATCGGTGAGATCCTCGCCCGGCCCGGCGGGCGCGAGTACCTGATCCGCGTCCCCGGCGTGGCGCAAGCACAACTCGACGACCGTGAGCTCGCCACGCTGCTCGACTGGGTCGTCCAACGCTTCGGCGGGCCGACTGCGGCCGATGCGGCGGCCTTCCTGCCCGAGGAGGTGGGACGCTTGCGCCGCGCGCCCTTGATCGACGTCACGGCCGCGCGGGCGCGACTCTTCGCCACCGACGTCCGCGCCGGGGTCGCCGCGCCAAGATAGTCGCCACCGCCGCGCGCAGCGGCGTCTGCTACGGCCCGCTCGTGCGATTCTCCCCGGGTCAACGCTGGGTCAGCGAGACCGAGCCCGAGCTGGGTCTCGGTCTGGTCATCGCCTGCAACCGACGCGAGATCGAGATCGAATTCCGGCAGGTCGAGTTGCGCCGGAGGTACGTTCAGGACTCCGCCCCCCTGCGCCGGGTGCGCTTCGCGGTCGGGGATGTCATCGCCACACGCGACGGCCAGCGCTTGTGCGTCGAGACGGTCGACGAGCGTGGCGCGCTGCTCGCCTACGGCACCACAGCGGGGCCGATCGTCGAGTCGGAACTGGCCGACACGGCCGGCGAAGCGAGTCTCGAGGAGCGCTTGCGACGCGCCGACGTCGATCCGCCACGCCGGCTGGGACTCCGCATCGACGCCCTCTGCCGGCGTGCGGAATTCGACGGCTCGCCCCTGCGCGGCCTGCGCGGCGGCCGCATCCAGCTCCTCCCACACCAATTGCGGGTCGTACACGAAGTCACCACCCGCCACGCACCGCGCGTCCTGCTGGCCGACGAGGTCGGCCTCGGCAAGACCATCGAGGCCGCACTCATCGTGCACCGGTTGCTCCGCACCGGCCGCGCCGAGCGCGTGCTCTTTCTCGTGCCCGAGGCCTTGATCCATCAGTGGCTGGTCGAATTGGTGCGACGGTTCGCGATCTGGCCTGCGCTCTACGACGAGGATCGCTGTGCTGCGGCCGAGAGCAGCGCCCCCGGCGACAACCCCTTCCTCGCCGAGCCGGTGATCCTGACCAGTCTCGACCTCCTGCTCCAACGACCCGCGCGCCTCATTCAGGCCTGCGCGGCCGGCTTCGATATCGTGGTCGTGGACGAGGCCCATCACCTGCACTGGAGCCCGCAAGCACCGAGTCTGGCATGGTCGATCGTCGATCAGCTCGGCCAGCGTGCGCCGGCGGTGATCCTCGCCAGCGCCACTCCCGAACGCGCCGGTACGCTCGGTCACTACGCACGCCTTCGCCTGCTCGACCCGCAACGCTTCGACGATCCGACCCGCCTCGAAGCCGAAGAGCCGGCCTGGGTCGCCCTCGCCGACCTCGTGGATTCGCTGCTTGGCGAAGGCCCCGTGGCGGCCGACCTCGCCGAGCGGCTGCCGCCCGACCCCAGCGGTGGACTCGGCCGGAGCGCGCGCGCCGTGCGGGCAGGCGACGCCGGGGCGCGCGAACAACTCGCCCTCGATCTGCTCGACCGACACGGTCCCGGGCGGCTCATCTTCCGCACCACCCGTGCTGCAGTCGGGGACTTTCCCGCGCGTGTGCCCCGGCTGCACCGGCTCACCCGCCCGATCGGCTCTTCGGCCGAGCCCGATCGCGCACCGGCCGACTATCGTGACGATCCCCGCATTGCATGGCTCGCCGAGCTGCTGCGCGCCGCCCCCGAGGACAAGATCATGGTCGTCTGCCGCCGGGTGGACCAGGTCCGGGCGATCGACGCAGCACTGGCGGCACGCATCCGCGTCGATACCGCACTCTTCCACGAGGACTCGAGCTTGCTGCAACGCGACCGTCTCGCCGCCTGGTTTGACGATCCGGGAGGAGCCCGGCTGTTGATCTGTTCGGAGATCGGCAGCGAGGGGCGCAATATGCAATGTGCGCGCCGACTCGTCCTCTTCGATCTCCCCGAGGATGCCGACGTTCTCGAACAGCGCATCGGCCGCCTCGATCGCATCGGCCGCGTGGGCGACGTGCAGATCGAGATCCCCTTCCTCGCCGGCACTGCGGGCGAACGCCGGGCACGGTTCTTCCACGAGGCCCTCGACGCTTTCTCGCAGCCCCGGCCAGCCGCGGGAGCGGTGTTGCGCACCCTTGGCGACGTGTTGCTTCCCTGGTTTGACGAGGCGGAGAGCGGCGGCGCCGCGGCACGAGACCCGGCGGCCGAGGCCACCGCCTTCGAGGATCTCCTGACACGAGCCCGCGTCCTCGCCGAGCAGCTCGACGATCTCTACCGCCGGGGCCGCGACCGGCTGCTCGAGCACAACGCTCGCCGCACCGGCGAGGGCCGTGCGCTGGCGGAGCGTCTCACCGCGCCAGAGGAGGATCTGCCGGACTTCCTGACCCATGCTCTCGATGTCTTCGGCGCCACCCTCGAGGATCTCGGCGGGGGCCGGGTGCGGCTCGCCGACGACGATGCCTTCGTCGAACAGGTTCCCGGCCTGCCGCCGGGCGGAATCGTCGGCACCTTCGACCGTACGCTGGCGCTCGTGCGCGAGGATCTCGCCTTCCTGACCTCGGACCATCCGGCGGTCGAGGCCCTGACCGAGGCGATCACCGCCGACTCTGCAGGCCGGGTCGCGGCAGGCACGCCGCCCGGAGATCCGGATCTGCCAGCCTTGGTGGCGTTGTACGTCGTCGAGGCGTCGGCACCTCGTGCGCTGGCCGCGGGTCGCTACTTGCCGGCGACGCCGCTCGCATTGCGCGCTGACCGAAGCGGTGTGCGCGTCCTGGCGCCGGCCGACGCGGTGGCTCTGGCGCGATCCTGCCGACCGCTGCACGGCATCGCACTCGAGGAGACCACCGCCGTGCTCGCTCCCTGGGTGGCCGAACGTCTCGCCGCCGCCGGGGAAGAAGCCACGCGCGCGGCTCGGTCCCGCGCTGCCGCCGCGCGCTCCCAACTCGAGGCGGAGAGCGCTCGCGCGCTCGAGCGACTCGCCGCGCTGGCCGCGAGCGGTGCGGCGATCCGGCCCGACGAGATCACCGCATTGGAAGTCGAGCGCGATGCCCTGCGCCGCGTCCTCGCCTCGCCCGAGCCGCGGCTCGACTCGCTGCTCCTGCTCCTGCCGCGCTAAGCCGCTGCCGAGAGCTGCACCAGTGCCCGCGCGGGTTGCCCCGACGTGCTGCTCTTGGTCGTGCTGCTGAGGCCATTGCCGCGGTACCCACACGTTCGGCTCGGGCCTGCTCCTGGCCCCGCCTCATGTGAGGCGAGGTCGGCAAGGGTGCTTGTCAGGCCCCACCGACGCCAACTCCGTGGCAGCTCCCACCTCACCCTGCTACGTGCGGCCGTCATGGCGGGCTGGACAGTCCAGGACGCGATCGATCTTTATGATGTCCACGCCTGGGGCGCGGGCTTCGTCACCGTCAATGAGGCCGGGAACGTCGCCGTGCGCCCGCGCGGGCCAGCGGGACCGAACGTCGATCTCTACGAGTTGGTCGAGTACCTGCGCCGGCGCGGCCTGCACGTACCCGTGCTCGTGCGCTTCTCCGACATTCTCGCGACGCGCATCCGCGATCTCTGCGAATGTTTTCGCAACGCCATCGAGGAGCATTCGTACAAGGGCGCGCACCGCCCCGTCGACCCGATCAAGGTCAACCAGCAGCGCCACGTCGTCGAGGAGGTGATCGATCTCGGCCGCCCCTGGCGTGTCGGCCTCGAGGCCGGGAGCAAGCCCGAGCTGCTGGCGATCCTGCCGATTGCCGACGATCCCGAGGCCTTGATCATCTGCAACGGCTACAAGGATCGCGCCTACATGGAGATCGCGCTGCTCGCGCAGAAGCTCGGGCGCACACCGATCATCGTCCTCGATCGCTTCCGCGAACTCGAACTCGCGCTCGAGGTCGCCCAAGAGCTCGGCATCCGGCCACACCTCGGCGTGCGGGCCAAGCTGGCCGCCCGCGGCGCCGGGCGCTGGGTCGAATCCGGCGGCGATCGCAGCAAGTTTGGATTGACCGCCGACGAGCTGATGATGACGGTCGAGAGGCTGCGCGGTGCCGGCATGCTCGACTGCCTCGAGCTGCTGCACTTTCACATCGGGTCCCAGGTCACTTCGATCCGGGCGATTCGCGAGGCCGTGCAGGAAGCGACCCGCTTCTACGTCGGCCTGGTCGAACTCGGTGCGGGCCTGCACTACCTCGACGTGGGCGGCGGCCTCGGGGTCGACTACGACGGCTCGCAGACAAACTTCGCCTCGTCGATGAACTACACCGCCCTCGAGTACGCTCGCGACGTGGTCTCGGCGGTCGCCGAGGCCTGCGACGCCAAGGGCTTCGCGCACCCCGACATCGTCACCGAGACCGGCCGCGCGATGGTCGCCCACCATTCGATGCTGGTGTTCAACGTGCTCGGCTCCAACGAGGTCGTGCCGAGCGAGCCGCCGGTGCCACCCGGAGAAGACGAGCACAAGGTCGTCCACACGCTCTACGAGACGCTGCAATCGACCTCGCGCAAGAACTTGATCGAGGCCTACCACGACGCGGTTGCCGCCAAGGAAGAGGCGCTGACGCTCTTCAACCTCGGCTATCTCGACCTTGCCACACGCGGGCGGTGCGAGCGTCTCTTCTGGGCCTGTTGCGATCGGATCCTGCGCTACGTCGGAGAGCTCGACTACGTTCCCGAGGAACTCGAAGGCCTCGAGCGCGCGATGGCCGACACCTATTACGGCAACTTCTCGGTGTTCCAGTCCGCCCCCGACCACTGGGCCGTCAAGCAGCTTTTTCCGATGATGCCGATCCACCGTCTCGGCGAGCGCCCGTCCCGGCGCGCGATCTTCGCCGACCTGACGTGCGATTCCGACGGCAAGATTGATCTCTTCATCGATCGCCGCGACGTGAAACACGTCTTGCAGCTCCACGAGCTCGACGGCGCGCCCTACTACCTGGCACTCTTCATGTTCGGGGCCTATCAGGAGATCCTCGGCGACCTGCACAATCTCTTCGGCGACACCGACGCCGTGCACGTCCGCCTCGACGATCAGGACCGCATCGAGATCGAACATCTCGTCGAGGGCGACACCGTCGAGGAAGTACTGGGCTACGTGCAGTTCTCGCGCGCCGAGTTGGTCGAACGCGCCCGGCGCGCGATCGAAGCCGCACTGCGCGACGGCCGCATCACCGTCGAGGAATCGGCCCGCCTCCGGCGGCGCTACGAACAGGGATTGACCAGCTACACCTATCTCGAGGTGCGCGACGAAGCCGTCTTGCCGGCACGGCGCGCCAGCGCCGGCCTGCGGTGAGACGGCGCGTCCTCGTCCGAAGTCTCTGCGCGCTCGCGCTGGTGGCCTTTTGCGGCGCCACCGCCACGCCACCACGAGCGGCCACCGCAGCCGACGCCGCGGCCGCACCCGTGATCGATCCGCGCCGCCGCACGCCGATCGTCGATGCGGTCGAGCGGGCGCGCCCGGCGGTGGTCAACATCTCGGCCGAGGAGGTCGTGTTCCGGCGCGACCCCGTCTTCGATCAGTTCTTCCGTGATTTCTTCGAGCTTCGGCCACCGGAAAGAAAATTCACCCGCACCAGCCTCGGCTCGGGCGTGATCGTGAACGCCGAGGGCTTCGTGGTGACCAACGCCCACGTCGTGGCGCGCGGCCAGCGGATCCGGGTGGTGCTCGCCGATGAACGCGAACTCGAGGCAAAACTGGTCGGGACAGACACCGACGCCGATCTAGCCGTGCTCGCGGTCGCAGCGACCGACCTGCCCTTCGTGCCCTTCGGCACGGCCAGCGACCTCATGATCGGCGAGAGCGTGATCGCGATCGGTAATCCGTTTGGCTTCTCGCACACGGTGACGACGGGGGTCGTGAGCGCGACCCACCGCTCCCTGCGCACCCCGGAGCGGACCTTCTTCGATTTCATCCAGACCGCCGCCTCGATCAATCCGGGCAACTCGGGCGGACCGCTGCTCGATGCGACCGGGGAGCTGATCGGCATCAACACCGCGATCTACGGTGGTGCCCAGAACATCGGCTTCGCCATCCCCGCCGAGCGCGCCGCCGAGGTCGTGCACCAGCTCATCACGCACGGCGAGGTCCGGCCCGGCTGGCTCGGCTTCGCGGTACAGGACCTCGACCCAGACCTCGCCGCAGCACTGGGGGTCGAGACCGGGCGCGGCGTGCTCGTGCGCTGGGTCGAGGCCGATGGACCGGCGGCCGCAGCGGGGCTCGTGCGCGGCGACGTCGTGGTCGAAATCGAGGGGCGCAAGCCCGAGAGTGCGCAGGCAGTTGATGACCGGCTCACGAGTCTGCCCGAGGGGGGCCAGCTCGAACTCCGGGTCCTGCGTCAGGGAAGGGACGAGCCGCTCGAACTCTCGCTCGTGGCGGAGATCCTCACGCCCGAGCGCCTCGACGGGCAAGCTTGGCAACGCCTCGGAATCCGGGCCAACGCGGGCCGCGCCGAGGGCCCGCTCGTCCTGACGGCCATCCGGCCGAAGAGCGGCGCCGCCCGCGCCGGCATCAGGGCCGGCGACCATTTGCTCGCCATCGAGGACATCGAGACGCGAAGCCGGGCGGATCTGCACCGCGCCCTCCGCCGCCTGCGCCGTGCCGAGCGGGCGCACGTCGCCGTCGAGCACGAGGGCATGGCCTATCGACTCGCGATCCCGCTCGACTAGTGGGCGGAACCCCGGCCGCCGCCTTTCCCCGCTCGCCAAGCCTCTGCTATGGAGGCACGACTCGTGGACCGGCACCTGCACAGCCCGAGCCCGAGCTGAGGAGTAAAATGGCCAGCGGACGCGTGAAGTGGTTCAACAATTCCAAGGGTTTCGGCTTCATCATTCAGGACGAGGGCCCCGAGGTCTTCGTGCATTACTCGGCCATCCAAGGCGATGGGTACAAGACCCTGGTCGAGGGTCAGGCCGTGTCGTTCGAGGTGACGCAGAGCGAGAAAGGGCCGCAGGCGACCAACGTCGTGCGCGCCGACTGAGAGCGGACGACACGCCCGTGGGCTCGGCCCTGCGGGCGCATCGTCGGGCGGCTTGGGTGGTCGGCCCGCAGGGTCCCGCAGAGTGAGTCGGGTCCGACTAGAAATCTTCGGGCGGGTGCAGGGCGTCGGGTTCCGGGCGGCCGCATCTCTCGAAGGCAGGCGACTCGGCCTCGCCGTCGAGCCGCACAACCGCCACGACGGCTCGGTCGAAATCATCGCCACCGGAGAACTTGCGGCCCTCGACGCCTTCACCGCGTGGTGCCACCGTGGGCCAGCGCTGGCACGCGTCGAGCGCGTGGTGCGGACCGGCGGCACGTCTCCCTCATGACCGGGCCGACAACAACGCCCGAGCGCGCAGCACCGCGGCACGGGGGATGGCGCAGCCGGCTCGCCCGCACGCTGGTGATCTCGACGATGGGCGTGCTCGCGCTCATCACCCTGGCCCCCACGCTGGGCCGGCTCGCCGCGGCGCATCTCGCCACGCGCCTTCTGGCCACCCCGGTCCAGCTCGCCTGGCTCGGACTCGAATTCGAACCCCTGACGATCACCGCGTCAGGAGTCGCAATCGGGCCCGAGGAGGGACCGCGTGCCGCGGCGGTCCGGGTCGGGCTCGACCCGAGCCGACTCTGGCGGGGCGAGCTTGCGCCACGGGAGATCGTGGTCGAGGGGCTCCGACTCCACGCGGAAGTCGGCAAGCACGGGTTCGTCGTGGCCGGCACCACGCCCGAGTTGCTGGGATTTACCGGCGCGATGCCGACGACGGTGCGCGCCGCCCGGGACGTGCGCGAGGATCGCGTCGATATGGCGCCGCCGGTCGAGTTGCGCGACGCTCGTCTGGTCCTGCGCTGGCCCGAGAGCGCGCTCGTGACCCTCGACCTCCGATTCGACCGGCTCGATCTCCGCGACGGCACGGTCGAGGGCCTGGGCCAGCTCTCGGCCCTCGGAGCACAGGCCCCACGCACGGCCCGAATCACGGATCTGCGCTGGACACCGTCCCCCGCAGGCCGCTTCGCGGCGCACCTGAGCGGGCCGGATCGGGCCGGACGCCTCGGCGTCGAGGGCCGAATCGATCCGGCCAGCAGCAGCCTCGATCTCGCCCTCGCCTTCGACGCGCTTCCCGCAACGCTGCTGACGAGCTTCGTGCGTCCCGAGACACTGGCCCTTCCGCCGCGCACGGGCAGGATCACGGGGGCCACGCGGGTCGAAGTCGGCCCCGGTCAAGCGCGGATATACGGCGACCTCACCGCCCGCGACCTCGCGACCGCCTCGACCCGACCGGACGCGCCCGAGGAGGTCCTTGCCGTTGCGACCGCCGCCGCGACCTTCGGCTGGGAACCGGGCAGGCTCACCGTCGAGCGCCTGCGCCTCGATTGGCCCTACGGCATGCTGGCCCGGCACGCCGAGCGCTTCTTTCCCTTCGCCGGGTCCGGTGGCGCGGCCTCTCCCGGCGCGACCACGGTCACGGTGCGTGAACTGACGGTCGCTCACGGTCGGGTGGACTACGTCGATCATACACTTGAACCATCGCTCTGGGCGGGGGCCTCGGATCTCGGCGCGAGCGGACGTGACCTCGACCTCGCCAGCGGTGCCGTGGGCTCCCTGGCTCTCACGTTCCGCCGTGACGAGATCCTGCCCAGCTCGGTGAAGCTCGAGCGCACGCGCGGCGAGACCGAGATCACGCTCGACCTGCCCGGCACCAGCCTCGCCTCCATCAATCCATGGATCGAGCCCTTGCTCGGCTACCGTGCGACTGGAGGCCGACTCGATCTCTCGGGATCGGGGGCGCTCCGTGGCCGCGAGATCGAGGGCGAGCTCGCCCTCGATCTGCAGCGAGCGCGCTTCGAGCAGACGGCCGCCGATCGCGTCTACGATGCGACCGGGGTACCGCTGCCGGTGGCCCTCTCGCTGCTCGCGGATCGGGCCGGTGTCGCGCGCATCGACCTCGACCTCGCAGGCGATCTCCACCGTGGCGAGGCGAACCTCTCACCCCTCGTCGGTCGTGCCCTGCTGCGCGCCGTGGCCGGCGCCCTTACCTCTCCGCTCGCCGTGCTCGGCAACCTCTTCGGCACCGGCGGCGCGCCCGACGCTTTCGCGATCGAACCGCTGCCCTTCCCGGCCGGTTCAGCCCGACTCGATGCCACGGGCAGCGCCCGCGTGACCCAAATCAGCCGTCTCCTCGCGATGCATCCCGAGCTGATGCTCCTCTACAAGCCCATGCTTGCGCGCAGCGACGAGCAGGCCCTCGGCGCGGCCGCCCTGCCCCGACTTGCGGCCGACCGTTCAGCCGCACTGGCCGCAGCCTTCACCGGCGCCGGACTCACCCCCGAGCGGCTCGTCTCCGCCACGTGGACCGCGGCCGATCCGCCGAGCAAGGCACCGGGCGGCTATGTCGAGTTGCGGCCGGTCGGCCCGGCGCCCCGCGACCCTCGGTTGACCCGCACCCCTCTTGGCTCGACAGCTCCAGGCGACTAGTGTGCGACGCGGCATGCGTGCCGGAGAGGACTACTGTCATGAGACTATTTCGGAACTGCGTCACCTCAACCCTGAGGGTTCTAGCCGTACTCCTCGTGGCCGGCGCGATCGAACCGGCGCTGGCCGGCGTCGTGATCGATTCCCTGCTCGAAGATCCCCGCCTCGGCGGCGACGCCAGGATGCGCATGGAAATCGAGGGCGACCTGCTGCGCGTCGATCCACCCGGAGCCGCAGGCGACCCCGTCCAGACCTCGATGATCTTCGACGGCAAGCGCGATCTCATGATCGTCCTCGACCACAAGGGCAAGACCGCGATGGAGATCGACCAGTCCTTCATGCAGGAGATGATGACCCGGCTCGCCGCAGCGCAGAAGCAACTCGAAGCCCAGCTCGCCCACATGCCCCCCGAGCAGCAGCAGATGATGCGCCAGATGATGGCCCAACGCGGCGCCGGCGCCTTTCTCGGAGGTCCCACCCCGAAGCCGGAGCCCGGACTGAGCCTGAAGCCAACCGGTCAGACCCGGACGATCGAAGGCCGGGACTGCACCGTGAGCCGACTCGAACGCGGTGACAAACCGGTCGGCGAGGCCTGCATCGCGAGCTTCAGCATGCTCGGCATCACGCGCTCCGACCTCGCAGCCCTCTCGGAGATGGCGGCGTTCCAGAAACGACTGGCGGAGAAGTTCCGGAGTCCCGGCGTGCCCAACGTGAGTGGCGATCTCGAACTCTTCCGCAACCTCACGGGCCTGCCTCTGGAGGTCGTGCGGCGGGACGGCAAAACCGAATCCCGCACCCGGATCGTCAAGATCGAAAAAATGGACGTCCCGCCGGCACGTTTCGAGGTCCCCGCCGGTTACTCCAAGCGCGATATGGCGACACCCTGATCGGCGCCGCCCCCGGCCCGTATCCCTCGAGTCCGAAACCGGCGACTGCCTGCCAGGAGAAGCGAATGCCGGCCGCGCCCATCGTCCGGCTCGAAGCTGCCGGCAAGCAGTTCGGCGAGCACTGGGCCGTGCGCGGCATCGATCTGGCGGTTCCCGCCGGGTGCTGCTTCGGCCTGCTCGGGCCCAACGGCGCGGGCAAGACGACGACGCTGCGCATGATCTACGGCGCGACCCGGCCGAGCGAGGGGCGCGTGCGTGTCTTTGGATTTGACGTGGCGAACGAGCCGCGTGCGGTGCGCAGCCGGCTCGGAATGACACTGCAAGAGGATGCCCTGCTGGAGGAGGTCTCGCCGCGTGCCAACCTGCGCATCTTCGGCCGCCATCACCTGCTGCGCGAGCCCGAGCTCTCGGCGCGCGTCGAGGAGTTGCTCGACCACCTCGAGCTGCGTTCACACGCCGACCTCCCGGTGCGCGCCCTCTCGGGAGGCTTCAAGCGCAGGCTTGCGATCGCACGCTCGCTGATGAACCGCCCCGAATTGCTCGTGCTCGACGAGCCGACCACAGGCCTCGATCCCGCTGTGCGCCAGGCGCTCTGGAGTTCCATCCGTGCGCTGCGCCGCAGCGGCACGACAATCCTGCTGACGACCCACTACATGGACGAGGCCGAACGGCTCTGCGACCGGGTGGCCATCTTCGCGCAGGGCCGGATCGTGGCCGAGGGGAGCCCGGCGGAGCTGGTAGCGCTCCACCTCGCCGCACAAGCGCTGGAGGTCGAGCACGAGGAGGGCGACGGGCGCGCTCGCTCGGGCCTGCTCGCCGACCTCGCCGCGGACCCGACATGTGTCCATGCCCTGACCATCGGCAGCCGCACGATCCTCTATGCGGCCGACACCGCCCCTCTGCTGGCCCGCCTGCACGCCACACCCGCCCCCGACGCTCAGCGCGCCATCGCCCGGCCGACCAACCTCGAGGACGTCTTCCTCCGCTTGACTGGCTCGAGCATTTCCGAGGATGCGCCGTGACGCCCCGGGCCAGCACTCAGGCCACGCCATCGCGCTGCCAACGGCGTCGCTGCACGGAGGAAGCCCGATGAGCGTCTCGCTGCCGCACGTGCTCTCGATCTGGCGGCGCAACGCCACGATGTACGGCCGCACCTGGAAGTTCACCATCCTGCCGAACTTCTTCGAGCCGGTCTTCTACCTGACCTCGATCGGGATCGGCGTCGGATCCTACCTGCAGACCATGGGCGGCCTGCCTTATGCCGAATTCCTGGCGCCGGGGCTCATCTGCGTCGCCGCCATGAATGGCGTGAGTTACGAGGTCACCTACAATGTCTTTGTGCGCATGAACTACGAGAAAGCCTACGACGCCATGCTCACGACCCCGCTCCTGCCCGACGACATCCTCGTCGGCGAGTTCCTCTGGGCGCTGACCCGCAGCACGCTCTACGGCACCGTTTTCTTTTTGGTCGTGCTGCTCTTCGAACTGGCGCCGGGGCCGTGGGCGCTCGGCGCCCTTCTGGCCGTGCCGCTCTGCGGACTACTCTTCGGAGCGCTCGGACTCGCCTACACCATGACCATCCCCGGCATCGAACTCTTCAGCTTCTACTTCACTCTCTTCCTGACGCCGCTCTTCCTGTTCTCCGATGTCTTTTTTCCTATCGACGAGCGCCTCTCGAGCGGCTGGCTCGTGGTGGCCGAGGCTCTGCCCCTGCTCCACCCGGTGCGTCTCGCCCGCTCGTTCTTCCGCGCCGAGTTCGGTTGGTGGATGGTCTGGGACGTGGCCTACATCCTCGGGCTCTCGACGACGCTGCTCGCGCTGGCACGACGCGCCATCCGGCGGCGCCTGACCACCTGAGCTGAGCTGCACTGCGCTGTGCGCGAATTCGCTACGCGCGGGGCGGCGGGCTCCTGCTTGCCGGCGCGACA
>SXLG01000005.1 GCA_005777805.1 Pseudomonadota bacterium
AACATGCCTTTCTTTATTCTCACAAGTAAGTATACATGCTCACCAGTGCATATGCGTGCGCCCTTGCCCCAGTTTTACGTGTGCGACGGCGAGCTGTCGTGCCAGTTGTACCAACGCAGCGCGGATGTTGGGCTTGGAGTGCCCTTCAACATCGCCTCGTATGCCCTCTTGACCCACATGATCGCGGCCGTCACGGATCTCGAACCCGGCGAGTTCGTGCACACCCTGGGCGACGCGCATCTCTACCTGAATCACATCGAGCAGGCGCGCCTGCAGCTCGCCCGAGCGCCACGCGCGCTCCCCCGGCTCGAGCCCCTGCCCGCGAAGCCGTCGATCTTTGATTTCACCTTCGCGGACATCGTGCTCTCCGGCTACGATCCACATCCACACATCGCGGCCGCGGTCTCGGTGTGAGGTGAGGATCGCGCTCGTCGTCGCGGCCGCGCGCAACCGGGTGATCGGTGTCGCGGGTCGTCTGCCCTGGCATCTGCCCGACGACCTGGCGCGTTTCCGCCGATTGACGACCGGCCATACGATCGTGATGGGCCGTCGCACCTTCGATTCGATCGGACGGGCACTGCCGCGGCGAACCAATATCGTATTGACGCGCAACGCGAGTCTGGTGGTGCCCGGCGCCACCACCGCCGGAAGTTTCGCCGAGGCCTGCGCGCTGGCGCGGGCAGGCGGCGAGACGGACCTCTTCGTCGTCGGCGGCGCGGAGATCTACGCGCTGGCGCTTCCGCTTGCCGATACGATCGAACTCACCCGCATCGATGCCGCACTCGAAGGCGACGTCTGCCTGCCGGAGATCGATCCCGCGGAATGGCGCGAAGCGCATAGCGAGCACCATGCGGCCGACACGCGCCACGCTCTTGCCTTCGATTTCGTCACGCTTCACCGGCGCGCCAGCGGAACCGCGCACCGATCGGGCGCGAGCGGAGCGAGAGCGCCTTGACAAGCGAACGCCCGGACCCTGAATATCCCGCGACAAGGGCTCGTCCGAACCCCACTCGCCCGGTCGCACCCGCCATGCGTTGCCCAAGACTCGCTGCCGCAGCACTGCTCGGCGCCCTCCTTTGCGCAGGTGGCCCAAGCCATGCCGCCGAAGGCGAACTCTCGCGGGACTTCGGCACCGAGGGCGTGACCTCGATCGGTATCCCCAACCTCGACGCCGGCAGCGTTCGGCTCGCGATGGCTCCCGACGGCAAGCTGCTCCTCGCCGCGACGATCGCCGGCACCGGCGGGCACGATCTGCTGATCGCTCGCCTCACCGGCGGCGGCGCGCTCGACGGAGCTTTCGGAGAAGGCGGCACCGTCACGCTCGATCTTGGTGGTGACGATCGCGCCAGCGGGATCGTGGTGGACCCGTGGGGCCGGGTGGTGGTGTCGGCCACGCGCGTCAAGGCCGGTGTCACCGAGATCGGGGTGCAACGGTTCGACGGCACGGGAACGCTCGATCCGACCTTCGACGGCGACGGCCGCCGCATCCTGAGCTTCGGCGGGGCGAGCACGGCCGGCGGCGTGACGATCGACCTCGTGGGTCGGATTCTGGTCACCGGGACGCGGACCAACGAGAGCGGCTCGACCATGGCCGTCACCCGACTGCTGCCGAGCGGCGAATTCGATGAGAGCTTCGACGGCAACGGCAAGCGCATCGTCGACTTCGGCCTCGCGAGCGGCAACGAGTCCGAGGGTGCGGCGGTCGCGGTGGGAGACGACGCCCGGATCACCGTGGTCGGCACCCGGCGCACCACCACATCTTCCGATGTCGCCCTGGCGCGTACTCTCGACGACGGCACCCTCGATACGGCCTTCGGCGGCAACGGCAAGATGGATTTTGATTTCGGAGGTGCCGACGAAGGGCGCGCCATTGCGATCTCGCCCGACGCCCGCTTGCTGATCGCGGGCGTCCGTCATGGCTCGAGCGACGATTTCGCCATCGCCGCCCTGCGCCCCGACGGCACGCCTGCGAGCGGCTTTGACGGCAACGGCAAGCGCATCATCGATTTCGGCGCCGATGAGATCGCCGAGACCATCGCGGTCATGCCCGACGGACGCATCGTGGCCGCCGGAACGCGTTCGAGTCCGACCGGCACGGGCTTTGCGGTCACCCGGCTTCTGGTGGATGGCACGCTCGATCTTGCGTTCGACAACGATGGAAAGGCCCGGTTCACACAGGCGACGGGCAACGGGCTCGCGACGGGGCTCGCCATCCAACCCGGCGGACGAATCGTCGTCGCGGGCACCACGGATACCGGTGGCACGATCGCCCTCCTCGCCGCCGCCTTTGAATCCTGGATGGTCATTCCAACGGGCGTGCTCGAGATCCCCGGGGGCGGTTCGGCCCAGAGCGGGATCGGCCTGGTTTCGGGATGGGTCTGCGCCGCGAGCCGGGTGGCGGTGCGCATCGACGGGCAGGCTCCTCTCACCACGGCCCACGGCACGCCACGCGAGGACACCGGCTCGAGTTGCGGCGGCGAGACCGACAACGGCTTCGGGCTCCTCTTCAACTGGGCCCTCCTGGGCGACGGCGTGCATGTCGTCCGTGCCTTCGCCGATGGGGTGGAGTTCGCCCGCAGCACCTTCTCGGTCGCGACCTTCGGCGTCCCCTTTCTGCGCAACGCCACCGCAACCTTCGTCCTCAACGATTTCCCGGCGACGGGCACAGCGGTGGAGATTGCCTGGCAACAAGCCGCGCAGGGTTTCGTCGTCGGGGAGGTGGTGGCACCCGCGGCAGTGGCCGGCGGGCCGCGGGGATCGCGGGACCTCGCGCGCAGCGCCGCCACGGCCCCCGGAATCCTCGAAATCCCGCAGGCCGGAGCCGCGACGAGTGGCGTCGGCCTGATCTCGGGCTGGCTCTGTGACGCGGGGCGAGTCGAGGTCGAGATCGATGGGGCCACGCTGCTGCCGGCCGCCTACGGAACGGCACGCGACGATACGGCCGCCACGTGCGGCGACGTCGACAACGGCTTCGGCCTGCTCTTCAACTGGGCGCTGCTGGGCGACGGCCCGCACACGCTCCGCGCGCTGGCCGACGGGGTGGAGTTCGCCCGCGTCGCAATCGAGGTCTCGACCTTCGGCGTTCCCTTCCTGCGCGGCGCCACGGGCCGTTTCGATCTGGCGGGCTTTCCCACGCCCGCCGAGACGACGACCGTAGAGTGGTCCGAAGCGCGGCAGGGCTTCGTCGTGACCGCGGTCGAATGAGCGGGTGACCAAGCGCGATTTTCTGCTAGATCGGACGTTCTCATGCGCGGCCCGACCACGACCTGCGCCGCAGCTCTTGCGGTTCTCCTCGGCGCCACTGGTTCCGCGGCCGCCGAATCGGCATGGGTCGCGGGCGCAGGCGCCCTCCACCTCCGCAGCGGCGCCGGTACGGAATACCGCAGCGTCGGTCTGGCCGAGCCGGCCGATACCCTGACCCTCCTCGGCGAGGCGAACGGCTGGACCCAGGTCCGGCTGGCTGACGGAAGTGAAGGCTGGGTCGCGAGTTCCGAACTCACGACGGTCCAGCCGGACGCCGTCAAGCTGGCCACGCTCGCGCACGAACTCGACGAGCTACGCGAACGACTGGGCGCCGGCGAAGAGGAAGCGGACCGCTTGCGCGAGGAGAACGAACGCCTCGGCGAGCGCGAGGTCGAACTCGATGCGCGGGCTCTGGACCTCGAGCAAAAACTCGTCGCGACCGCGGCCGCCGAACGCTGGCGGGAGTGGGTGACCGGCGCCGCGATCGCACTGGCGGGTGCACTCGCGGGTGCCCTCTGGGGCCGACTGGCGGGCCGCCGTCGCGGTCAAGCGCTGCGACTCGACTGAGGAGCGCCCAGGCAACACTGGCGCGATCCAGAAGTTGAGATGGGCGCGCGGCGTCGCGGGAGACGCCCCGTGCCAGCCATGATCAGTCGGCGCGCCCGTCGAAAGTGTTGTTAGCAAGTGAAGCTCTCGCCGGAGCCGTTCGTGCCTGGGCCGCTGGCGGTGAGAAAAGTGCGTTGCAGGCGAGAAAGATCGCCTCTGGCTCTTGCGACTGGCATATATGCTTGATAGGTATCGGTCGTGCTGCAGATCGAGACCGAGCGCGACATCGAGCGCTTGCGCCAGGTGGCGCTGTTGCAGGAGGCCGAGATCCGGCGCCTGCTCGCCC
>SXLG01000042.1 GCA_005777805.1 Pseudomonadota bacterium
CCTCGTTGACCTCGTAGAGGCCGATGTCGGCGATCGTCGTGCCGGCCCGCTCGAGCAGCCGGCGGGTCGCCGGAATCGGCGCGCTCAGCATGACGACGGGGTCGTCGCCGATGACCGCCATGGCCCGGATGCGCGCGCGCGCGGCGACGCCGAGTTTGGCGAGTCCGCGCTCGTTGGCGATCAGCAATGCGGCGGCCCCGTCGGAGATCTGGCTCGAAGTGGCCGCGGTGAGCAGGCCGCGCTCGCTGAGCGATTTGAGCTCGGCCATGGCCTCGGCCGATGCTCCGTGCCGCACACCCTCGTCCTCGGCGAAGGTGCTTCGGCTGCCGTCCTCGGCCTCGACTTCGACCGGCACGATTTCGCGCGTGAAGTGGCCGGCGCGGATGGCCGCCGAGGCGCGGCGGTGGCTCTCCAGGCCAAAGGCGTCGAGCGTGGGGCGGTCGAGGCCGCAGCGCTCGGCCAGCGTCTCGGCGCCCTCGAACTGGCTCCAGCGCACGCCGGGATAGCGTGCCTTCATGCCCCGGCCGTAGGGCGCGCCATAACCGATCTTGTTGCCCGCGATCGCGTTGCCGCCGATCGGCACGAGACTCATCACCTCGACGCCACCGGCGATCACGACGTCGTGCACGTCGCTCCTCACCGCCTGCGCCGCGAAGTGGACGGCCGGCTGCGAGGAGCCGCCCTGGCGATCGACGGTGGTCGCGGGCACGCTCTCGGGCAGCGACGACGAGAGCACCGCGTTGCGGGCGATGTTGGTGCCCTGTGCGCCGACCTGATTGACGCAGCCGAAGATCACGTCCTCGATCAACGCGGGATTGGCTCCCGTGCGACGCAGCAGTTCGTCGAGAATGAACCCGCCGAGGTCGATCGGGTGCCAGCCCGACAGACTCCCCTTCTTCCTTCCCGCCGCGGTGCGGACCGCTCCGACGATATAGGCCGTGCTCATGGCGATCTCCCTGATCTGGTGGTGCCCTTCAGGCGGCGGTGGATCGGCGCGCGCGGCGCCAGAGGTGTTCGAGCGCGCCGATGGCGCGATGCGAGGACGGGTAGGCGAGGCTGCCGGCGGCACGCAGCGTCGCCGGGCCAGGATTTTCGGGTTGACAATCGACCAACTCGGTGGCGATCAGGATCGGTTTCCGATGGCGACGTTCGAGTTCGAGCGCCAGCTCCGAGTAGCGCGTGTCCTGACGAGCGTGGAACTCGACCACCCGCTCGAGGCCGTGGCCCGGGTAGAAGGGGCCGTTGCGTTCGAGGTCGCCGAGATTCGACTGAATGCCGAGGCCGAGAAAGACGACGGCGTCCACCTCGGGGTGGCTGGCCACCAGATCCAGGCACTCGACCACGGTGTCGCGGGTCTCCGAGCCGGCGAGGTCGGCCGGGTTGCTGCGGCTCCAGCGTGGCGGCAGCCTGGCGTCAAAGGCCGAGCGCAGGTCGGCGGGAAGCGGCATCAGGCGTAACTCGCGCGAGGCCGAGATGCGATCGGCCGTCACCACGCCCCAGCCGCCCGCGGTGGTCAGCACGAAGACGTTCGGGCCGCGCGGCAGCGGGTGGGTGGCGAAGCTCGCCGCCAGCTCGAAGGCCTCCTCGATCGAGGTTGCCCGCGTCAGGCCGGCCTGCCGGCACATCCCGTCAAAGACGCGATCATCGCTCGCGAGGGCTCCGGTGTGCGAGGCGGCGGCGCGCTGGCCACCTGCGGTGGTGCCGCCCTTGAACACGACGAGAGGCTTCTTCGCGGCGGCGCGGCGGGTCTTCTCGAAGAAAACCCGGCCGTCGGCGAGACCCTCGACGTAGATCAGGCTGACCCGCGTCTCGGGGTCGTCGGCAAAATATTCGAGGTAGTCCTCGACCGCGGTCGCGGCACAGTTGCCGGCCGAGATCGCGCGCGACACGCCGACACCGGTCTTGCGGGCGTAGTTGAGAAACGCCTGCACAAAGCCGCCCGACTGGCTGGCCACCGCGATGTGGCCGCGTGGCGGAATCGGCGCCACGATCTGGGCGCACAGGTCGATCGGTGTCGAGACGATACCCTGACCGTTGGGGCCGGCGAGCACGATGCCGAGATCGGCGCAGAGCGTGGCAAGTTCCCGCTCGGCGAGCTTGCCCTCCTCGCCGAGTTCGCCATAGCCGGCAGTCGCCATGAAGGCGGCGCGGATGCCCTTGCGCGCCGCCGTGCGCAGCAGTTCGGGCACGGCGCCCGGCGGCGTGCAGATGAACACCAGATCCGCCGCACCGGCGGGCACGTCCTCGATCGAGCGCAGCGTCTCCCGCCCGAGGATCTCACCCCCCTCGCGGTTGGTCAGGAAGACCTCGCCGCGGTAGCCCGCCGCGAGCAGGTTGTGCGCCGCGACGAAGCCAAACTTGCCGGGATGGCTGGACGCGCCGGCGATCACCACGCCGCGCGGCTCGAAGAGCGGGCGGAAGCGCTCGAGTAGCGCCACCGGCGTCATCAATCGAATCCCCGCGTTCATCGCCCGCGCACTTCGACCAGCGCGTCGACCGCGAGCGGCCGGCCGTCCGAAATGACCAACGGATTGAGATCGACCGAGACGATTTCGGGCGACGTCTCGGCCAGCCGGCTCAGCGCCAGCAGGGTCGTGGCGACGGCGTCGCGGTCGATGGCGGGCTCGCCCCGGAAGGGTCCGAGTATCGCCTGCGTGCGCAGGTCGTCGATCATCTCGTGCGCGTCGCGTGCGGAGAGCGGCACGAGCCGGAAGGCCACGTCGGCGAGGGCCTCGGCGAAGACCCCGCCGATTCCGAGCATGACGCAGCGGCCGAAGGTCGGGTCGTCGAGGCAGCCGGCGATCAACTCGCGGTTGCCACGGATCATGCGGGCGACCAACAGGCCGACGGGGCCATCCGCGGGGCGGGCGGCGGCGAGCAGGTCGGTGGCGGCTCTGTGCACGGCGGCTTCATCGGCGAGTCCGAGCCGGACGAGGCCACGCTCGGTCTTGTGGGCGATGCCGTCGCCGCAGAGCTTGACCACGACGGGGAAGCCGATCTCGCGGCTTGCTGCGATGGCGCCTGCGACGTCTGCCGCCAGCATCTCGGGCGCGGTGGCGATGCCGGCCGCACGAATGCGTTGCTTGGACTCGTGCTCGGAGAGGGTCCTCGAGGGTGCAGGTGGCGCGCCGGCAGACATGGCCCACCGACCCTAGCCGTCGCGTGCTCGGACAGCACCTCGCTGCTCCGGTCCCGGCTGGCGCGTGGGGTCCGCCTCGGTGGCGGTCATCGTGGCGGGGAGTGAGGGCGGGAAGAAGGTCGGGATCGCGCGCCGCGATGCGGGGGAACGCCGTGCGTTGGGGGGTGCGCCGGCGGGCTGGCTCGCGGGGGTGGTGGCACGGGTAAGTCCCGGCGGGAATATCAAGTATGGTTGTGACTAACCCGCGACTCGGCACGCGCCGAGCGCGCCGACGGTGAAGACGCCTCCGAGGATCAGCGCCACGAGGGTCTTGCCGAAGGTGCCGGCGAGCCGGCCCAGCGTGGCCCAGGCGGCGGCGCGCAGACCACGTTCGAGGCCGGGCGAGGCCGGCGCAGTGGCCTCCGCCGCGAAGGCGCCGACGAAGGTGCCGAGCATGGTTCCGGCAAGTGTGCCGAGGATCGGCACCGGCACGAGCCCGGTGAACAGCAGGCCGCCGACGATGCCACCGACGATCGCGCCCACCATGCCCCGACGGCTGCCGCCGCCGGCCCGTGTGCCGGCCGCGCCCGCGATCGTCTCGAGGATCTCGCCCACCAGCGCGAGTCCGCCACCGAGTGCGACCAGCGCGGCGTCCGGTGTGGCACAGGCCAGCGCGGGCCACGCTCGGCTCGCGCCCAGCATGACGAGCCCAAGTCCCGGCACGAGCCACGTTCCCGGCAGGCCGACGGCGGTGAGGACGACCGCCGCGAGGCCGGTCAGCCCGAACAGCACACCACCGGCGAGGCCCATCCAGCCCATGGCAGCACTCTACCCGAATTGAGCCAACTGGCGCATGGTGGCAGAGTCGGAGCTGGCCGCGACTGGCCGCGGCACAAGCTGCATTCCGGAGGCGTACGCATGAAGACAGTCGAGGACATCCTGCAGCGCAAGGGAAATCGGGTCTACTCGGTGGCGCCGGAGTGCACCGTCTACGACGCGCTTGTGCTGTTCGCCGAGAAGGGAATCGGCGCGGTACTGGTGCTCGCCGGTGAGCGCCTCGCGGGCATCTTCTCCGAGCGCGACTACGCTCGCCAGGTCGTCCTCAAGGGCCGTACCTCGCGTGAGCTCGCCATCTCTCAGGTGATGACCCACGAGGTCGTATGCGTTCAGCCCACAACGACGATCGATGAGTGCATGGCCCTGATGACCGAGCGTCGCTGTCGTCACCTTCCGGTGGTCGTCGATGGTCGGGTGCGTGGCCTGCTCTCGATCGGAGACGTCGTCAAGGCAATCCTTCTCGAGAAGGACTTTCACATCGGTCAGCTCGAGGCCTACATCACTCAGGGTTGAGGTGACGTGCCTGCGCCCGCCATCGGTCCGGAGCCGCCGACTGAAGATCGAAGAGGAAGATTCGGGCCGCCACGGCGGTGGAGCGGTTGGCGACGTACCGCGAAGCGATGCTAGCGAAGCCCTCCGATGAGCGATCCGCTGTGGGGGGCCGGCTATGCCTTGCTGCTCTTCCTGGCGATGCTCGGCGCCGCCGAAGCGGGTTTTCGCCTGGCCCGGGCGCCGCAGGCAAGCCACCCGGTCAGCGGTGGCTCCGGCACTGCCGTGATCGACGCCGCGATTTTCGCGTTGCTCGGCCTCTTGCTTGCCTTCACCTTCTCGGGTGCGGCGGGACGTTACGACCGCAGGCGCGAGCTGATCGCCATGGAGACCAACGCCATCGGGACAGCCTGGCTCCGGCTCGACCTCCTCCCTCCCGCCCTGCAACCAGAACTGCGCGATCTCTTCCGCCAGTATCTTGACTCGCGCCTGGCGACCTATGCCCTGCTGCCTGATGAGAAGGCGGCGCTAGATGAGCTCGTGCGTTCGAGGGGAGTGCAGGGTCGGATCTGGGCGCGAGCCGTGTCGGCGGGCGTATTCTCCGGCCAGGAGATACTCGTCTTGCCGCCGCTCAACGAGATGTTTGATATCGTCGAGACGCGCACGGCGCTCTCCCGCCATCACCAGCCGGCAGTGGTGCTGCTGATGCTCTTGGTGCTCGGCGTCGCCTGCGCCGGACTGGCTGGGGCCGCGACCGCCGAGGGGGGGGCCGCCGGGTGGGCCACCAGATCGCGTTCGCGGCGGCGCTCACGACCTGGGTGATGATCGATCTCGAGTTTCCCCGAACCGGCCTGATCCGACTCGGCGACGACTCCCTGATCGAGTTGCGGGCATCCCTCGAGGCGCAGCAGAGGGCGACCTCGCGGTAGCCGGGGCCTCGTCGCGCCGCTGGCGGGACGAGTGTCTGCTGGTTCTCCCTGGCCAGGTAGCGCAGGCCAGCGCAGGGTCGCTCTCGCCGGGTCGCCCGGAAGAGTGTTTGCTCGTTCTCCATCCCCAGGTTGCCGGGCCAGCCGTCCGCGAGAGCGAATTGCGCTGCGTCTGATTCCGCTGGACTCGGAGGGGTTGATCGGGCGAGGCGGTGGGGATAGAAAGAGAACCAGATTCGGATTCTAGATGACCTTTCCCTCTAATCAGGCC
>SXLG01000006.1 GCA_005777805.1 Pseudomonadota bacterium
ACACGCCAGTCCTGCAACACGGACCTGTGCCCGAGTGCGCGGGATCCCGGCCCGACGCGGCTCGGCCGCTGGCACGACACATGCGAACCGGTTGCACCCAAGGCGCACCAGCGCACGAAAGGGGATCACCACGGCGGATTTTCTGTCGGCCTATTCCATCCAGAACTGGCTCGAGTCATGCCCGCAGGGCTATCTAGAGGGGACCGTCTACGGGCATCTGCCGCGGGACACCGAGCCCGAGCTTCTGCTCGAGAACGAAGTCCTGCGACAAGACGCCATCCGCCAGACGGTGCAACTGGTCGTCGGCGAGCGCTGTGCCTTGGCCGCGTCCTCGGGACTGATCAATGCGGCCCCCGACGAGGCGAGCCAGCGCTTCCTCGCCACCCAGACGCTCGACGAAGCCAGAGTGGCGCGCGCGATCACCCTCGAGCCGGCAAGGCTCGAGAGGATCGTCGGCGCCTACCTGGCGTCGGTCGAGCACCTGCGACTGGGGCGAGCATGATGTCCGATCCGCTGGAGGCCATGGCTGAACCCGGCACGCCGGACGATCGCCGGCGGTTCATCCTCGACGACACCGGCTTCGACGAGGTCCCCAGGCGCTGGCGGCGCTTCTACCGCAAGTGGAGCGGGGCGAGCGACCGGCTCGCCGCCAACGAGGTGCTCTGCCCCGTCTGCAAGGTCGTGATCCGCTCGACTCGCGAGCTGCGCCCCGGCGATCGCGTCTACTGCATGCCCTGCATGTCGCGCCTGATCGTGGGCTTTGGACCCACCGGTCGGCTCGAAGCCACGGTCGCCTACTGAGCGCTGGATCCCGCGTCGTGCTCCCGCGCGCCCCGCAGGCTCCGGGACCCGGCTCGCGCGGGCCGGCACCAGGTTTTTTCTTGCGCAGACCGCCCGATGGCGGGATGATCGGACCTACCCCGATCTCCCGACCCGCAGCCTGCCCTCTCGTCCCTCACCTTCTGTGCCACCCCCCATGAAGTACCGCTCCCCCTTCCTCGTGTCCCTGGCGTTGATCAGCGGGATGGCGTGCAGCGCGGGGCCGGCAGCGGCACAACTCGCGAATTCGGCGTGGCCCAAGCACCAGCACGACCTCCAGAACACCGGTCGCAGCAACACGCTCTCGGGACCGATCGGGCCAAACCCACACATCCGGTGGACCTACCGCAGCCGGGGCGGCGAACGTCGTGCCGCCGTCACGGTGGCGCCCGACGGCACGCTCGTGGTTCCAAACGGCCGCCACCCCATCAGTGGCCACGATCCGGCCACCGGCGACATGCTCTGGAACTCCAAGCAGCACGGTGAAATCTGGACGGTCATCGACCGCTCGCAACCTGCAATCTCGGCCGACGGCCACATCTACTTCGGCGAGCGCGGCAACAACCTGTGGTCGTTTTCTCCTCCCGCAACGATCGACTGGCGCTACAAGGTACGCGCCGACGGAGATGTCGAGACGCCGCCCACCGTCGGGCCCGATGGCACCATCTACATGGCCTCGGACGCGCTGAGCTCGGGCTGGTTCTTCGCCATGAACCCCGACGGCACAGTCAAGTGGAAATGCATCACCGGAGGGGCCACGCACAACGTCTCGCCGGCGCTATCGCCCGACGGCGGGACGGTCTACGTCACGACCGGGGCGCGAATCCTGGTCGCCGTCGACACTGCGACGGGAGTCGAGACCTGGCGCACCATCCTCTCGCCCGGCGGCACCGGCAATCGCCACTCGAACTTCTCGCCGGTGGTCGCTCCCGATGGCACGATTTACGTCGCCAACCTGCACGGCGTCTCGGCCGTCGAGCCCGTCCAGGGCACCCGCCTCTGGGAGGCCCGGTTCAGCAGCACCCAGTTTCTGTCACCGCCGGCACTCGGCGCGGACGGAACCCTCTACGTCGGCGGCAGCGGTGCACCGAGCCGTTTCTACGCACTCGATCCCACCGATGGCTCGGTGATCTGGAGCCACCGCATGACCGATCCCGGGCGCTTCAAGAATACGCCCGCCATCATCGACTCCGGCGGCCACGTCTTCGTCGGCTTCGCCACCAAATTCTACGCCTTCGACGGCGACGGAGACGGCGCGGGCAATTCCCAGGTGCTGTGGACGCTCGACATCGGGCTCACGATCGAGTCGGGCCTGACGCTCGCGGCCGACGGTCTGCTGGTGGGCGGCGCCGGCCGCGATCTGATCGCGATCGGCGACTAGCCAAGCCTTGTCGGTGCCGGCTAGAGCTCGCGTACCGCGCCGCGGTCGGCGCTGGTGGCCATGCGCGCGTAGGCCCGCAATGCGGTCGAGACCTGCCGCGGGCGCGGGTGCACGGGCTGCCATGCGAGGGCGCCACGGTCCACTATTGCCGCGCGCCGCCGCGCGAGTTCGTCCTCCGACACCACGAGTTCGATCCGCCGCGCCGGAATGTCGATGCGGATCTTGTCGCCCTCCTCGACCAGCGCGATCGTGCCGCCCGCCGCCGCCTCGGGCGAGACGTGACCGATCGCGAGACCCGAGGTGCCCCCCGAGAAGCGCCCGTCGGTGACCAGTGC
>SXLG01000043.1 GCA_005777805.1 Pseudomonadota bacterium
CGACCGTCGGGTTCAGAGCCCGACGAGCGACCGGGCTGCTCCACCCCGCGGCAGGGGGGTAGCGGGGCAGGGCGCGTGAGTCAATCCGTTGCGGCGATTTCCGCTCGCGCGGTCCCCGCCGGAGGGCCGGCTCAGATTGCCAGGTGTGCTCGAAGTCGCGCGGGTTCGGTCTCGGCGCGCGCCTGTGCACACACCTGAGCGGGGATGATCCGGGCGCGCCCCAAGTGGTTAGAAGGTGCCCTAGTGACCGGGACCGGAAGGCCAGTCACCACCACATCGCGGACATTCGCGCGATGACGCGCCCGAGCGTTCCTAGCGGCGGGGACCGGAAGCCCAGCCACCACCGCCGCGCGGGCCCGGTGCCCCGATGGGTTCCACCTTGGGCAGACGCCACGGCATGTAGGGCGGGCGGGAGTCGCGAATCCGCTTGCGCAGCCGCTTGATGCGTTCGCGCAGGCGATAGAATGCCATGCCGCTGTCGGCGGCGGCGGCGATCTCTTCGGCGCTGAGCATTGCGCTGGCGTGGCCAGCGGGCAGGCGCAACGTGAACTCCAAGGCACCCTTCTCGCCGGGGCGGGTCTCCCAGGTGCACTTCTTGTCGATCGACCGAACCACCTCGCGGATCAGGGCCTGTTCTTCCTGCGCCATCGGGCTGGCGGTTAGCCGACAGAGGGATGGTTCTCAAGCGCCCGGCCCGGCTGCTGCGCGTGGCCGCCGCCAGAGAGGCATGCGGCGAACGAAGCCCATACGCACCGCCCGGCCCCGCTGCGCAGCCACAGGGCTCGGGCGGAGTGCTTGGAACGTCTCTGGCGGGCCAGGGAGAGCCGAAGATCGGCCTGCAACATTCTCGGCCGCCCATGCGCTCGGCGTCGATCGGCTGGCAGGCCTCGGAGAGCAAGGATCTGGCCCGCAACTGCGCCGCTACGCTCCCGAGTTTGCGTGCACCGGTGCTTTCGCCGCGCTGTCGCGTTGACAGCAGCGTTCGTTTGCTCATAACCGTGCCGCGATCCGGTCGGATGTGACCGGGAGGGGGGATTCATGACAGACGGAACTCGAGGGTTCAGGGCGCTTCGTTGGTGGAGCTGGCCCGCGTTACTGCTGGCGGCGCTGGTCGCATCGGACGCGCTGGCCATTCAGTTCGGTCCCGAGGAAGCCTTCGACTTCCGGGGCAAGGTCTACGGCCAGTACACCATCGCGACCGAGGATTCGCAGGCGTACAGCAACGGTACGGCGCTCGATCCGGCGGGCACGCCGCGGCGCGTGACGGGCAACATGGTGCAGAACCGATTCTTCTACGCACCGGAGTTCGAGGTCAACTTCAAACGTCTCCTGCGTCGGACCGAAGCTCGGAAATGGCTCGACGAGTTCGAGGGGCGGGTCAGCGTGTGGGGCTTCTACGACGGACTCTACGATTACGGCCCCAAGGGCTGGTCGCAGGTCGTCGCCGATTACCGCCGCCGAGAACTCCAGTTTGTCACGCAAGGCTACCGCATCTCCGAGGCGATGAATCAGACGGCAGCGCACCGGAATCCGCGCGATGTCTACGGCGCGAACACCCGCGTCAACGAGGCTTATGTCGATATCGCCAAGGGCCCGGTGTGGTTCCGGATCGGCCGGCAGGCCATCTCCTGGGGCGAGGCCGACACGATCGGGCTGCTCGACGCCAACAATCCCTTCGATACGAACATCCAGCCCGGCCTCTTCATGGATCTCGACGAGGCGCGCATCCCGCTGTGGACGATCCGCGGTACCTACGAGCTTTCATCGAGCTGGGGACCCTTCTCCAGCACCTTCCTCGAGGCCTACTGGGTTCCCGGGATGATCGACACCACGATCGGTCCGCTGGTCATCCAGAGTGCCAGCCCATTCTCCCTACCTCCGCCCGCCGCGGCCGGACCCAACGCGCGGCCCGGGACGGGCCCGAAGCTGCAACTCTTCCAGGAGCTGCCGGACCCGACCATCGAGAACTCGCGTTGGGGTGTGAAGGTGCAGACCGTCGTGGCTCGCGACTACAACCTCGCGACCTGGTTCTACACCACTTTCCCAACCGCTCCGGTGCCGGTGATGCAGGGAATCTCGACCGGTGGCATGATCACGACAGCGATCGTCGACAAGCTGACCAACGTGATCGGTGTGGCGGGCAGCTTCTACAGCGAGAACGTCAACGCCATCGTCCGCTCCGAGGTCGAACTCTTCAACGGCGAGCCGGCCTTCCTCGCTTACAAGAACCTGGGCCAGGTAGTCTCGAGCGGCTTCACCCGCCCCGGCCACTATGATCGCGTCAACATCCTGCGCGGTGAGACCGGCATGGACAAGAACTTCTTCATCCCCGAGCTGAATCCCACCTCGAGCTTCCTCCTGGTCACCTCGGTGGTGTGGTTTCTCAACACCGACGAGTCGACGCACAAGGACTACCGCGCCAACGGCATCCAGAAGCCCTCGGCAATCGAGCGACAGCAGCAGGGCGGCCCGCCGGCGGGTTTCTACAACGGGCCCGTTTGCGACAATCCGGACTACCGCGATCCCGTCACGGGCGAGAAGCCGCCCTGCGACTTTGTCAATATGAACAAGCTCGACGGTTTCATGCAGGCGACGGTTCGCACCGACCTGATGCATGGCACGCTGACGCCGCAGGTGACGACGCTGCTCACGGCGCGGGGCGCCATCGGGTTCGCGCCCGGCGTGGTCTACCGTCTCACCGACAACGTCCTGCTCGAGGCCAAGTACGTCAACATCCACACTTTCGGCTCGATCGACAACGGCTATACCTTCGGCATCGGGTTGAATCGCGATCGGGACGAATTCCTTGTCCGGGCGACATTCCAGTTGAACTGAGCGGGAAGCTGTCTGGGGCGGAAACGGATCCGGTCTGCAGATGCGGACTGTAGTGCAACTCAACGCAAGGATGGATCGATGAGAGCAGTGACGATGGGCTGGGCTGTGGCGGGAGCACTGGTGCTGCTGGCACCGGCGGGGGCGTGGGCGGCGGCGGGGAACGTCGACGAGGTGCCGTCGGGAACGGTGCTCGGCAAGGAGAACTGGGAGGTCGCCAAGGGGCACATGCCCGACGAGATCCTCGAGTTCTACAAGCGCGACGAATACCGCCACGAGATCATCAAAAAAGAGGGTGACGCTTGGCTGGTCGACCCCGATCTGATCGCAGCGTCGAAGAAGAACGCCGGCAAGTTCGACATCAATGAAAATGGCACGGTGGTCGACAAGGCCACCGGCAAGCGGCCGGATGTGATCACCGGGCGCCCCTTTCCCGACATCGATGCAAACGATCCGAAGGCTGGAACCAAGGCGCTCTGGAACTTCGTCTACACGCTCTTCTGGGAGGGGTCGTTCCACACCAACTCGCCCGTGAACTGGATCTCGCGCGACGGACTGCTCCGCAAGATCGCGACCGACGTGCATTTTAAGTACTACGATGGCCAGCAGCCGCACCTGCAGGAAATGATCGGGGAGAACCCGCTCAACATTCTCTCCCGCACCCTCGGCGTCGTGAATGAGCCGGCCGATGTAAACGGCATCGTTTCGCTGAACTGGCGCTATCGCGAGGGCGATCAGATCGATCAGTCGTGGACCTACGTTCCGGCGCTGCGCCGCGTGCGGCCGATCAATCCCGCCAACCGTTCCGATGGTCTGCTCGGTTCGGATATCTCGCAGGACGACGGCCCCTACTTTGACGGCAAGCCCGAGGACTTCAACTTCAAGCTGATCGGTGAGGGGGTCGCTTTGGCGCACTTTGACAAGCTCACACTCGACAAGAAGTCGCCGGTTCGCCCACTCGAGGAGGGCGAGGAGATCTCCGATCTCGTGCCGGAATCCGAGACGGGTTTCCGCCTCGAGGTGCCGGAAATCGACCTGATCGCCTCGCAGCAGGAAGGCTGGAAAAAGGGCAAGGGGCTGGTCGCGTGGGCGCCGCTCGGAGTCGCGCTCGTGCCGCGGCCAGTGTGGATCGTCGAGGCCACACCGAAGAACGCCTACTACGTCTTCGGAAGGCAGGTCATGTACTTCGACAAGAGTACTTTCCGAGGGTACTGGAAGAACAAATACGACTGGAAGGGCAACGCACTGGTCAACTGGGCCCCTCCCGCCATGGCGATGACACCGGTGAAGGGCGGCGACGGGCGTGAGTACCATCTGCGCGTTGGTGGGGGCGGCAACACGGCGACCGCACTCAACTTCAAGCAGGATCGCGCGACGGTGACCGGGATGCCGGTTGCGGCCAGCGACTACCACATCCAGATGGACGACGAGATCTTCCAGACCGATCGGCTGCTTCGCGCCGGCAAGTAGACGAGCGCGGCTCTCGAGGAGGGTGGAGTTCGCGGCGAGGGCCCGAGGCCTCGCCGCGGAGACCGCGAGAGGGACAGGAGTCGCTCGACCCACAGGCGTGAGTCTTGCGGCTGCGCGCCGTGCCCGGTAGCCCACGGGGCAAGTCCCCGTCGTCTAGCCTGGCCAAGGACACCAGCCTTTCACGTTGGTAACACGGGTTCAAATCCCGTCGGGGACACTGACACCGCCGAGAGGTCACCCGTCTCCGAGAGCCGGTGCCCGCCCCGCTGCGCCTCGTGCGCGAGGTCGAGCGTGGCTTCAGGGCCGGGGACGCTGTCGGCGCGGCCGAGCCGGTGGAGTGGGGAGGTCTGCCGGAAGCTCTGGCAGGCTAGCGGACTGGCCCGAGAGCTGCCGGGTGAGCCACGACCGCGCGCGAGCCGGGTTGCCCTGGGTGGCCCGTACGATCGCCGCGATCAGATCGAGGTCTAGAATCTCGCCCGAGAGCGCATCGAGGAGCCGGCCAAGGGCGTTTGCCTCGAGCCCGCCCAAGACCAGGAGATCGGCGGATCGCTCGCCGAGGATCGTGGCGATGGGGTCGGGCGGCGGGCGGCGGCTGGTTCCCAGGACGAGCCGGCTCGTCCCTGTGGTGACCGTCAGTTGCTCGACCGCCGTGGTGTGCGCAGCCGCAGTCTCGACGCCATCAATGACGACGAGTTCCGCTGTGCCTGGGCCCGAACTCGGCAGCGATTCGCCGCCGGGGCCTTCGCGCCCGGCGGACTCGAATTCGGGCAGCCCGAGCCAGCGCACCACGACTCCGCGCAAGCGCGCATAGGTCGCGATTTCATGCACCAGCCGAGTCTTCCCGATTCCGTCGTCGCCGACGACCCAGGCACAGGCATTCGCGCCCGAGAGCGCCTCCTCGACCCTTTGCTGCAGCCGCGCCAGCTCGGCGCCGCGGCCGACGAAGGGGCCTGGGCCCAGGAGTTGGCCAACCATTGGATGTTGTTCCTTGAGCGCCAATCCTGCGGTCTCCTCGAGTCGGGCGATCCTGCTCACTGGAAGGGGCGCCACTTTGTCCCGTGGCATCGCCACGCGGAGGACTTTTTTGATAAATGACTCGGCGTCGGGGAGCTTGATGCCTTGAGCCCAGCGGGACGCAAGGAAGTCGCCGTCTATATCGTCCGCCAGGGCGAGGTCGCACGGCAACCCCAGCGGGGGGCGTGACCAAGCCCCCCGCTGGGGGCTCGTCCTTCCGGCACCGGTCGAGAGCGCAACTCCTGTCCCATCCATCAAACTCGAGCTTCTGGTTTCACACTCAGCGGAGTATGAACGGCGGATGCGGCGCGGCCACGACCCCGAAGCCAAACCGGTACTGGCGTCGCCGCGCGCGCTGGGGGCACTCTTCGTCGGCCGGGGCGATCTGTTGGCCGCCCTGGAGAGTGGCCTTGATGAGGCGCTCGCCGCTCGCGGTCGGACGTTCCTCATCGCCGGTGAGCCGGGCATCGGCAAGACTCGCGCGGTCGAGGAGCTGATCTCGAGAGCAGCGCAGCGCGGCTTCACCACGCACGTTTCCCGCTGCCACGAGGTGCAGGGAGCGCCGGCACTCTGGCCGTGGGCGCGGATCGCGGAAGAAATCACCGGCGGTCGACGCACATCCGACCTCTGGAAGCGCCTCGGGGCCGGCGAGAGGCGTGCGCTCGCCAGTCTCCTCCCGGAGCCGGCCACGGCCATCGACGCCGATCCCTTCGCCACACGCGGCACGGAGGCGCTGTTCGAACTCTTCGAGGCGTTCGTCAAGCTGCTGTGGCGCGCCGCGCGCAGGACACCGCGCTTGGTCGTGCTCGAGGATGTCCACTGGGCCGATCCGGTTTCGCTGCACCTCGCGCGTTTCCTCGGGCGTGAGATCTGCACGGAGCGGGTCGTCCTGGTCGCTACGTATCGCGATACAGAAGTGATTGTCGGTGATCGGCTCGAGAAAGCCCTCACTGACCTGGCCGCGGACGCGCGCTTCGTCCAGCTCGGAGGGTTGGACGAGACGGCGACCGCCCGCGTGATGGCGTACGCCGCCGGTTTCGAAGTCCCCGCAGTACTCGCGGCTGCGGTACACGCACAGACCGGAGGAAACCCGCTCTTTGCGATCGAGGTCGTGCGCATGCTCGCCCAGGAGCGGCGGCTCGGAGCGCAGGACGGGCCCACGCCCACGGCGGTCCCGCTGCCACCGAGCGTCCGACATGTTCTCCGGCGACGCCTGCAGAAACTAACAAGCGAGACCGGCGCCCTCCTCGTGCGGGCAGCAGTGTTCGGAGCCGAGATCGACCTGCCGGTCCTCGAGAGGGCTGCCGATCAACTCTCGCGCGGGGCGCTACTGCGAGCCCTCGACGAGGCACGTGCCGCGCGGCTCGTCGAGCCGATCCCGGACGGCTCGACGCGACTTCGCTTTGCACATGATCTGGTCCGCGAGACGATCTACGAAGGCATCGGCATGGCCGAGCGCTCGCGACTGCACGCCGAGGCCGCCGCTGCCCTGCGCGCCATCCATGCCCCGCACCTGGATGATTGCTGGGGCGCGCTCGCCCGCCACCTCCTCCTCGCCGGCACGCCCGAAGCGCTGTTGGAAGCGGCGGATTGCGGCCGGCGAGCCGGCGACGTCGCCGCGCGGCGCGCGTCCTTCGACGAGGCGGCGCGACAGTACGAGAGGGCGCTCGAGGCCCTGGCACGGTGCAAGGAGGGCGGTGCTGGCGAGAAGGCGGAGACGGCGACCGCGCGCTGCGAGCTTCTGCTCGCGCTCGGCGACGTCCTCTGGCCGGCCGGACACCGGTCGCGCGCGCGTCGGCGCTATGAGGAGGCCGCTCAGCTGGCCCGTATCCTCGGTAACCCGACCTTGCTGGCACATGCGGCCATCGCCATGAGCGGTCGCACCGACCTGGCGCTCGATGTCCCGCAGGACGCGATCGCGCTCCTCGAGGAGGCGCTTGTCGCTCTCCCGACCGGCGACGATCCGCTGCGCGTCCGCATGCTCTCCCATCTCGCGCGCGCGAGCTACCACGGCGTGGAGCGCGTGCGTCTGGTCGGTATGGCGCGCGAGGCGGTCGGCATGGCCGAGCGCCTCGACGATCCGGTGGCGCTCTTCGGCGCACTCTCGAGTCTGCACTTCGGACTCCTGGTGCCCGGAACGCTTGACGAGCGCCTTGCGATCGGCGATCGCCTGCTGGCGCTCGCACGCACCGGCGGGTCGCTGCAATTCGAGGCGACCGCGCGGCTCTGGCGCATCGTCGACGCGCTCGAGATCCCCGACCTCGGGCTCTGTCATCGCGAACTCGCGCGCTTCGTGGCTCTCGCCGAGGAGATCCGCCAGCCGTTCTACCGCTGGCTCGCGACTGCGATCCGCGGCACATGCGCGCAGATGGAGGGTCGGCTCGAGGAGGCCGATACCCTCATCCATCGGGCCGTCGAGATCGGCGGAGAGGCCGGCACCCCGAACGCTCTCGCCGTCTACGGAACGCAGCTCTTTCATCTGCGTGAGGAGCAGGGCCGCGCTGCAGAGCTCGAGCCGATCATGCGCCAGGTCGTCGACGCGAATCCTCACATGCCCGTCTTCCGGATCGGCCTGCCACTGATCCACGCGCTCTGCGGCCGGCGCGAGGAGGCGCATGCAAGCTTCGGCGAGGTCGCGGCGCGCGACTTCGCCGACGTGCCGCACGACGTCCACCGCCTGCCGATGATTTCGTCGGCGGCGGTCGTCACAGCTTTTCTCGGCGACGAGCGGCGAGCGCGTCTGTTGCTCGAGGAGTTGCTGGCCGGCGAGGGGGCGGTGATCGTCGCGGGAGTCGCGACCTACTGGGGCGGATCGATCGATCGCATGATCGGTCTGCTCGAGAGGACTCTCGGCCGTTTCGACGATGCGGTGCGCTACCACGAGAGTGCGATCAAGTTGGCGACGCGTGCCGGTGCGCCACTCGTCCGGGCACACGTGGAGGTCGATCTGGCGGAGACCCTCATCCGGCGTGGCCGACCGGAGGATGCCGTACGTTGCCAGAGGCTGCTCGCGGGCGCGACCGCCACGTACCGCCGGCTTGGCGTCGAGTGGCGCCTCGAGGCAGTCGCGCGCGTGGCGGCCACGGTCGGCGCATCGGGTGGATCGCTCGGCCGGCCGGCGAGCGGCTCCGGTCGCTTCGTCAAGCTCGCAGGTTGCTGGCAGATCGAGTTCGACGGGCGCACGATCGAGCTATCCGACTCCAAGGGGCTCCAGGATCTTGCTCTCCTGCTGCGCTCTCCCGGTCGCGAGATCCACGTCAGGGAACTGATTGGCGGCGAGGCCGGCACTCCGGCTGCCCGCTCGACGGCGGGCGAGGGGCTCACGATCACGCGCGCCATCGACAGCCCGGAACCAGCGCTCGACGGGCGCGCCAGCGCCGAGTACCGTGCGCGCCTGGCCGAGCTGCGCGAGGAACTCGCCGAGGCCGAGAGCTTCTCCGATCTCGGTCGGACCATGGTGCTGGGCGAGGAGATCGCGGCGCTCGAGGCCGCACTGACGGCTGCCTTCAGCCTGGGCGGCCGGACCCGGCGCGCCGGCGACGCACTCGAGCGCTCACGCAAAGCCGTTTACAACCGCATCCGGGGGGCGATCGACCGCATCGCGGACCAGCACCCCGACCTCGGCCACCACCTTCAGCTCGCCACCCGCACCGGGATCTACTGCACCTACGAGCCCGAGCGCGTCATCGAGTGGACGATCGGCTGAGCCGTCGGCCGGGAGAGTGCTAGCCGCTACGCGCGGCGAGGTTGCCTGCGGTCGCGTCGCCGGTCGGCTTTGCACAAGCCCCTCTTGGCGCTGGCCGGTCTCGAGTCGCGCGAGGGCGGAGAAGCCTCGCCGAGGGCCACCGCTCCACGGACGTCGGGGGTAGCCTGGGGTCTTGCCCCCGGAAGTTCCCCGGCCAGCCTCGGGAAAGCACCTATTCGTATCCGGCCTAATGTCGGAGCAGGGGCGGCCAGCGTGAAGGATCTTCGCTCGGGCTGAAGAAAAAGAGCTGGAATGGCGCCCAAAAAAGAGCCAATGCCACGGGGTAGAATGGCGCCTCTTTGGCAAGACCAGTGATTCGCCACCCCAGCTATGGAGCCGCGCGCCGCGACGCGTTGAACCCGCTGCCGTTTGGGCACGTCGCCTCGATCGTAATCGACCGCGAGACGGGCGCAGCGCATCCCTACCCCGATCCCGCCACGGACTGCCGGCGTAGAGCCAAAGGACGGTCATCATGACGCCACGCGATCCCATGACTTCTGGTGAGCGGCCCTTGCCCCGTCCGTGGTTCAATCCGTCAAGGCGGACGATGGCACCCGCCCGAGCCCGAGAGCCGCGCGTACTCGGCCTTCCTGACCTTGTCGAGTGCGTCGCCGAGGTGGCGCACGACATGGAACTTGTCGAACAGAACGCTTGCCTGCGCGGCGTTACGCTGGGTCGAGTTCCGAAAGGGCTTCCACATGTCCATCACGGCCAGGCGGATGCCCGCGCTCTTCCTGGCTCCCAGCCCCTTGAAGAACTCGTCCATGCTGGCCTCGGAGCGGTCCGCGCCACCGAACCAGATCGGGCGTCGGCGAATGAGCTCGCTCACCACGATGCGGTAGGTGTGCCCCTGGCGGATCGAAATCTCGTCGATGCCGATGACCTTGGGCCCGGGTGTTCCGGCACGCCGCAGCCGCTCACGCATGTACTGCTTCTCGAGTTCCTTGACCGTGTGCCAGTCCAGCTCGAGTTCGTCGGCGATGTCCTTGATCGTCGCGGAGCCACAGCGCTTGCCGACGTAGAAGGCGAACCGCTTGGTGTAGCGGGGATTGTCGACCAGGAAGTCGAGCCGCTCGCGCTTCACCGCGCGGCAACTGCGGCAGGCGAGCCGGCGCACCTCGATCGCAAGCAAGATCCGCAGGCCACCGCAGCTGAGATCGCGGACCCGGCGAAGCGAGCGATCGTAGAAGCCCTGCTGAGCGCGGCCACAGGCCCCACACACCGTTTTTTTGAGCGCCGAACGAGGGTGACGACTCGTGCCCCGGGGTCACCGAAGATGCCGGCCACGGCCTGCTGCGGGCGGAAGCCGGGGAAGCGGTAGGAGTCGGAGAGCCGACGGCGGGGTCTCGATGATCGCATCGCCGAATCATGACGACTTTCCGCCCCGGCTCAAACGCGCCCCGAGCCGCTCCCAGAGCGCCCTTCCGCAGCCCGGACCCTGCCGATTCACGCACACGAATCCGCGAAGAGCGCTTTTTCCTTTGGGCTTTGCTCGGGGTAAATCTCAGCCGCCCGCCCGGCCAGCCGCTCGTGGCGTGAAGCTGCACGGCAGGTGCTTGATGCCGTTGATGAAGAATGACGCCAGGCGCTCGGGTGGGCCGCTCACGGCGATGTCGGGCAGGCGTTGCATGAGTTCGCGGAACATCACCGTGATCTCGCGCCGGGCGAGATGCGCGCCGAGACAGAAATGGGGTCCGGGGCCGCCGAAGCCGACGTGCTCGTTGGGCTTGCGGCGGACGTCGAAG
>SXLG01000044.1 GCA_005777805.1 Pseudomonadota bacterium
CTGCACCGGCGCCAAGTTGATGACGACGCTCCTGCACGAGATGGAGCGACGTGACGTGACGCTCGGCCTCCAGACCCTGTGCGAGGGCGGCGGACTCGCGAACGCAACGCTGCTGGAGCGGGTCTAGAGCCGCTGGGGCGGAGATCGGGTTGGACTGCCTCTCCGAGACAGTCCGGCGTCACGGGCTCGAACCGCACCGGGGGCGCGCCCAAGGCGACCAAGATCCGGGTTTCGATCAGCCGGCCATGAACCTTGCGATCCGCCGGATCGAAGAGGTGCGAACAGCCGGCGCATCGCCCCGCCATCGGCCGATGCCCGCATCCGCCCTGTTCCCACGCCTTGCCGAGGCCCGGCTGCGCTGGGCCCTCGTGGACCTGCCGGCGGTGCTCATTCACGGACCCCGTCAATGCGACAGGACGACGCTCGTTCGCAAGGTCGGGCTGCCTCGCAACTACGCGTACTTCAAACTCGACGACGAGGTCACCCGCCCTCATGGCGGCTCCACCGACCGGCCAGGCGTTTCCTGTGAGTTGACGAGAGCTGTAGAATTCGCTTGCCAACGGGTCTGCGGCCTCCTGCCGCACGTTGGGGATCGCGGTCGCGTGTCACCGGTCGATGGGGTTGTGCGGGGCACCCTCGAGCTGGCCACCCGCGACATCCTCGGCCTCCTGACCGATGCGAGCGGATCTAGCGCCGACGTCTCCTCGGGACGCCGGACCCGCGGCACAGCGACTCACGGCACCCGAGCGAGCCGTCCGCCACCGCGCGAGGCTGATTGCCGTCAGGCCGGAGCGCACATACGTTCCTCGGCATCTGCGGATCACCGCGGCGCGCAGGCCTCGGCCGTGGGGCCGAGGGTGCGGGGCCTCGCACGGAGAGAGGGGACGACCATGGCAGGGGCGACGATCATCACCGGGGCGAGTTCGGGCATCGGGCGGGCGCTGGCGCTCGAACTGGCACGGCGCGGTCATGACCTCGGGCTCACCGCGCGAAGGCTCGACAAGCTCGAAGAGCTGCGGCGCGAGATCGGGGCCGCCTCGCGGGTCGAGTTGCGCGCGCTCGATGTGCGCGACACCGCGGCTGTGCACGCGACCATCCCGGAACTCGCAGCCGCTCTCGGCCAGGTCGATCGGATCGTCGCCAACGCCGGCATCGGCGGCGGTCACGCGGTCGGCACCGGACATTTCGCGACCGATCGCGACATCATCGAAACCAACGTGCTCGGCGCCATGGCAACCATCGATTCCGCGCTGGCGCTGTTCCGAGCCGCGGGCCGGGGCCACGTCGTCGGCATCTCGTCGGTCGCGGCCTTTCGCGGCCTGCCGGGCTCGGCCGCTTACTCGGCATCGAAAGCCGCCCTCTCGACCTACCTCGAAGCGGCGCGGGTCGAGGTGCACCCGCTCGGCATCCGCATCACCACGATCTCGCCCGGTTTCATCGACACCCCGATCAACGAAGAGCTGAAGAACCGGCCCTTCGTCATCACCGCCGAGGCCGGGGCGCGGCAGATCGCCGACATGATCGAAGGCGGCACCGTGTCCTCCACCGTGCCCCGCCTGCCCTGGGGACCCTTCGGCGCCCTGATGCGCGCCATCCCCGACACGCTCTGGTCGCGCCTGGGCAACCTCTCGCCGCGCAACGAGCGCTGAGCGAGCGTCAAGGAATCGCGACGCGGCGGCTGGCGGCGATTGCGGTCGGCCACCGCAGCTGTCGGCGGATGACCGCCTGCGCCAACGACCGCCCGCCTTCATCCCACCCGCTCGGCATCCCCCCTCGCGAAACCGAAATCAGAGAGAAATTCACGCTCTCTGGGACGCGCGCGGCCCGCCACTCGAGTCGGGGGTTCGCGTCGCCGCGAGCGACACGAGCCGACGCAGTGCCCTCCGTCCCCGTCCCCGTCACCGTCCGCGCCCGATCGAGTCCGGGGTCTGCGTCGCCGGGAGCGACGCGAGTCCGCAAACCCTGCCCGCGCTTCCCGTCGCCCGGTCTGGCGTGACAAGAGGGTTCGATGTCAGCAGCACGCGCGCGGGGGAAGCTCCCGCTCCATCTGCGGATCCTGCTCGGCGCGGCCCTCGGTGCCACCGCGGGCACCCTCGCCCACCTCCTCTTCGCCGATGCGCCCGAGCTGCTGGCGCTGGTGCGCTACGCGGCGCGGCCGGTCGGCCAGATCTTCCTCCGCCTGCTGCTGATGCTGGTCGTGCCCCTCATCTTCGCAGCGCTGGCGCTTGGCGTCGCGGGGCTCGGCGATCTGCGCAGCCTCGGGCGGATCGGCTTGCGCACGCTCGCCTACACCGCAGTCGTCTCGACGATCGCCGTCCTGATCGGCCTCGGACTCGTCAATCTGCTGCGGCCCGGCGAGGGCCTGCCCGAGGCGACACGCGCGCACCTGCTCGCCGGCGCCGCCGAGCGCGCTGCGGTGATCACCGCAGCACCCCCGCCGCGCAGCGGCATCGATCTCATCGTGCAGATCGTCCCCGACAACCCGATCCGCGCCGCCGCCAGCGGCGACATGCTGGCGTGGATGTTTTTTGCCTTGATGATCGGCGTCGGGCTCTGCACCGTGCGGACGGACGCGGCGCGGAACTTCGAGGACGCTCTACAAGGCGCCTACGACGTCTTGATGCGGCTGATCGATCTCGTCATCGCCAGCGCACCGATCGGCGTCGCCGCGTTGCTCTTCTCGCTCACCGCCGAACTCGGCTACGCCATTCTGCTCCAACTCGGGAACTACGTCGGCGTCGTCCTGCTCGGGCTCCTGCTGCAACAGTTCGTGGTCTACTCGCTCGCCGTGCGTTGGCTCGGCGGGATGAGCCCGTGGCGCTTCTTCCGCGGCATCGAGGAGGCCATGGTGACGGCGTTCTCCACTGCGTCAAGCAATGCGACCTTGCCGACCGCACTCAAGGTCGCCGACGAGATCGGACTACCGCGCCACATCGGCCGCTTCGTGCTGACCGTCGGGGCGACCGCCAACCAGAACGGTACCGCCCTCTTCGAGGGTGTGACCGTGCTCTTCCTGGCGCAGTTCTACGGCGTGTCGCTCGAACTCGAGCAGCAGACCTTGATCCTCGCGGTGTGCGTGCTGGCCGGCATCGGAACGGCCGGCATCCCCGGCGGTTCGCTCCCGGTGATCGCGTCACTGCTGGGCACGATCGGGGTGCCCGTCGAATCGCTCGGCCTCATCATCGGTGTCGACCGCCTGCTCGACATGTGCCGGACGGTCATCAATGTGAGCGGCGACTTGGCGGCCGCCGTAGTGGTCGCGCGGGGGGAGACCGATACGTCTCCATGAGCGTGGTTCCCGCTTCAGGTCGGGCCCGTGGCGGTGCTAGCCTGCGCCGGCCGATGCGGCAGGCCGTCCTGGGTGCGGCGCGGGCGCCGGATGCAGAAAGCGACGTGACACGATGGCGATGTGGATGGACCTCGGCTGGCAGGCTTGGCTCACGCTCGCGGTGGTCACGGCGGTCTTCTCCATCTTGATCGCGACCGAGCTGTCGACCGACGTGGTGTTGATCGCGGGAATCACGCTGCTGCTGGTGAGCGGCGTGCTGACACCCGCGCAAGCGCTCGGTGGTCTCTCCAACGAGGGCATCATCACGCTGGCCGTGCTCTATGTCGTCGTCGCCGGCCTCGACTCGACGGGCGCCAACACCATCCTCACCGACCGTCTGCTCGGACGTCCGAAATCGGTCACCGGCGCGCTCGTCAAGATGATGTTCCCGGTGACGCTGGTGAGCGCCTTCATGAACAATACGCCGGTGGTGGCGATGTTCCTGCCGGCGGTCAGCGAGTGGGCGCGCCAGAACCGGATCGCGGCCTCCAAGTTGTTGATCCCACTCTCCTACGCCGCCGTGCTCAGCGGCACGGTGACAATGATTTCGACCACGACCAATTTGCTGGTCAACGGCATGCTGATCGGCGCGACCGGCAAGGGCATGGAGATGTTCTCGCTCTTCTGGGTCGGCGTCCCGATCATGTTCGCGGGCGTGCTCTTCGTGGTTGCCTTCAACCGCTGGCTCCTGCCCGACCGCCAGCCGGCGATGGAGCAATTCGCCAACGTGCGCGAGTACGCACTCGAGATGGTGGTCGATGCGGCGGGGCCGCTGGTCGGACGCAGCATCGAGCAGGCCGGCCTGCGCCAGCTCCCGAACTCATTCCTTGCCGAGATCGACCGCGACGGCCAGATCCTGGCTGCGGTCGGCCCGCAGGAACGCCTTCTCGGCGGCGACCGGCTGGTGTTCGTCGGTGTTGTCAGCGCCATGGCCGACCTGCAGAAGATCCGCGGGCTGAGCCCGGCCACCGAGCAGATCTTCAAGCTCGAGGCGCCCCGCTCGAAGCGCTGCCTGATCGAGGCGGTGGTGGCGCCCGACTGCCCGCTCATCGGCCGGACCATCCGCGACGGCAACTTCCGCACCGAGTACAACGCCGTGATCATCGCCGTGGCCCGCCGCGGCACACGCTTGAAACAGAAGATCGGCGACATCGTGCTGCAGGATGGCGACACGCTCCTGGTAGAGGCGCCGCCGGCCTTTGCCGAGCGCCAGCGCAACTCGCATCACTTCTATCTCGTCAGCCGCGTCCCCGACTCGGTCGCGCCCGACTACGACCGCGCCTGGACCGCGTTCGGGATCATGGTGGCGATGATCGTGGTCGCCAGCGTGACCAGCCTCGGCATGTTGAAGTCGGCCATGCTCGCGGCCGGCGCCATGTTGGCCACGCGCTGCTGCAGTGTCTCCGCAGCGCGCCGCAGCGTGGAGTGGAACATCGTGCTCTCGGTCGCGGCCGCGTTTGCGCTCGGCGCGGCGATCGAGGCCTCGGGGCTGGCCCGCATGTTCGCGACCAGTCTGACTTCCGCAGCGCAGGGCAATCCGGCACTGAGCCTCGTTTTCATCTACGGGGCGACCCTCCTCCTCACCGAGCTGATCTCGCACAGCGCGGCGGTATCGCTGATCTTCCCGATCGCGATGCAGACCGGACCGGCGCTGGGTGTCGACTACATGCCCTTCGTCGCCGCGGTCACGGTCGCCGGCTCGCTCGGCTTCGCGACTCCGCTCGGCTACCAGACCCATATGATGGTCTACGGTCCGGGCGGCTACCGCTTCACCGATTTTCTGCGCATCGGCATCCCCATGGATATTCTGTGCGCTACGATTGCGCTGTTCATGATCCCGCAGGTCTACCCGTTCGTCGCGCGCTGAGGGGGATCGATGTCCAGCGAGACCACCGCCGCCGACCCCCTGCGCTTGCTGCGCGGCGCAATCGGACGGCCGATCGGCCCGCCCTCGGTCGCGCCCGATCCGGTGAACCAGCCGATGATCCGCCACTGGGCGGCCGCACTCGAAGATCACAACCCGATCTACACCGATGCCGCTGCCGCCGTGGCCTCGCGCTTCGGAGAGATCGTCGCGCCGCCGATGATGCTCCAGACCTGGACCATGCCTACGCCGACGATCACCGGCATCGGCGACCGTGGCGGCTCGCCGGTGGCGACCACGCGCAACCCGCTCGCGGTCCTCGACGAGGCCGGCTTCGTCGGCACGCTGGCGACCAACTCCGAGGTCGAGGTCGAGCGTTACCTGTGTCTCGGCGAGATGGTCACGGCGACCACCGTGCTTGAATCGGTCTCCGACGTGAAACAGACACGGGCCGGTCGTGGCCACTTCGTCACCTGGGTGACGACCTGGCGCGACGCCCGGGATGAGATCGTCGGGCGGCAGACCTTTCGTATGCTCAAGTTCAAGCCCTATGGCGGAAGTACCCCATGAGCGATCGGCCCGCGCCTACAACGACGCTAGATACAAAGTTTTTCTGGGACGGGCTCGCCGCCGACCGACTGCTCATTCAGCGCTGCTCGGGCTGTGCGGCACTGCGTCATCCTCCGCGACCGATGTGCCCCCACTGCAACTCGCTTGCGTGGCAGCCGATCGAGGCCTGCGGGCGGGGGTATGTGCACAGCTTCGTGCAGCCCCGCCATCCGGCGTGGCCCTGGTTCGAGGATGGCTATATCGTCGCCCTGATCGACCTCGAGGAGGGGATCCGACTCGTCTCGAACCTCTGCGGCGTCGCGCCAGCCGAGGTCACCATCGGGATGCCGGTCGAGGCCTTCATCGAACGCTTCGATAATGGCGTGTCGCTACATCAGTTCCGCCCGCGCCGGGAGCCGGCGGCAGGGACGCGATGAAGACCCTCGACTGGCACACGATTCGCGTGGATGACGCCCTCCCGCCGCTGCGGATCGAGGTGACGGCAACCGTGATCGTCGCCGGCGCCATCGCCACCCGCGACTTCATGCCGGTGCATCACGACCGCACCTACGCCAACACCCAGGGTGCCCCCGAGATCTTCATGAACATCATGACCGACAACGGCTATGTGAGCCGCTTCCTGACCGACTGGGCCGGCCCCGACGCGATGGTGAAGAAGATCGCGATCCGCCTCGGGGTGCCGGCGTTCGCAGGCTCGCGCCTGGAATACACGGGCTCGGTGACGGGCAAGTCGGAGGGGGCCGGGGAAGGTCTGGTCGAGGTCGCCTTCCGGGCCAGCAACGACCTCGGCGACCACGTCTCGGGCACCGCCGTGCTTGGGCTACCTCTCGCGCGAGGAGGCACGTGAGCCGATCGCTGCGCAACCGCGCCGCGATCGCGGGCATCGGTCAAACCGAGTTCTCCCAGGCCTCGGGCCGGAGCGAGCTGCAGCTCGCCTGCGAGGCCGTCAACGCCGCACTCGACGATGCCGGCCTGCTCCCGAGCGCGGTGGACGGCTTGATCACGTTCACCATGGATTCGAGCGAGGAGGTCGAGGTCGCGCGCAATCTCGGCATCCCGACGCTCGCGGTCTTCGCCCGGGTCCCCTACGGCGGCGGCGCGGCTTGCGGTGCGGTGATGCAAGCAGCGATGGCCGTGGCCACGGGCGTGGCCAACGTCGTGGTCTGCTATCGCGCGTTCAACGAACGCTCCGGGATGCGCTTCGGCGGGACGAGCATGGCCGGTGCGACCGCCCTGCCCGCGTGGCTCGACGTGGTGGCACCTTTTGGCTTGCTCACGCCGGCGGCATGGGTCGCCCTCCACGCCCGGCGCTACATGCACGAGTACGGGGTCACCAACGAGAACTTCGGTCGCATCGCGGTGGTCGATCGCAGGCACGCCGCGACCAATCCGGCGGCCTGGTTCTACGAGCGCCCAATCACGCTCGAGGACCACCAGCGCTCGCGCTGGATCGTCGAGCCCGTACTGCGCCTGCTCGACTGCTGTCAGGAGATCGACGGCGGCGTCGCGCTGGTCGTAACCCCGCCCGAACGTGCCCGCGATCTGCGCCAGCGGCCCGCTCTCATCGCCGCCGCCGCCCAGGGCGCCACTGCCGACAGCGAAATGATGACGAGCTACTACCGCGACGACATCACGGGCCTGCCGGAAATGGGTCTGGTCGCGAAGAAGCTGTGGGCCGAATCTGGCCTGACGCCGGCCGACATCCAGACGGCGTTCCTCTACGACCACTTCACGCCCTTCGTCCTGGTGCAGCTCGAGGAGCTCGGCTTCTGCGCACGCGGCGAAGCGAAGGACTTCGCCACCATCGAAAATCTCTCTCTCGGTGGCCGGCTGCCGATCAATACCAGCGGTGGTCTGCTCGGCGAGGCTTACATCCACGGCATGAACGGCATCGCCGAAGCGGTGCGTCAAATCCGCGGCACCTCCTGCAACCAGGTCGCCCACGTGGAGCACGTCCTGGTCACGGCCGGGACCGGAGTGCCGACAAGCGGACTCATCCTGGCACAGCCGGTCTGAAGGCCCTCCCGCTCGAGCACACGCGCTGCAGCACATGAGGGGCCCCGGATGCTGCGGCGCAGCGTCCGCACGAAGCAACGGGCACGCCGCACGCACCGCCGGGACGCGGGACAACGCGGCGCGGCACGCGGGCTCGATGCAGCGTGCTGCCGCGGCGCGGCACGCTTAGGCCTGCACCAGCCGATCCCTGCGCGGCCGCGGTCGAGGCTGGAACAAACACACGAAGAGAACAGGCATGTTGTTAGCAAGTGATTTGACCGCTCGATTTTGACAAATGATCTGTCCGCTTTGGGGTCAGGCAGCCTGGGCAGGCGGCTGCACTTGGGTTTGTTCCCGTTGTGCGGCGAGAGGGGGCGTCCTTGGGCGTCGTAGAGGCCCAGCCATTGGGGGCCGAGCCAGATGCTGTGGGTGCCATCGCGGTGCTCGCGCACGAGCACCCGGGCCCGTTCACAGCTGCGCCGCCCGGGCTGCTTGTCGATCTGGAAGATGAGTTTGTGGAAGACGACGGTGTTGTCCTTGGCGACGACACGCGGCTCTTTGAGGCAGACGATCTGCTCGATGCCGAGCCTGGTCAGGACGCGCCCCACATGGGTCGGCTTGGAGGGATCGACCGGCCCACCCGCTCGGGGCGTGAAGGCCGCCCAGCTCGCCCGGTCGGAGTACAGAGCCTGCGGAATGCCTTGTGCCACAAGGACTTCCCACAGACCTGCAA
>SXLG01000045.1 GCA_005777805.1 Pseudomonadota bacterium
GCGTCTGCTGTCGCTGCTCCCGCGAGCGCCACCCCGTATCTGCTCGTGATCACGAACTCGACTCTCGCGGCGCGGAGCGCTGCGCCGATGGGGGCGGCCCCGCCCCCGCCGAGTTGCTTCGCCTTCCGCATGGATCTAGGCGGGAGGCGTGAGCCGCGCCCCGGGCCCAGCGACAAGAGCCGTGCTCACCCCACCCGAAGCCTTTAATTTCGCGCGCGACGTGGTCGATGCCTTCGGTCGCGATCGCGGCCGGCTGGCCCTCTACTTCGAGGACGAGGCCGGTCACACGGCGCGCTACGGCTTCTGGGACTTCTCGCTCTGGTCGAGCCGCTGGGCCAACCTGCTCCGGGAAACCGGATTGCGGCGTGGCGAGCCGGTGCTGGTGATCCTGCCGCGGTTGCCGCAGTGGCACGCTGTCGTGCTGGCCGGGCTCAAGCTCGGGGCGCTGGTCATCCCGTGCACGGCTTCGCTGCGCCCCAAGGACATCGCGTATCGTGCGCGACACTCGGGAGCGCGGGCGGTCGTCACCACCTGCGCGGGCGCGACGGTGGTCGACGAGGTCCGTGCCGAGTGCCCCGAGCTTGCGACGTTCATCGTGGCGGGTGGCGGTCCAGCGCCGAGCGGCTGGATCGATGGCGATTCCGCCGCGGCCTCATCAAGTTCAATGTTTGAGGTTGCCGATACGCGCTCGAGCGAGCCGGCGCTCTGCTACTACACCTCCGGCACAACCCGGGAGCCGAAGGCCGTCCTGCACAGCCACGGCTATACCTGGTGCCACCGCCTGACCGGCAGTGAATGGCTCGACGTGCGTGGCGACGGGCTCCACTGGACGACCTCCGACACCGGCTGGGCCAAGGCGGCCTACGGCGTTCTCTTCGGCCCCTGGAGCCACGGGGTACCCACGCTCATGGTGAATGCGCGTTTCGATCCCACGCGCGAGCTCGAGCTGCTCGAGCGGTACCGTGTGAGCACCTTCTGCGCGCCGCCGACCGAGTATCGCCTGCTTGTCAAGGAGGATCTTGGACGATTCGACCTCTCCGCCCTGCGCCACTGCACCGCCGCGGGCGAGCCCTTGAACCCCGAGGTGATCCGGGTGTGGCACGAACAGACCGGGCGCTGGATTCACGATGGCTACGGCCAGACCGAGTCGATTCCGTTGGTCGCCAACCGTCCCGGCATGGAAATCCGTCCCGGTTCGATGGGCCTGCCTTTTCCGGGACATGATGTGATCGTTGCCGACGACGACGGACACGAGGTCGCGCCGGGTGTGATTGGCGAGGTCGCGGTGCGCGGTCGGCCAGCTTCGCTTCTGCTCGAGTACTGGAGGAATGAGGCCGAGACGGCAGCGGTCTTCCGCGGCGAGACGTACTTCACCGGCGACCGCGCCCGGCGTGACGAGGATGGCTATTTCTGGTTCGTCGGGCGCGCCGACGACGTCATCCTCTCGGCGGGTTACCGCATCGGACCTTTCGAGGTCGAGAGCGCGCTGCTCGAGCATCCGGCAGTGCTCGAATCGGGCGTGGTCGGAGCACCCGACGCCGAGCGGGGCGAGATCGTCACCGCGTTTGTCGTCCTGCGGCCGGGCGTGGCGCCTTCCCAGGCTCTCGTCGAGGAGTTGCGCAACCACGTCAAGAAGGTGACCGCACCCTACAAATACCCGCGCCGGATCGAGTTCGTGCCCGAACTGCCGAAGACCGTCAGCGGCAAAATCAGGCGCACCGAACTCCGCGCCCGTCTGCGCAGGGGATGAGGGTCTGGGTTCGTGTCGCGGCCTCCTTCGCGGGAAGGCGGGAATTGGCGCGACTCCTCGGCTACATCGGAACCCATGGTGCCCCACTATCGGTCGTACGGTGAGCAGAGCCTGCACTATTTCGATCGTCCCGATGAGGGCCTGCCTCCGGGACCACTCCCCGGACCAGCGGCCTGGCGTGGCGACCAGATGCGGGACTCGGGCGAGTGGCGCGTCGCCTTCGAGCTGAGCGAGATTGCGGAACTGGATCGCGCGCTCACGCACGCTCGCGGCACGGGGCGCGCGATGCAGGAATTGACGCCGACGGACTTCCCCCTACCCACTCTCGCGCCGGTGCTCGCAGGCTGGCGTACGACGGTGGCCCAGGGTCGGGGTTTTCTTCTGGTCTCGGGCCTGCCGGTCGAGCGCTGGGGCGACGACGACACGGGGCTCGTCTTCTGGGGGCTTGGCCTGCATCTCGGGCTGCCCGGCGCGCAGAATCCCCAGGGCGATCTAATCGGCCACGTCACCGCCACCGGTGGCGAGCGCCACGACCCGCTGGTGCGGCTCTACCGCACTTCGGCGGAGATCGCGTTCCACTGCGACGCTGCCGACGCGGTTGGGCTGGTCTGCCTGCGTGCCGCGCCCTCGGGTGGACGCTCGCGCATCGCGAGTTCGGTGACCGTGTGGAACGAAGTTCATGCGCGACGACCGGACCTTGCGCTGCGACTCTTCGCCCCCCTCCCGCTGGATCTGCGCAACGAAGACCGCAGCGGAACGCTGCGCTGGATTCCCGTGCCGCCCTGTCGTTTTGGCGGCGGACGGCTGCGCACCTTCTATCACAGCGACTACTTCCGCTCGGCTGTGCGTCACGCCGACGCGCCGCCCCTCAGCGAGGCCGAGCGCGAACTGCTGGACCTCTACGAGGAGATCGCATCAAGCCATGAAGTGAGTCTGGAGATGGACCTCGCTCCGGGTGACCTCCAGTTGCTCTCGAACCACACCGTGATCCACGGCCGCTCGGCCTACGAGGACCGCGCCGCCGCGCCACGCCATCTGCTCCGACTCTGGCTCTCGCTCTAAGCGCGAGAGCGGTCACCCGTCCGGGATGAGTTCGCCGGTGCCGCCCGGTGGAGTGAGGGCCTCGTTTCAACCGCTGGAGCTTTCACCCCTCCACGATCGCGTAGGACCGGCCCGGGCCCTCGCTTTTCGTGGACCGGACCTCGTCGAGCGAATCGCGCAGGGCCGCGAGAAGCGCGTCGATCTTGCCCGCGTGGATCGCGTTCACCGTGCAATGCAGCGAGGGCGGCGGCTTCTGCTGGTCGCAGACCCAGCCGCGTCGCCAGAGCGCGTCGCCCACGGCGAAGGCGTCGATGGCGGAATCAGACCCCATGCCGTCGCACGCGAAGGCGACCAGCGTGGTGTCGGGCTCGGCCAGCAGGCGGATCTCGGGCAGTGCGCGCAGTCCCGCGACGAGCTCCTCGGTGGCGCGTCGGGCCGCCTCGGTCAAGCGTAGGTAGCCGTCGATGCCGAGGTGTTGCATCACGGCCCACGCCGCGGCGATGGGACCGCCCGAGCGCGTGCCGAGGATCGCGGCACTGCCGTAGAGGCCGCCGAGCCAGTTGTCGGTGACGAAGGTCTGATGCCGGCGCAGCTCGCGACTGCGGTAGAGGATCACCGAGGTGCCCTTGGCGGTATATCCATATTTGTGGAGATCGACCGACATTGACGTCACGCCCGCGACGCGGAAGTCGAAGGGGGGCACGGCATGGCCGAGGCGCTCGAGCATTGGCAGCGTCACGCCACCCATGCAGGCATCGACGTGCATCGGCAGGCCGCGCGCGGCGGCGGCGGCGGCGATCTCGGCGATCGGGTCCACCACGCCCTGCGGGTAGGCCGGTGCCGAGGCCACGACCAATGCGGTGCGGTCGTTGAGCGCCGCCCGCATGGCTTCCGGGTCGGCGCGAAAGTCCGCTCGTACCGGCACACGGACCGAGCGCACGTCGTAATCGGCTGCGGCTTTCTCGAAGGCAGCGTGCGCCGAGGTCGGCAAGACCATTTCGGGCGAGGTGTTGCCCCGGGCACGAGCGAGGCCGCGGGCCGCCTTGACGGCACACAGGATACTCTCGGTGCCGCCGCTGGTGACGAAGCCACCGCCGTCTTCGGGGAGGTGCAGCAGCTCGCCCGACATCTCGACGATCTCGGCCTGCATCACGCGCAAGCTCGGAAAAGCCGCGACGTTGAGCGCATTCGTCGATTGGAAGCGCGCCAGAACCTCGTCCGTCAGCGCCAGAACCTCCGGGCCGGCCGAGTAGGCAAGGCTGAGCGCGCGACCCGAGCGCCAGTCGACATCCCCTCCGGCGAGGGCATCCAGCCGGTCACGGATCCACGCGGTCGAACGGCCTTCCCTGGGCAGCGGCGGCATGGCCGCTTGGTAGCGCGGGCGACCGGGGGCCGGAAGTCCCACAGGTCTGGGGGAGGTTCGTTGTCAAGCGGGCAGAGCCGCCCTGTGGCCGGCGGTCCCGATGAGCTTCGTTCGCGCCCAGGACGGTTCGCGAGAAGTCACGCGACCCGGACGGCGTCCTTCAACCGGGCGGGGAGTTTTTCGGGGAACGACAGAACGAGGTGACGGTCGAGAGCCGTGGCGACTCGGGCGAGCGTGTCGATACGATTGCGTGCGCCGCCGCCTTCCTCGAGCCGGGAGATCACCGACTGGGTCGTTCCCATCCGTTGGGCGAGTTCGTGCTGGCTCTGGCGGGTCGCGGTGCGCAGGTCGTGGATGAGCTGGCCGAGCGCGAGGTCCTGCTCGATGCCTGCCCGCCTTTCACCCGTCGGCGCGCGGCGCTTCTTCCTCACATCATCCCAGCGGGAAGTATTGGCCATGGTTTTCTTCTTTACGGATTCGTTCGGACGCAGGCCCCGGCGACCTTGCGCGCTCGGGCGATCTCGGAGTGTTCGTTGTTGCGTTGCTTGTGGAAGGTCGTGAGGAGCACCGCGCTGCCGTTCCTCGTGAACCGGTAGGTGATCCGCCGCGCCGCCGGCCCGAGCGTGAATCGTGGCTCAAGGAGTCCGTCGCCCAAGGTCCGCGACAACGGCATCCGTGCCGATGCACCCAAGGCGGCGAGCCGGTCGATCACCACGACTGCCCGAACCCACTCGGCGTCGCCGAGCGACTCCATCCAATCGATGACCTCGTTGTGAAGCTCCACCTCCACCGCGGCATCTGTTCCCGGATCTGTGCGATCATCGCACAGGCGCGATGATCGCCCCGCTCTCGCCCCCGGTTGACGCTCGAGGAACCACGCACCGATGACCATGGCGTCGGTGGGGGTGGAGGCAGCTTCAGGCCAGCCGGTGGGTCCGTTTCGGAGTGGCGGGGCCGGAGACCGGAGCGAGCCCGCCGATGCGGCCCGGCGCCTGCGCCGGAGCGCTGGCTCCAATAGACGTCCCGCTGCGATTCAGCGGTCGGCGCCGCCGTAGCCATAGACGGACTGGCGTGCGCCGTCGCGCCACGTGAGCAGAGCGGCGGTGGTCGAGTCGATCAGCGGTGACTGCGTCAGGCACAGGTAGGCCGCCGCGGCTCCAAAGAATATGCCGTAGAGAACGCTCCGCATGATTGTCCGCCTCGTCCAGGGTTGCATCACTCCCACCCCTCGGGGCCGGACGGCGGCGGATCCCCCGGGTCGCGACCGGCTCCACTTGGAGCATCGGCGGCGCAGAGCCGGAGCGTGAGGGGTCGCGGCAGGGCCGCCCGGCCATTCGTCGGCGGGGAGCAAGACCGTGGCCCGGTCGCGCGGGACGAGATGATCCACGCGATCTGCTGACCGGTAGACGTGCGCAGCAAGGCCGGGCACCTACCGTCGCGCCCGCAGGGAAACTCGCGCGAGGCGAGGTCATGCGACGCCGCATGGATGGGGCCGAACAGTGCCCGTCGGGCGGCCCCCGGCTCAACGCCGGAACGCCGCGGCGTCAATTCCGAGTTCGGCGAGCTTGGTCTGGAGATGCTGGCGGTACATGCCCATCTCCTCGGCGGCACGCGAGATGTTGCCGCCGGAGCGGGCGAGGGCCTGCTCGATGAAGTGGCGCTCGAAATCCTCGATTGCGCGCTGCTTGGCATCGCGGAAATTGAGGCCGGCGGGAAGGGCCTCTGGCGCGCCCGGGGCGAGCCGATCCAGCTCGAAGGGGCCGCCTCCGCTGGATGTTTCGAGCGGGCTATCCGACCCTCCCGTGGCGCCAGTGGGTGCTGCCCGCACGCTGCGCCCGTCTCCGGTTTTTGGTCGTGACGGGCTGCCTGCGATGAGGGATTGCTCGCGGGGTGGACTCGCGATCCCGTCGCCCAGCGTACCCCAGTCAGGGGCAAATTTCGTGCCGACGACGATCCCCGCCTGCTCCGTGAGAGCTCCGAGTGCCGCCGGCAGATCTGCAACGTCGATCGAAGCACCCGCGCTCAGCACGAAGCTCTGCTCGATCGCGTGCTCGAGTTCGCGCACGTTGCCGCGCCACTCGTGGGCGACCAGCGCTCGCAGGGCCGCCGACGTAAGCGCCTTCGGCGTGCGGCCGAGCCGGGCGGCCGCCTTCTCGAGAAAGTGCTCGGCCAGGATCGGGATGTCGCCCTCGCGCTCGCGCAGCGCGGGCAAGACGATCGGCACCACGTTCAGCCGATAGAAGAGATCCTCGCGGAAGCTGCCGTCGGCGACCTTGGCCTCCAGATCCTGGTTGGTCGCGGCGATGATGCGCACGTCCACC
>SXLG01000046.1 GCA_005777805.1 Pseudomonadota bacterium
ATGTGCATCGGCGGCGGCATGGGCATCACCACCCTGATCGAACGCGTCTAGGGAGACCCGATGGACTTCAATTTCGCCGAGGTGAACGAGGCCATCGCGGCCGCCATCCCCGACCGCGAGGCACTGATCTGGCGCGACCGCCGCCTGACCCACGGCATGTTGGCCTCCCGCAGCCGGCGCCTGGCCAACGTGCTGATCGGCCGCGGCCTCGGCCTGCGCCGCGAGCGCGCCGGACTGGAACCCTGGGAATCGGGCCAGGACCACCTCGCGATCTACCTCTACAACTGCAACGAGTGGGTCGAGGGTATGCTCGGCGCCTTCAAGGCGCGCGTCGCCCCGCTCAACGTCAACTACCGTTACGTCGAGGAGGAGCTGGTCTACCTCTTCCGCAACTCCGGCGCGCGGGCGGTGCTCTACCACGCCGAGTTCGCGCCCCGCGTCGCCGCACTGCGCGCCAGGGTTCCCGAGATCGAGGTCCTGATCCAGGTGGCCGACGACTCCGGCCAGGCACTCCTGCCGGGGGCGATCGACTACGACGAAGCGCTGGCAGCGGCCTCGGATACGTTGCCCGACGTGCGCCACTCGCCCGACGACCTCTACATGCTCTACACCGGCGGCACGACGGGCATGCCCAAGGGCGTGCTGTGGCGCTCGGCCGACATCTTCATGGCGGCCATGGGCGGTCGCAAGCCCGACGGCGTCGAGTCCGCTTCATTGGAGGAGATCGGGGCCATCGCCGAGGCCGGCGGCTTCATGCGAATGCTGGTTGGACCGCCGATGATGCATGGCGCCGCACAGTGGGGCCTGTTCATCAACTTTGCGCTCGGCAACACCTGCGTCTTCGCCGACCAGAACAAGCAGCTCGACCCGCACGATTTCCTCTCGACCATCGCGCGCGAGAAGATCTCGACGCTGACCCTGGTGGGCGACGCCTTCGCGCGTCCCCTGCTCGATCAGGCCGCACGCCAGGACTACGACCTCTCGACCGTCTGGCTCGTCAGCTCGGGCGGAGCACCGCTCTCGCCGCGCAACAAGCAGGCTTTCATCGACTTGATTCCCAACGTGACCGTGCTCGACGCCATCGGCTCCTCGGAGACCGGCGCACAGGCGACGCACGGCAGCAGCAAGGCGGCCGGTGTCTCCACCGGCACTTTCCGGCCCGGCGCGGGCGCGTGCGTGGTGTCCGCCGATCTGTCGCGCCTGCTCGATCCGGCAGCGGACACGGACGAAGTGGGCTGGTTCGCGCAGCAGGGCCGCGTGCCGCTGGGCTACCTCGGCGACGCCGAGAAGACTGCGAAGACCTTCCCGACCATCGGCGGCGTGCGCTACTCGGTGCCCGGCGACCGCGCGCGCTATGGCGAGGACGGCTCGATCGAGGTGCTGGGCCGCGACTCGGTGACGATCAACTCCGGTGGCGAGAAGATCTTCGCCGAGGAAGTCGAGGGCGCGCTGAAACACCACCCTGACGTGTTCGATGTCGTGGTCGCGGGCCGGCCGAGCGAGAAATGGGGCCAGGAGGTCGTGGCGATCGTGGCCTTGCAACCGGGTGCCACGGCCGTCGCCGACGACCTCCTCGCCGAGGCCGCCAAGCATATCGCCCGCTACAAGCTGCCCAAGGTCTTCCTCTTCCGCGACGCGATCCAGCGCAGCCCGAGCGGCAAGGCCGACTACCGCTGGGCGAAGGAGCAGGTCGCGGTCTGAGGGACGGCTTGCCCGAGACGCCGCGAGCGGGAATACGCGCGGCATGGCGCTGCGGCGATGCCTCAACGGCCCTGACCTGCTTGACGCGGGCGGGGAAGGCGGGCCGGAGGCCCGCACACCTGCGTGCGTGGCTCAGCGGTCCGGACTTGCACGACGCGGTGGCAGCTGTCGTCGCGCGTCATCTGGATGGCGCGCGCGATCGAGCATGGATCATCGGCTCGGAGGCCAGCGGCACGGCGCGGCCGGGGGCCGACTTCGACATCGCGCTGGCGAGCACCGGCCCGATCGACCTGCTGACGCTGGCGCGGCTGCGCGACGCGCTCGAAGCGCTGCCGACACTGCGCGCTTCCGACCTGCTCGACCTTGCCCGCACCGAGCCTGCCTTCCGCCGCGAGGCACTGCGCCACTCGATCCGGCTCCTTCCTCCGCCCGTCCCTGCCCAGAGCGATGTCGAAGGCTGAATCCCAACGGGAAGTCCTGGGCCGCGCGGTCGAGCGCCTCGACGAGGCCTGTCGCCGACACACAGCGAACCCGCACGACGCGCTCTTGCGCGATGGCTTGATCCAGCGCTTCGAGTTCTGCTTCGAGCTCGGCTGGAAGCTCGTGCAATCCGCCGCGCTCTGCGCTCTCGTGCGGATGTTGCCCTGACGGAATGCCCGCTGGGGCATCGTCCAGGCGAGCGGTGGTCGGCACGATCAGCCGGCGCCGCGCGTTGCGATCGCTGCACGCGTCGTGACAGGGTCAGGCCATGAGCGGCAAGGTGGCACTGGTCACGGGGGTCGGGCCGGGCAACGGGGCTTCGTTCTGTCGCGTGCTGGCCAACGCGGGCTATCAAGTCGCGATGCTGGCACGCGATGCCGAACGACTCGGCGCGCTGGAGAGCGAGATCGCCGGCACGCACGCCTACCCGACCGACGTCGCGCAGCGCACAGCACTGCAAGCGACGCTGGCCGCGGTGGCGCGTGACCTCGGGCCGATCGAGGTCGTGATCCACAACGCCGGCAGCGCCCAGTTCTCGAATTTTCTCGATACCCTGCCCGAGGCGCTCGACGAACAGTTCCGCATCAACACGCTGGCGCTGCTGGTGATCGGTCAGGCGGTCGCTCCGGAAATGCTCGAGCGGGGGGGTGGCTGCGTCGTCGTCATCGGCGCCACGGCCTCATTGCGCGGCGGCGCGCCGTTTGCCGGGTTTGCGCCGGCCAAGGCGGCGCAACGCTCGCTCGCGCAGTCGATGGCGCGCGGCCTCGGGCCCCGGGGCATCCACGTGGCCTACGTCGTTGTGGACGGCGTGATCGACACGCCGCGAACGCGGAGCTTCCTGCGGGACCAGCCCGACACGTTCTTCCTCTTGCCGGATGCCGTCGCGGCCAGCGTCATGCACCTGATCCAACAGGATCGCTCGGCCTGGACGTTCGAACTCGACCTGCGCCCCTTCGGCGAACGCTGGTAGGGCGGCACCCGGTGTTCCATGCGATCGCCCCGCCGGCTGCGATCGCGGTGACAGGCGAGCACCCGCTGGTCAGGACCGAGTTCCCGGCGCGCGCCCGATCGCGGCCCTGAGAGGGCATGAAGATTCTCTGATTCCTCGCCCAGGCGGGGTCGCGGGGTGACGGGCATGTCGCCGCCGCCCCACCGCCTCCACGATTCCTTCACCGACTCCGAGCGGAGCAGCGGCTCTGCGCCGCGCCCGCTCCCTCAACGGGCCGCGCCGCGGGCTTTCCACTTCATCGAGCAGCCGATGCTGGCGCGCTGCGGCGCCGCGGGCGCGCGGCCCGCCAGCACGGCCTCGATCGCCAGCGCCAGATCACGTTGCCTGACCCGACCTGGCTCCTTCCAGTTGTCGTCGAGCTGGCCGTGGTAGGCGAGCCGGCGGTCGGCACCAAAGACGTAGAACTCGGGCGTGCTGACGGCATCAAAACGGCGCGCGACTTCCTGCGACTCGTCGATCAGGTAGGGAAAGCCGTAGGCCTTCGCCCGCCAGCGCTCGAGCAGTTTCGCCGGCGCGTCCTCGGGGTAGGCGGCGGCATCGTTCGAGCAGATACCGGCAAAACCGACGCCCCGGTCCGCGAACTCACGCGCCAGCGCGATCACCCGATCCTCGACCGCCTGCACGTAGGGACAGTGGTTGCACAGGAACATCACGACGAGTGCGCCTTGCCCATCGAAGTCCGCGCGACGAAAGCGACCGCCGTCCACCGCAGGCAAGTCGAAATCGGGACAGGGGCTCCCGGCGTGGAGAGGTTTCGATTCCGTGAGCGCCATGGCCGAGACGCTAGGCCCGTCTCGCCACCGCTTCAAGGCCCGCCGCCCGTGCGCGACGGGCACCGCGCGACACAGCCCGCACCCGACGCGGAAAGACGCGGCGCGTGCGCCACACCGAGTGCCCTGACGCTCGCGCTCCGTACACGGCCAGGCCGTGGCGCGGCTCGACCGGGGGGCCGCGGTGAGCGCCGTTCAGGACAGCGCGAGGGCCGCGCGGGCCGCCTCGACCAGACAGCCCCCGCGTCCGTCCGGTGCAATCAGCGCGCCGGTGGTCCTCGCCCCGCCGGTATCGGCACAAGCGTCAAGCACAGCGAGTGTCGCCGACGAACAGGAGCGCTCGAGCCAGAGCCGCGCGCGCCGGCCGACGCGCCCGACCAGCTCGCGACTCGGCCCGCGCTCGATGCAGGCTGGTGGGGGCACGGGCAACGCCAGGCCCTCGTGAATGCCGTCGATACAGGCGCGCGAGCCAAAGGCCGTGACCCGCACCAGATCGCGCGCCGCGTCGCTCAAGGCCCGCTGACAACGCCGCGCCGCAAAATCGGTGGGCTGCGCCTCGCCGTAGACGGCTTGCAGCAAGTCCGCGGCTGCGGTCGCGACCCGCGCCTCGGCGGCGGCGCGGAAGTCGGGCCCGAGGCCATTCCCTGCCGGCAGTAGCGGCCCATCGAGCGCATCCGGCTCGCTGGTGTAAGGCGATCCCAGCGGCCGCCGCGCGGTCGGCCCCGTGATGTCGGCCGCACCCACTCCGGCCGAGTCCGAGGCACCACAACTCTGCTCGAAGGTCACGAAGTCCCGGTTGGCGCGCGCCAGCAGGGCCGCGGTGTGCGGCTCCAGCGCACATTCCTCTGCCGGGATCGCGAGTCCACCGCGGCCAATCGCGTTGCGACAGCGGGCCAGCGCCGTGTAGCGCCCATCAAGCGCGGCGGCGTGCGCCCGCCCGAGCGCGCCGCGGCAGGCGGCCGCGAGGCCAAGCGGACGATCGCTCCCGGTCAGACCGTCGAAGCCCGCGACGACGAAATCCGAGGTCTGGACATCCAGCCCGTCCAACCACATTTCCCCATCGAGCGCGACCGCGACCAGCGTGTCGTCCTCGTCGCTCAGATCCGTGGGCATGGCAGCTGTGCTGCGGCTCCAGCGAACTTCCCCGTTGCCGCCTGCGAAGCGTGCCAGCACGTGCTGCGGCGCGCCCCCCGGTTCGGTGCTCCAGGCAGCCGGCAGCGCCGAGAGCAGGACGTCGCCCGAGGGCAGAGCCACCAGACCGAAGGGCGCGATCTCGCGAGCGTTGGACGGCGCGACGACGGTCTCCCACACCACACGCATCGTCGCCGGATCGATCTTCGCGAGCCGCAACGCCGTGTCGCCGGTCTGACCCGGGCCCGCCGGCAGGCGCTGCTGCGCCACCACGAAACCACCGTCGGCGAGCGTCGCGAGCCGGCCGCGCGCCCACAGATCGGCCAGAACGAGCGGCGGCCCCAGTGCCCGCCCGTCGCGCCCCTGATGCTCGATCGTCCAGGCCGCGAGTTCGGCCCCGTGCCACAGCGGACGCGAGCCCAGCAATGCTGTGCCGTCGGGCAATAAATCGACCGAGACATCGTCGGTCGCCCACTCGCGCCGCCACAAAAGACGGCCGTCGTTGGCGTCGAGCGCCAGCGCCGTCGCGGCGTCGATCGTCCAATCCGCGGGCGTAGCGTGCAGCACCACGGTCGCCCCGGTGGCATCGACCCAGCGGCGGCCCGGGCGTGACCCGCCGGTACGGAGGTCGTTGAACTCACGCACCCAGCGCGTCGTACCGTCCGGCGCGAGACGCTCGATCTGGAAGCGCGTCGGCGGCGTGGCGCCCGGGCCCTGGCGCTCATAACCCCACACGATCGCATCGCCGTCGGGCAGGCCAAGCGCGTCGCCATCCGCCCAGGGTCGCTCGATTCGAAAGCGCACCTCGCCCGCTCCGTCGCGCCGCTCGATCGTCGCACCGCCTTGATAGTAGTCGCTCACGCCGAGCACGAGAACGTCGCCGCCTGGCAGCGCGGCCAGCGCCCGGCCCGTCATGCCATGGTGCGTGGCGTCGCTCGCGATCGCCGGGCCCCAGAACGCCGCGCCCAGCACAAACCCATCGGTCGGGGCAAATTCGCGCAAGGCGACGCTCGCCAGCGTCGGCAGCAGCGCCTCGTCGCCGAGCGCCACGACCCGGCCGCCCGGGGCGACCGCGACCAGGCGGGCGCGTTGCGACGAGGGGTACATCAATAATTCGCCGGCCGCGTGGCCGCCGCGCTCGTCCCGCCAGTTTTCGCTGCCCGACGCCGCGTCAAGCAGCGTAACCAGCGGGCCGTAGCGCTCCCCCGCCCCCGCCTGCTGGCCCCCCACCACGAGATCATCGCCTGAGGCGGCAAGCGCGTAGGCCGTCTGTCGGGTCGCACTTGCCGGCCCGATGTGACGCCACTCGATGGCGCCACTCGCCCGTGCCAGCCGGGCCACGAAGAGGCCGCTCCCGGCGTCGCTGCAAACCCCGCCGGCGACGACGGGTGCCGACGCCGGGGGCGGCGAAAGAGCGAGCACGGTGGCGGCCGGGCCTGCCCATCGCGGCAACGAGCACTCGCCGTCGTCGCTCGCCAGCTCACGCGACCAGAACGGCGCTCCGGTGGTGGCGTCGGCATGGACCACCTGCGGTCGCCACGCGGCGGCCGCGCCGTCGGGCGCGGCGCGCCACTCGAGGGCGCTTGCCGTCAAGCGCTCGGCGCCGTCGATCACGAGGGCGCCGCCGATCAGCTCGGACGTTTCCCCAACCGGGTAGGCGGCCGACCACATCGAAGCGCCGCTCGCGCCGTCAAGTCGCTGTACGTCGAGCGAACCGGGGCGAAGGCCGAGCACCAACGGATCGCCCGTGCCGCTGAGCGCCAGCGCCTTGAAGGGCGTGGCGAAACCGTCGCGCCGCCACAGCTCGGCGCCGTCGGCCGCAGCGAGCTTCAGCACGGTCGGCTGCGCGCGCTGGGTCCAGTAGCCATACTCCTGCTCGTCGTCCCAGATGTAGACCGCGTCGTAGAGCTTGCCCGCCAGCACGATGTCGCCGGCGGCGTCGATCGCGATCGCGTCGGCCGCGTTGACCAGATCCTCCAGCTCCGAGGTCGCGGCTGCGGTGTCGCCCGCAAAGCGCTGGCGCCACAGCTCGTCGCCACTTGCGCCGGCGAGGCGGACCACCGCGAGCCGGCTCGAATCGTAGTAGGTCCAGGTCTCACTCGCGCTAGCCACCACGTCGCCACCCGGCGCCAGCGCGATGTGGTGGATGAAGGGGCCGTGCTTGTTGAAGGCGATCGGCTGGCGATGCCAGAGCAGCGCCCCGCTCTCGCCGTCGAGCTTGTACACGCCCATCGCGCGCGCCATGGAATCGCGCCGCCCGACGATCAGGTCGCCGGCCCCGTCGATCAAGAGTTCCTCGTTGCCGAAGTCGCCAAAGGAATGGTCGTCGCCGCATTCCGCAAGCCTGGACTGCCAGCGCACCGTGCCCCCCTCGCGGGCGAAGCGGGCCGCCACGAGCCAGCAGGGATCGTCGTAACCCCAGCCAAAGCTCGTGCCGGCCGCGACGACATCGCCCGAGGGCAGGACAGCAACCGCCTTCCAGTGACCGGCGCCGAGACTCGGGAAGGCCGGGCCGTCGATGCGCGTCTCCCAGGCCCCTGCGGGCCGCGCGCCGACAAGCATGGCTATGGCGAGGGCCGCCGCCCGCAGGACGACGCCAAGCCCGCAGCGTCGTCGCGCCCGACCGCAACCGCCGCGCGGGACAGCGTGCCGGTGCATCGACCCGGCCCGGCCTGCGCACCGGCGACCGAGAGACAGACCTGCCGACTCGCTCCGCGACACGTCGCCCAGCCTGGGGGCGCGCGCCTCGTACCGCCTACCGCGAGACAGACGTGCCGATTCGGGCGTGGTCAGGTCCGCGCTGACGAGCGCCCGTCCCGCGCACCGGCGACCGAGAGCCAAGCGTGGCTGCGCCGAGCGTAGCGCCAGACCGCCGTGCTTCGGGCCAGCCGCGGCCGGGCGCCGCGCGCCGTCCGAATCGGGATCGGGGGCTCTACCGGAACCGAGGTGCGCCGGCGCCGGGCAGCACGCGGGGTTCGCCGATGGGCAGAGGACACTACTCGATCGCATCGGCACTCGAGTAGACGCGCAAGGCCCGTGCCGCGAGCCGTCACGATCGGGACGGGCCGCCCGGCGCGGAAACCCGGCAGCCGTGCATGTTGCGTGCGCTGGAGCGGGTCGGCGGTGACGCGGAGGCAGGGACAGGCGCGGAGACCCGCCCCGTGCCCGGAGCGCCGCCCCCTGGGCCTCGTCACCGGTGGCCCGCCAGCGCAGAACAGCGATGGCGCCGAGAGAGGACGCGCAGTTCCCGCGCCGAACGCAGCAGCACCGCCCGGCACACCCGCGGCGCCCGGAGGCCGCGTAGGATCCGCTGCACCGGGATACCGAGGCCACCTCGACGGCGTGCATGGCATCACGGTTCCCAGATGCCGCGTAGAATCCCCCGCACCGGCATCGACCACACCCGTCGCGCCGCCCGACGGGTGTGCGGCGTCCGGTGTTCGGGTCGGGCTCGCCTTGTGTGGGCCACATCGCGCGCCCAAGATGAGGTCAGATGGGCAGGAGGTGGGATCTCTTCTCTCTGCGGGCTCTGCGGGGGGCAGTGACGATACGAACCACCCTCCTCCTCTACGGAGGCGGGTTGGTGATCCTCGCGGGCCTCGGCACCCTCGCCTTGACGGTGCCCTACGTCGAGTCCGAGACCCGGGCTCGCGTCGAGGAGCGACTCGTTGCGGGTGCGCGCCTGCGCGCGCTGGTGGTGGACAGCGTGCTCACGGCCAACGAGATCCGCGCCGCGGGGACCGCGAGCCTCACCAAGCTGCGCCAGCTCCTCGATGACCACGCCGAGGGTCAGATCGACGCGCTTACCTTGGCGAAGGAGAGCGCTCCCATCCTGCAGGACGCGATGAAGTCCGAAGGTGAGGGCTCGCTGCTCGGGCCCCTCGTGAGCCTCGCCATCGCTGACTCCCTCGGCATCATCCGGGCGACGACCGCGCCCGCCCTGCTCGGAGCCAGCAGGAGAGGCTCTCGGGCCTTCCAGCGCGGGCTCGGGGGGTTCTTCCACAGCGGCTGGGCCCAGGGCACCAAGACCCCCTCGATCGAGGTCGCCTACCCCATCCGCACGGCCAAGGGCCGCAATTTCGTCCTCTTCCTTGCCGCCCAGGCCTCGCCGCTATTGGCCGAGCTGCCCTCTCCTTCCACCATGCTCGTCTCCCTCCGCACCTTGGTCGCAGATTCGGAAAGCCTGGCCCGGCCCCATCTCGCGTGGATGGGCGACAGCGACTCGGCGCTCCCCACCCCTTCGCTGGAGCCGGGCTCGCCGCTGCGGCGCGCCCTGGGCGGTGAGGCGACCGAGGAAGTTCTGCACACGAGCACCGGCGAACCGTGGCTTCTGGCGTACATGCCCGTCGAGGGCCGGAATGGCTGGGTCGTGGGTGTCGCCGTCCCGGAGGAGATCGCGCTGGCACCCGTTCGGATCGCTCTCTGGCGCGGAATCGCTGGGGTCGCGGGCCCCGGCCTCCTCGCGATCTTGCTGGCCCTCCTGCTCGCGACGGCCATGGCGCGGCCGATCGGGCAGCTGATCACCCGGGCCCAGAACCTGGCCCAAGGTGAGTTCGGCAGGGCAGAGGTCCCGCTGATCACCTTCCCCCGCGAGTTGGCAACGCTCGACCAGGCCGTGCAGCATATGAGCGAGAATCTGCGCGAGTCCACGGCCGAGCGCGAACGCGCGCTGGCAAACGAGCGCAGCGGACGGCAGGCGGCCGAAGACGCCAACCGGACACGCGAAAACTTCCTCGCCATCGTCACCCACGAGCTGCGCACACCGATGACCGCGATCCGCGGCTGGGTCGACGAGCTGCGCGATGGGAACGTACCCGCGGCCGAACTGCCGCAGGTCCTCGACACCCTCGACCATGCCATCCGCACCGAGCAGCGGTTACTTGACGATCTGCTCGACGCCGCCCGCCTGCGCGTGGGGACGCTGCCCCTCGACATCCAGCGTCTTGACGCGGCCGATGCGGTCGCGCAGGCGGTGGCGGAGATCCGTCTGGTCGCCGACCGCAAGCCCGTCCAGATCGTGCAGACCCTCGAATCCGCCCCGGTCAATGTCGATCGGGTCCGTCTCGTCCAGATCGCCAGCAACCTGCTGGCCAATGCGCTTGCCTTCACCCCGGCCGGTGGCGAGATCCGGGTCCACCTCGGCCGCGAGCGCGGCAGGGTCCTCCTGAGCGTGGAGGACGGCGGCCCCGGCATTCCGCCCGATCTGCTCGGCCGCATCTTCGAGCCCTTCTGGCAGGGGGAAGACGCTCTCACCCGGCGCCACGCTGGCCTCGGCATCGGCTTGACCATCGCGCGGGGACTTGCCGAGGCGCTCGGTGGCAGCATCCTCGCCGAGAACCGAGGCGGCGGCCGAGGGAGCTGTTTCACTCTATTTCTGCCCGAAGCGACGGCCGTGGCGACTCAAGCGTCCGCCCCCGCAGCCCCATCGACGGCCGCCGCCACGGTGTTGCGTCCGCTGGCCGGCCTCCGGATCCTGCTGGTCGAGGACGAGCCTGCGAACCTGGCTCTGACGACCCTCCTGCTCGAGCGCAATGGCGCTCTCGTCGTCGCGACGACCAACGCCGCCGAGGCTCTCGCCGCCGCAAGTTTTGCACGACCCGATCTCGTCGTGAGCGACATCGGCATGCCCGACAAAGACGGCTACCAGCTCGTCGCCGAACTGCACCAGGCCTGGCGCGACGAAGGCATCCCCGCACCGCCCGCGCTGGCGCTCACCGCTTACGCACGCCCCGAGGACCGCGCGCGTGCCCTCTCGGTGGGCTTTGCGGCCTGGGCCTCGAAGCCCTTCCGACCCAGCGAGCTGGTCTCGACACTGGCCGGAATGGTCGAGCGCACGGCCGCGTGAATCACCGGCGGCCGCCCGGAGCTTTCCGCCTCAAGCCGACGCGGCGTGCTCGAAAAGTACCTTGACGGCGCCGCTCGCTCCCTGATCGAAGCAGGTCAGGAACGCCTCGCGCCAGTCGCCGAAGGCGTAGCGGTGCGTGATGATCGGCGTCATGTCGAGCCGGCCCTCGCGCAGGAATTCGAAGTACCACTCCATCGCGTGCTGGCGACGGCCCTGCCACTCCTCGATCGCGAACGCGTTCGAGCCGACCAGCGAGATCTCCTTGAAGTAGAGCGGCGTCCATTCGAAGCGCCGCGGCGGCTCGACGCCGAGGCAGACGATCCGGCCACGCGCCCGCGTGATGCGCACGCCGACCTCGAGTGTCTCGGGCGAGGTCACGGTGTCGTAGATCACGTCCACGCCGCCGCTCAGCATCGGCAGCCCGCGCCAGGGCTCGTAGATCTCCGTACCTACCGCGGCCGCCACGCCCTCGATGATGGCGCGCAGGGGCTCGTGCGCGAGCACCTGCGCGGCACCGAGCTTCTCCGCGAGCCGGCGCTGATGTGCGAAGCGTGCCACCCCGAGCACCCGCACATCGGGGAAGAGCGCGCGCAGGATCGCCACCGCGGACAGCCCGAGCGTCCCGACGCCGTACACCAGCACCGTGCCGCCCGCGGGCGGCGGGCTGTGCAGGATGCCGTGCAGCGACACCGAGAAGGGATCGGCGAGTACGGCCTGCTCGTCCGAGATCCCGTCCGGCACCGGAAGGCATTGCGACTCGTGCGCCGGCAGGAGCTGCGCGAAGCCGCCCGAGGCGCCACTGGAATTGCCGTGGTGGATGCCGGGGGGGATGTGGCCACGGGTGAAATTGAGACACTGCGCCAGCTCGCCGCGACGGCACCACTCGCAAGGGGCGAGTCCGCGCGTCACGCACGAGAGCCAGGGATTCAGCACCACGCGCTCGCCCACGCGGCGACTGCGCACGGCGGGACCGACGCGCTCGATCGTTCCCACCACCTCGTGACCGAGCACCTGCGGGAAGGAGATCACCCCGGTCATCGGGTTGTCGAAGTTGCCCTTCATGAAGACTTGCTTGTAGTCGCTGCCGCAGAGGCCGCAGAGGTGCGGCCGCAGCACGAGCCAATCCTCGGCCGGAAGGCTGGGGTCGGGCACGTCGCGCATCTGCATCGGGGCCAGCCGGCCGACGTAGGCACGCGCCGTCAAGCGCGAGAGGAGGCCGGTCGCGATCAAGCGCGGCAGATGATTCTCGTAGACGAGTGCCTTCATCCCGGACTCCGGGCCCGCGGGGTCGATCCGGCCGCGCGCCGCTGGCCGCCCCTCTAGCAGCAAGCAGGGCAGCGAATCACGACCGACACGGACCGACACGGAGACCACCGAGCCGACGCACCGCCGCGAAAACTGGGGTCACAGAGCACGCCGCGCGAGTGCGTGCCGCACCACGTCATCGGCCATCGCGAAACCCCAACGCCCAAGCCGGCACGCCACCACATC
>SXLG01000007.1 GCA_005777805.1 Pseudomonadota bacterium
ACCTGCACGGACTGCCCCCCCGAGAGAGTCGCGTGCGCTGGCGAGAGGGCGATCGACACGATGCCGGGAACGAGCACCTCGACACCGTTGTCGGAGCGGGTTCCCGTCGCCTCGTGCTCGCCGCGGATGGTCGCGGTGCCCGCACCGAGTGCCCGCACAATCCGGCCCGAGACCTCGGCCACATCCGGATCCCGCGACTCGAAGGTGCACTCGGAGGTGAGATCGCGCTCGCTCTCGTCATCGAAAATTCCGATCGCCCGCAGGTTGGCCGTCGCCCCGGGGCGAAGCGTCAGTGCCGTGGGCTCGAGGCGGAGTTCGCGGAGTTCCGGGGGCTCGGGCGTCTGCTCCGCATCGGCCGGGCGGAGACTGAGGAGGGCCACCAGTTGCAACGCGACGCCGAGCGCAACTCGCGCCAGCCCACACCGCCCATCGCCCTGCTGCGTCCCCATCATCGAGATCGTTCCTCGGCGCGGAGCGGCCCTTGCCGCCCCGCGGCACCCCCGCACCGCAAGCGCCCTGATTGCGCAAGCCTGATGCCAGAGACCCCTCACCCGAAGATGATAACTGGCGGAAATTACAGGACCTTCGAGCGGTGAGACGGGGGAGCATCGCCAGCATCTGCGCGATGTCTTGCTCAAATGCACGATCCGCCCCGACCCCGCTCGGGCCGACCCGCCACCATCTGCGGGGCCGCGGCTACGCCCGTTGCTCGATCGGCGCGCAACGCGTCGCCGCCACCACTGGCGCGCCCGTGGAACCTCCCTCGCCGGCCTCGGCCCACCGGCGCCCGACCAGAGGCCTCCCGGCCGAGCCCCACAGGCCGGTCCGTCGCCCTAGGCCGGGGCGACCTGGCGCAAGGCCGTAAAGGCCTCTCGCGCTGCATCAAGCGCCATATCTGGGAAGACGCCAAGAAAGATCGTGGCGACCATCGCCACGAAGAGACATCCGGCGACATAGGGCCGGGCATCAATGACCGGGGCCTCGCCGACCGGGTCGCGCGTGAACATGTCGAGGATGACCCTGAGATAATAGAAGCCGGCCACCACGCTGTTCAGGATCAGAATAGTAGCCAGACCGACATCACCCGCCACGACGATTGCTTCGATCAGATAGAGCTTGCCGGCGAAGCCGGCCAGCGGCGGGATGCCCATCAGCGAGAAGAGGAAGATGGTCATCGCACCGGCGAGCATCGGCCGGCGCTCGGCCAGGCCGGCGAAATCCGCAGCACCGTCCCGCGGCTCGCCCTCGCCGGCGACGGCGACGAGCACACCGAAGGCTCCGATGGTCATCAGGGCGTAGGTCAGCAGGTAGAAGAGTGCGGCACCGCCGGCGCGTGGCGTCCCCGCCGCCAGCGCTGCGACCAGGTAGCCGGCATGCGCCAGGCTCGAGTAGGCCAGCATGCGCTTGACGTTGGTCTGGGCCAGCGCGACGACGTTGGCAAGCGTCATGGTCAGCACGCTGGTCCACCACAGGACCATCCCCCAACCGATCGCCAGGGGGGCCAGGCCTTCGAGCAAGAGGCGGGCAAGCCCGAGCACCGCAGCGGCCTTGACGCCGACCGTCATCAGGGCGGTGATCGAGGTCGGCGCACCCTGGTAGACATCGGGCGCCCAGAAGTGGAACGGAACCAAACCGATCTTGAAGCCGAACCCGACGAGCAGCAGACCGAGTCCCGCCAGAGCCATGAGCCGGGGGGCTGCGCCGAGACCGGCCGCCACGCCGGCGTAACTCGTGGCGCCGGTCGCGCCCCAGATCAGCGCGATGCCGTAGAGCAGAAAGGCGCTGGCCAGCGCACCGAGCACGAAATACTTGAGCGACGCTTCGGCCGAAGCGTCGTCGCTGCGATGCAAGCCCGCCAGCACATAGGCGGGCACCGACATGATCTCGAGTCCGAGGAAGAGGACCAGCAGATCACGCGCGGCACACATCACCATCATGCCGGCGACCGCGAAAAGCACGAGCGGGTAGACCTCGCGCGCGCGCACCCCGATCACCGGCATGTGGTCGACGACCAGCGCCAGCGAAAGTCCCCCCGCGAGCAGACAGACCATCGAACCGTAGAGCGCGACCCGATCCCAGGCCCAGGTCCCCCCGAAGGCCAGGTTGCCCTCGGAGACGCACGCGATGCCGAGGCCCGCCGTCGCCACCAGCGCGAGCAGCGACAACCAGAGCGTCCGCTCGGGCGCCTCGTGGGCCGGGTCGAAAGCCTCCTGGAGCAAAATCGCGATCGCCGCCACCACGAGGAAGGCAAAGGGCGCGATCGCGGCCATGTGCGCCGGGCTGAAGACGAGCGGAGTCATCGCGCCACTCCCCCGACCTGCATCGTCACGCCACCCGCCGCGCCGTCGAGGTAGCGGGTCGCACCCGCCCTCTCGACCCGCGCCAGCAAGAGTTCGACGGAAGGCTCGATGCGATCGAGGAAGGGTTTCGGGTAGAGCCCGATCCAGAAGATCAGCACCACCACCGGGACGAGCGCCACGATTTCACGGCACGACAGGTCGGTGAGACCGCGCAGAGCCTCGTGGCGCACCGGTCCGAAGACCACGCGCTTGAACATGGTCAGCATGTAGACCGCGCCCAGCACGACTCCCGAGGTCGCGACGACGGCCGCTGTCGGGTGCGTGCGGAACGCTCCCAGCAGAATCAGGAACTCGCCCACGAACGAGTTGGTGCCGGGCAGACCGATCGACGCCAGCGTGACCACGAGGAAGAACGCCGAGAACACCGGCACAATCGCCCAGATGCCGCCGTAGCTCTCGATCTGGCGGGTATGCGTGCGGTCGTAGACAAAGCCGATCAGCAGGAAGAGTCCGCCCGTCGTGAGACCGTGGTTGACCATCTGCAACACGCCCCCCGTCATGCCGGTCACATCGAAGGCATAGAGCCCGAGCATGACGAAGCCCATGTGGCTGACCGACGAGTAGGCGACCAACCGCTTCATGTCGGGCTGTGGGTAGGCCACCATCGCCCCGTAGACGATCCCGAACACCGCCAGCGCCATGACGATCGGAAAGGCATTCTCGGCCGCCAGCGGGAAGAGCGGGATCGCAAAGCGCAGAAAAGCGTAGGCACCCATCTTCAGCAGAACGCCGGCAAGGTCGACTGAACCACCCGTCGGCGCCTCGGTATGCGCATCGGGCAGCCAGGTATGCAGCGGGAACATCGGGATCTTGACGAAGAATGCGAGCGCAAACGACCAGAAGAGCAGCGTCTGCTCCAGCCGGGTGAGTGGGGTGTCGTAGAGCGAGAGGATGTCGAAGCTCAGCGGTGCCGATTTCGCGTGGGCCAGCACCAGATAGACGATGCCCACCAGCATCAGTGCGCTACCGGCCATGGTGTAGAGGACGAACTTGTAGGTGGCGTAGCGCCGCCGCGGTCCACCCCAGATGGCGACCACGAACGCCATCGGGAAGAGCATCAGCTCCCAGAAGAGGAAGAAGAGGAACAAATCGATCGCGACCAACGCGCCGAGCATCCCCCATTCGAGCACCAGCATGAAGAACATGAACTCCTTCACCCGGTGCTTGATGTCGGTCCACGAGGCCAGCATGATCGCCGGCGTCAGGATGGTCGTGAGAAGCACGAGCCAGAGCGAGAACCCGTCGACACCGACCGAGTAGTCGACGCCGAGCGACGGCATCCACGACACCACCTCGACGAGCTGGAGCTCGCCTACTCCGGCCTCGAAGCGACAGAGCATCAGCACCGAGAAGAAGAGCGGCACGAGCGAGAAGATGAACGCGGTGCGGCGCGGGATCGCGAACGGCTCGTCCGGCAGCAGCAGAAGCACGAGCCCGAGCACCAGCGGCGAGAAGACGAGCAGTGATAGAATCGGGAGATCCATGATCTTGCCTAAAAGCCCGCCGTGAGCGCCCAGGCCCCGCCCACCAGGGTCACGGCCCCGGCCAACGTGGCGAGCGCGTAGTGTTGGAGATCGCCACTCTGCACGCGGCGCCAGAGTCCGGCCAACAGCGTCACCGACTGACCCACTCCATTGACCAGACCATCGACGATGGTGGTATCGACCACGCGCCACGCAAAGCGCGACCAGGCGGCATAGGAACGCACGAAGAGGCCGTCGTAGATCTCATCGATCCAATACTTGTTCCACAGCAGGCGATAGGCCGCGCCCGAGCGCGCGGCCAGCCGCCCCGCAAGCGCGGGCGAACGCACGTAGAAGACCCACGCCAGCGCGATCCCGGCGAGCGCCGCAGTGGTAGCCAGCCCCATCAAGCCCAGCAGCGTTGCGGCAGAGAGATGGGCATGGTGTCCGGGAGCCCGCGCCAGCACCGGTGCGAGCCACTCGCCCAGCACGTTGCCCCAGAGAAAGCCGCCGGGCAGGCCGAGCCAGCCGATCGCCACGGCTCCGAGCGCCAGAATCATCAGCGGCACGGTCATCACGGGAGGCATCTCGTGGAGATGGGCCATCTTCTCCGGTTCGGCGCGGACCTCGGTGCGAAAGGTCAGGAAGTAAGCGCGGAAGATGTAGAACGCCGTGCAGGCCGCCCCCATCAGACCGAGCAGCCAGGCCACGCGGTGGCCGCCAGCGAAGGCCGCCTCGAGCACCATGTCCTTGGAGAAGAAGCCGGAGAATCCGGGCACGCCCGCGATCGCCAGACTGCCGACCAGAAATACTTTGGACGTGATCGGCATCTTTGCGCCGAGGCCGCCGAGCTTCGACATGCGGATCTCGCCGTGCATGGCGTGCATCACCGCACCCGCGGCAAGGAAGAGAAGCGCCTTGAAGAGAGCGTGCGTCAGCAGGTGGAAGAGCCCCGCCGAGAAGGCGCCCACGCCGACACCGAGGACCATGTAGCCGATCTGCGAGACGGTCGAGTATGCAAGCACCTTCTTCAGATCATCCTGCACCAACGCGATCGTGGCAGCGAAGAGGCAGGTCGAGGCGCCGACCAGCGCGACCACATCCATCGCCACGGGTGCCTGGGCGTAGAGAAACGAGAGTCTGGCGATCATGTAGACGCCTGCGGTGACCATCGTCGCGACGTGGATGAGTGCTGAGACCGGGGTCGGGCCGGCCATCGCATCGGGCAGCCAGACATAGAGCGGAATCTGTGCCGACTTGCCGGTGGCACCCACCAGCAGGAGCAGGCAGACCAGCGTCGGCAGCCACGGCATCGCCGAGGCGAGGAGCGGGGCCGCGGCGTTGATCGCGCTCAATTTCAGCGAGGGCAGATGCAGCGCGTTCATGCCCCAGAAGAGGATGAACATTCCGATCAGAAAGGCCGCGTCGCCGACCCGGTTGGCGATCATCGCCTTCTGCCCCGCGTCGGCATTGGCCCGCTCGGCGTACCAGAATCCGATCAGCAGGTACGAACACGCGCCCACGCCTTCCCAGCCGACGAAGAGCAACGCCAGCGAATCGGCAAGCACCAGCACCAGCATCGAGGCGACGAAGAGGTTCATGTAGGCAAAAAAGCGCGCCACATCGGGCTCGTGATCCATGTAGCCGAGCGCGTAGATATGAATCAGCGAGCCGATGCCGGTGATGATCAGCAGCATCATCGCGGTCAGGGCATCGACACGGAACGCGAGATTGACCGCGAGCGGTCCCGCCTCGATCCAGCCGTAGACGTCATCGACGAGCGCGGCACCGGCGGGTTCGGCCGCGAGCCGAAGCACCGCCACCAGCGCGAGCCCGAAGGCCACGATCACAGACGCGGGCCCGACCAGCCGCGCCAGCTTCGCGCGGTTACCCAGCGCCGCCGCGATGTTGAGCACCACGCCAAGGAGCGGTGCTGCCACGATCCATCGCAGCAGATCGGTCTGGATCTCCGGCATCAATCCACCCTCATCGACATTCGGCCCGCCGCGCTAGCCGCGCAACGACGCAAACTGGTCGCCGTCGAGCGTCCTGCGCCGTGAGAAAGCGACCAGCAGAATCGCCAGACCGACGGCGACCTCGGCCGCGGCAACGGTGATCACGAAAAAGACCGCGGTCTGGCCCGCCATCGCACCGAGTTCGCGCGCCAGCGCCACGAAAGTCACGTTGACCGCGTTGAGCATCAGTTCGACACACATCAGCACCACGATGACGCTGCGGCGAAAGACCACTCCGAAAGCGCCGATCGCAAACAGCGCCGCGGCGAGTCCGAGCGGAAACTCGACAGGGACGTTCATGCTTCAGCTCCTCCGCCGGGCAAGCACGACCGCGCCCACGACGGCCACGAGCAAGAGCACGCTGGTCAGCTCGAAGGGCAGCAGATGGGCGCCGAAGAGACTCGCCGCCAGGCTCTCGGGCGAACCGAAACCCGCCGGCAGTGCTCCCTGCCCGGCCCCGGCCAGCGGTACGGTTGACGCCGCCGCGAGAGCAAAGCCGAGCAGGCCGGCAAGCACGAGCCCCGCCACCGCGACCGGAAAGGGCGCCGCCAGTCGCTTCTCGGGTTCGAGTGCAAGCAACATGATGACGAACAGGAACAGGACGACGATCGCGCCGGCGTAGACGATCACCTGCAAGAGGGCGAGCAGCGGCGCCTCCAGCAGGGCGAAGATCACCGCCACCTGGAAGAGCGTCAAGACCAGTCCGAGGGCGGAGTAGACCGGGTTGCGGTGGAGCACCACCACCAGCGCACCGGCGATGGCGAGCAGGGCGACGACCCAGAACGCGATCATCGGACCGTCCAGCCCTCGAACGCGAGCACGAACACCGCCGTGACGACGAGGTTTACGAGTCCGATCGGCAGCAAGCGCTTCCAGCCAAACGCCATCAAATGGTCATAGCGCATCCGCGGCAGCGACCAGCGGACCAGGATCTGGACCCAGCAAAAAATGAAGAGCTTGAGCAGGAACGAACCGATCTGCAGCAGCGTCACCACGAGCGACGGCAGGGCGATGTCGAGTCCGCCGGGGAAGTGGAAGCCCTCGCGCCCGAGCCAGGGCACCTGCCAGCCGCCGAAGAAGAGCGTCGTCACCAGCGCGGCGACGATCGCCACCTCGACAAAATCCGCCATCATGAAGACCGACTGCTTCGAGCCCGAGTACTCCGTGAAGAAGCCCGCGACAAGCTCTGATTCAGCCTCCGGCAAATCGAAAGGCGCGCGCTTGGATTCGGCCATGCCCGCGATGAAGAGCAGCACGAGGGCCACCGGCTGGTAGAAAACACCCCACGCCGGCACGACACCCCACATCAGCGCGCCCTGCGCGCGGGCGATCGCCTGAAGGTCGAGCGAACCGTAGGTCAGCACGACGCTCACGATCGCAAGCCCCAGCGCCAGCTCGTAGGAGATCATCTGTGCCGTACCGCGCACGCCGCCGAGAAACGCCCAGCGCGAGTTCGAAGCCCAGCCGCCGATGACCACGCCGTAAACCGCCAGCGAGGCCATCGCGAGAACGAAGAGCACGCTGGCGGGAATCGGTGCTGCCACCAGGTCGATGGTGAAGCCCCCCACCTTCAGCACGTCGCCAAAGGGGATCACCGCGAAGGTGAGGAAGAGGGGCACGATGCCGACGAAGGGCGCGAGCCAGTGCAGAAAGCGGTCCGCATCCGCCGGCACGATGTCTTCCTTGTGGAAGAGCTTGAGCGGATCGGCCATCCAGGTATTGACGATGCCGAGATTGAAGGGCAGCAGCCCGCCGAAGAGATTGGCGCGGTTGGCCCCGACGCGGTCCTGGATCAGGGCGGATCCCTTGCGCTCGACCCAGAGCAGGATCAGCGTGAGCTGGAGGATGATGACGAAGGCGACCACCACCTTCGCCAATGAGAAGAACACCTCCACTGCGCCCGCCTCCGCCTAATCCCACTCGAGCGCGCCGGCCTTCCAGACGTAGGCCAGACCCGCTCCCAGAATCGCCACGAACACCGCCATCTCGACCAGCCCGGCCCACCCGAGCTGCCGCAGGACGACCGCCCAAGGGTAGAGAAAGACCACTTCGACGTCGAAGACCACGAAGAAGATGGCCACCAGATAGAACTTGACCGGGAAGCGAATCCCGCGCAACGAACCCGACGATGGGTTGCCGGTCTCGAAGACCTCGAGCTTGGTCGCGGTGGGGTTCCTGGGGCCGAGGATCCAGCTCGCGCAGACCAAGATGGCCGCCACGACGGCGCAGAGAGCGAAGCTCGCCAGCAGTGCTGCGTAAGGCTCCATCGCGGGCGACCGGTACGAGGCGGTCGGTTCTCCTCTCCTCCAAAACGGACAACGCCCGCCGAGGCGAGCGTGGGCTAGCTAGGCAATGGCCCCCGGCCTGTCAACGCAGAGCGTGCTCGCACGACCCCCCGCGGAGGGTTCGGCAACATCGTCCCGTGCGCTCTCTTTCCGACACCGTGCGCCGGATCGCGACGATGGCCAAGGCGCGTTGGGCCCGCCTTGGGATCGTGCCCTCTCCTGCTCACATCACGCGCCGAGTCGCGGGCCTCATGCCCACGCCTCGTGCCGCGTGCGGCCCCATCGTGCTAACGGAGCCGCGGTGGCCGATCGGCAACTGCTCGAAACCGCGGTGCAGCACTGCTGGCCCGGCGCGACCCTCGGCGCCGCCCATCCCCTGCCGGCCGACGCCTCGACGCGACGCTACGTTCGGCTCGAACTGTGGGGCGGCGCATCTACGCCACGCAGCTGCATGGCGATGCTGTTGCCCCCCGGCGAGGCCGGGCGCGTTTGCGAGGAGATCGCCGGCGCCCCCGCGTCAGCAGAGCTGCCCTTCGTCAATGTGCAGCGCTTTCTGCGCGAGCGCGGCGTTCCCGTCCCGGAAATTTGGTTTGTGGACGAGAACGCCGGCGTCCTGCTCGAGGAGGACCTCGGCGCGGTCCCCCTTGCCGATGCACTGCTCGATGCACCGGAGACAAGGCCGAATCGGCTCGGCGAAGCCGCCGACCTGCTCGCCGGTTTCGCCAGCCTCGCGGCGGCTCCCGATCCGGCCTGCTTCGCCTTCCACGACCGCTACGACAGCAGCCTGATCATGCGCGAGCTGGCAGTGACGAGCGCTTACGGCCTGGCCCCTTCGTTCTCGGGCCCGCCGCGCTTGGCTGACGCCGACCCCGAACTCGAGCGTCTGCTGGCGGGACTAGGGGACCGGATCGCGGCCCAGCCGGTCGTGCTGATGCACCGCGACTACCACGCCTGGAACCTGCATCTCGATCCCGCAGGGCGACTCCGCCTACTCGACTTTCAGGACGCGCTGCTCGGGCCGGCCCTCTACGATCTCGCCAGTCTGGCCAGCGACCGCGACTCGGATCGCTTCATCGGCCCGGCCGAGGAGACAGCCCTGCTCGACGCCTGGACCTCTGGTCTGCGCCGGCGTGGCTTCGACCTCGCCCAGCCGCGCCATGAACTCGAGCGCCAGTTCAACGAGGCGATCGCCTATCGCACACTGCGCGTCATAGGCCGATTCGGTTTCCTCGCGATCGAACGCGGCAAGTCGAGCTACCTCGATTTCGTGCCGCGGATGGCGCGGCGCTCGCGGCGGGCGCTCGAGGAGGCCGGCCACCGGGCCCTCGCCGCAGCCCTCGCCGCGCGGAGCCCTACCTTCGGATGAGCGGGACGAACTTGAGACCCCCGCCCCGGGCGCTCATCCTCGCCGCGGGGTTGGGCCGCCGCCTGCGGCCGCTCACCGAGCACGTGCCCAAGCCGCTGGTCGAAGCCGCCGGGCGACCGCTGATCGACTACGGCCTGGATCTCCTCCTGGCGCACGGCATCAAAGACGTCGTGATCAACGTCCACCACCTCGCCGAGCGGATCGTCGCCGCGATCGGTGACGGTGCTGAACGCGGCCTGCGCATCCGCTATTCAATCGAAGAGACGCTGCTCGATACCGGCGGTGGCATCCGTCAGGCCGCCGATCTCCTCGGCATCGACGCGGCTGCTCCGGCGGGTGGCCCGCTGGTGGTCCTCAACGCCGACGTCATCTCCGAGGTGCCCCTCGATCAGGTCCTGGCGCAGCACGCGCGCACGGGGGCTCTGGTCACGCTGGTGCTGCGCGACGACCCTCGGGCGGCCGAATACGGCCTCTTCGGGGCCGACTCGGCGGGCCGGATCCGGCGCTTCCTCGGCCGTGGCGCACCGGCCGACGGCTTGACACTCGGCATGTTCGCCTCGGTCCAGGTCCTCTCCCCCGAGCTGATCGGCCTCATGCCCCGAAAGGGGGCGTTCAGCTCGATGCGCGATCTCTACCCGCGGCTTTTCGAGGCCGGGGCCCATTTTGGCAGCTTCCTCTATGAGGGCCCCTGGTACACCGCCGACACCCCGGCCGACCTCGCGGCGACCGAGCGGGCCCTCACCCACAAGGGCTATTGCCGAAAGCCGGGCGCTCCGAGATCCTGAGAAGGAGAGGTCGCGGCCCGCTGCCAGGCCGCAGGTTCAGGTTATGGGCGTCACCGTCATCCAGAAAAGTACCCCGCGCACGCGGAAAGTCTCGCCGCGGGTGGCACTCGTGCTCGCGGGCGGTGCCGTGACCGCCGGGGCCTTCGAACTCGGTGGCCTGGCTGCACTCGATTCGATGCTGGTCGGGCGCAAGGTGACGGATCTCGACATCTTCGTCGGACTCTCGGCCGGTGCCCTGCTTGCCGCCCCGCTCGCCGCCGGCATCAGCCCAGAGGAAATGCTCGAGGCCCACGACCGGCCGGGCGAACTCGGCCAACTCAGCGTGCTTGACCTCTACTTCCCGAATCTCGAGGAGTTTCTGGGTCGGCCACTCGAATTGCTCTCGGCTCTGGTGGGTTGGCTGCCGCGGGTCGGTGCCAACGCGCTGGCGCGACTCCCGGAGGCAGCCACACGACTGCGCCAACCTTTCGAGGCCTGGCTTGCCGAGCCCGGGCCCGAAACCCTCACCCGCCTGACCAGTGCGGTGGCCGACAGTCTGCTCGCGGGCTCGCCCCCCTTGCCCATGCCGCTCGATTACCTGCCGTCGGGACTTTTCGACAATCGCCGGATCGAGCGTTTCGTGCGGCGCAGCTTCACCGAGCGCGGCATCGCCAATAGTTTCCGTGCGCTCCTGCTGGAGAGGGGCCGCGAACTCTATATCTCCGCGGTCGATCTCGACACCGCAGAGCGGGTGGTCTTCGGTCATGATGAGGATTCTGCCCTGCTGATCTCCGAGGCTGTCCAGGCCAGCACGGCATTGCCCGGCTTCTACCGCCCGGCCCGCATCAAGGGTGTCGATTACGTCGACGGTAGCGTCCGGCGAACCGCCAACATCGACGTCGCGATCGAGCACGGGGCCGATCTTGTAATCTGCTACAACCCCTTCCGTCCATATAATAATTCTACACGCCCCGGGGCGGCCGACCGGCACGCCAGCGGCGCCCCGCTTGCCGAGCACGGACTGGTTGCCGTGATGAGTCAGGTCTTCCGGGCCCTGCTCCATTCGCGCCTGCACCTGGGACTCAACCAGTACCGCGAGGACCCGAGCTTCCACGGCGACATCGTGTTGATCGAACCCTCCGACACCGAGGAGAGTTTCCTCAACGCTTTCCCCTTCTGGCCGGGAGAACGGCAGCGCGCTGCCGAGGTCGGAGCACGCTCGCTCGAAGCCGCCCTCGAGGCCGATCACGATACGGTGGCCGAGGTCTTCCACCGCTACGGGCTCACGCTCGCGCGGCCGCCGGGTGCGGCCGGCAGTGCTGCCCCCGGGCAGAGGCGAAGCGCCTAACCCCGGGGGTCGACGACCGTGGTTGGGACTCCGATTGCCGCAGGGAGTCATCGGTGGTAGCGCGGACCAAAGATGCTTGAGATGGAGGCTACCGAGATCGAACGCCAGAGTGCGACGTTCGAGACCGCCACGCCCGAGGACATCCTGCGCTGGGCCTCGGCCACCTTCGCTCCCGACGCCGTGCTGACCATGTCGTTCCAGCACGAGGGCGTGGTGATCGCGCATATGCTGCGCCAGATCGCCCCGGCCACGCCGGTTCTTTTCATCGACACCGGCTACCACTTCCCCGAAACCCTCGCCTATCGCGACCGGCTGTCCACGCTCTTTGGCCTCGAGGTGCGGAATCTTTCCTCGGTCATGCCGCGCCCTGAATTTATTGCCCGTCACGGCGATGATCTCTGGGATCGCAATCCCGACCTCTGCTGCCAGATCAACAAGGTCGAGCCGATGCAGTTGGCCCTGCGTGGCGTGCGCGGCTGGATCAACGGCCGCCGTCGCGATCAAGCCGGCACGCGGGCCGGTATGCCGATCGTCGAACGCCTCGGCAGCGGTCTGGTCAAGATCAATCCGCTGGCCAACTGGCACACCAAAACGACCTGGGAGTACATGGAGGCGCACGGCATCCCGCCGCATCCGCTGTTCGAACAGGGCTACGCCAGCATCGGTTGCCTGCCCTGCACCCGCCCGATCCTGGCGGGCGAGGACGAGCGCGCCGGCCGCTGGGCGGGACGCGGCAAGACCGAGTGCGGCCTCCACACCATCGGCACGACCCCGCCTGCCCCGACCGCGCCGCCTGCCCCGAGCGATCCCGTGGCGGCCTCGCGCCCACCCGCCGGTCCCAGCCGCCAGAGCTGACCCCAGCCCAGTCCCCGCCGCGCCAGAATAGACGCGCGGCCGCATCCGGGGTGCGATTACGTGGCTTGTCAACACAGCCCCCTACGTACCGCGCGTCGCCCGAAGCATCGCTCCCCAGCGGTGCCACGCTCCGTGGCTTGCCGAGAGAGCCTCCGGGGCAACTGCGCGACAGAAGACCGGACACGCCGCCGCTTCCGGGGGCTGCGAGCAAGCCTGCTAGGCGTCCTCGACCAGGTCTTCGTCGCCGCGCAAGAGCAGCAGTTCCGGGCCCAGCCGGCGCACGAGCCAGCGCTGGAGCACGGAGACCCAGGCGTCGATCCGCGCTGCCAGCATCGGCAACCGGCCGCCCGGTAAGACGTCGAAATCGGCTTCGAGGCCGGCCGCGGTGATCTGCATCAGCGACCGCGAGGCCATCGGGTCGCTCGCCTGGTCCGCGAGCAATACCGGCGCTCGTAGAGCGCGGGGTTGGAGCGCCCGGCCGCGACAACTCGCAATCAGGGCCGCGCTCTCGGGGCAGAGGAAGGCCGCGACCGCGAGCCCCGGCCGGGCACCAGGCCCGGGGTCGAGCCATGCGTGACCGAGGGCCGGGGGCGCGACCGGGCCGACCCCTAGCCGCGCGCCGAGCCGGCTCCCCCACCCCAGCGCCCTCCCGAGGCCGTCGAGCGGGGGTGCGATGGCGATCGCGGCTTCTACCTGTCCGCAGCTGGCCAGTTCGAGCGCCACCAGCGCCCCCAGGTCGTAGCCGATCGCAATCGCGGGGCGATCGCCGAGCTCGATCGCCGCGCCGGCCGCACCTTGCCACGATTCGAGGCCACCACCGTCGACGCGCAGGTTCGGGGCCTCACACCACCACCCGCGATGCGCGAAGGCCAGCGCAACCGCGCGCCAGATTCCGGGTGCGGTCCACAGCCCGTGCAGCAGGATCAGCCGCGCCCGGTAGCGGTCACTCTCGGGCGGGAACGCCGCAAGCCCGTCTGGCTCGGCAGACACGGCGGACTCCTCTCACGCCGCGGGCGGGCCCGCCAGTCGTCGGGAGCGTCGGGACTCGCGCCGCCGCGGCGAGACCGACCCGCCCGTCACCGTGCCTCGGGCCACCGCACACGCACGCCGCGTGGGCGGATCGAGGCTCGCCGGGCGAGCGGCCACCGCTCACGCGCCGAGCGTTTGCAGATCGATGCCGTAGAGCTCGGCAACGTTGTCGCACAGGATGGCGCGGCGCTGCTCGGGAGTCAGGGCCGCAGCGTGCTCGGCAAGCATCGACTGCGACCAGGGCCAGG
>SXLG01000047.1 GCA_005777805.1 Pseudomonadota bacterium
CGCCGGCCGGCGCGCCGCGCCCGGTCGATGCCCCGGCAGCGGCCACGGGTGCTGCCGCTCTTGCGTCCGCAGTCTCTGCGTCAAGGGAGGCTGGTCTCCGCCCACCTGCGGCCGCCGCACTCGCGGGCCCTCGCGGGGCCGCTGCCGATCCGGCGTGCAGTGTCTCAAGCTCGCGATTCGCGGCGCCCAACGCCGCCACCAACTCGCCGTAGGGTCGGTCGACCGTGTCCACCAGACCGAAGGCGTAATCCTCGCCGTCGGCGCGGCCGCCGCTCGGATAGTCGTAGTACTGGAACCAGTGCAAACCGAGCACCTCGGGGATCGCGGCCAGCGCGCGTGCCGTCGCTGCGGCACCGCGCGCGCGCTCGGCCTGCGTCGCGACCGTCATCAAGTGGCCGTTATTGCGATTGCCGCTGCGATTCTCGCGCGCCGCAAAGAACCACTCCGAAACCAGCACCGGGCGGCCACCCGTCAGCTCGCGCAGGCCAGCAAAGAAATAGGGCGCGACCCAGCCGTCCTTCGCGTCGGGATTATAGTTGACCGAAATCACATCGACATGGGGTGCTGCCGCGCGCACGGCGGCCGGGTCGTAGTAGATCGGCAGGCGATCGCCGAAGTAGAGAGCGCCCGGATCGGCCTGGCGGATCGCCGCAGCCGAGAGACGGTAGTAGTGCTCGGCCACCGTGGTGGTCCAGGCCGAGAGGGCGCGTGCCCCCGCCCCGCCGGGCCTGAGCCGCGTCGGCCGCGTCGCCGCAAGAAGTCCGGCCCAGGAATCCACGCCGTCGGGGGGCACGAAGTCGCCGACGAAGCCGGGCCACTCGTCGCGGTAGAGATTGCGCAACAAGCGCACCAGTCGTCGCTTGGTGAAGCTCGCGGCAGACTGCTCGGAGTAGAAGGTGAAGAGGGCCCCACTCCACCACCCGACCTCGTTGTCCGAGAAATAACCGATGCGCCACGGCGAGCCCCGATACGGCGCCGTCAACTCGCGTGCCTTCGCTGCCATGACCGCCGCCATCTCCGGCGAAAAGGGGTCAAACCAGTGGAAGCGGGCGTTGCGGCCGAGCTCGAGGTCGATCACGCCCGGCAGCGCCAGCTCGCCGGGAGCCAGCGACCACGCACCGGCCGAGTTGAAGCCCCACGCACGGAGACGCTCGCGGGTCGCATCAGCCCAGGCCGTGCGCGACGGGTAGCCGGGACGCCAGTCGTAGTGCTTGCCGGTGCTGCCCTCGCCCGATGCTCCGGCGTCAAGGACATTGACACCGATCGAGAGCAGGCGCTCACCACATGGACTGACGAGCCACGCAGCACCATTCTCGCGCCGTGTCTGCCAACGCGCGTCGGGAGCGGTCGCCAGGGTACAGCGCGGCTCGATCCCCTCCGCCGCTGCCGCGTTCGAGACGCGCACCGGTGAAGCCAGCGCCGCGGTCGCAAGCACGGCGACCGAACACCAGAAGCGGCGGCTCACGTCCCGGCTGCCACCGTGGCGAACGAGCCTGCGATCATTGCGTCGCGTCAGCCAAGCTCTCCGCCCGCAAGCAACGCGAGGGTTGCCTCGCGGCGGCGCGCGGCGACCTCTGCGGCCGGGACCTCCTCGTGCCGCTCGTCGGGCGTGATCGAGAAGACCGGCTGGCCCTTGCGCACCACCTTGCCGTCGCCACCGTCCAGCAGGTTGCCCGTGATGGTGCCCGCGAAGGGAACGCTGATCTTGTTGAACATCTTCATGACCTCGATCACGAAGAGGGGCTGGCCGGCCGCGAAGTGCTGGCCCGCCTCGACGAGGGGCGGCAGGTACGGTGCCTCGCGAGTGTAGAAGGTGCCGCCCATCGGGGTGACGATCTCGTCGGCACTGGCCTTGGGGGGCGGCGCCAGGGCGCGGACGTCCTCGGCCATGCGAGCCTGGTCGGTGAAACGCGCGGGGAAAAACGGCCGCAATTGTTCATCGACGCCCATCTCGAGGAACTCCGAGCGCGCGCCGAGCCGCGGCAACAGGAGCAAGATCTCCAGCCCGAGTTGGAAGCCGCGGTGGGCGGCGAGGCACGCCCGCCAAAGCGCTTCGTCGTTCCCGCACAGAGCCGCGGCGTGGCCGTTCGCGAACATCGACTCGATCTCGGCCCAGGTCGAGAGGCCTGTGCGGGCCGCGACATCGGCGTAGAAACCCAGCGCCTCGTCGAGGATCGCCGCGTCGTGACTCCAGATCCTCTCGGACGAAGGCTTGCCGTCGGCGTCATCAAGATCGAGGAAGTGGTAGAGCCGCTCCAGCACTCGCACGGGATTGACGACGAAACGGATCTCACCGCCGCAGCGGACCCACAGCTCACCGTCGTACCGACCGAGGAATCCTGCCAGCACGTGAGCATCGCGCAGGATCCGCTCGAGCGGGCGACGCAGCAGGGTCTCCTTCGCCCCGAGAACCGCGCGGGCCTCGCCGCCGCCGGCCCGCCGCGCGACCTCGGCCATCGCGACGTCGAGATCGACCTGATCGGCAGCGCGGCACAGGGCCCCGACCGCCGCGAGGTAGGACTGCATGAAGCGCGTCGATGGCTCGGCCATCACGCCACGGCCAAGGAACCACTGCACCAGGCCGTAGTGCACAGAAAGATTGGTATTGAGATCGTCGCCGCGCATCTCGGTGCGACGCAGCACCTCGGCCATGCGCTCGTAATTGTCGCGCCGGCTCGTGCCTGCGGTCAGTACCAGCGCGACGTTGGAGTCATAGGCTCCGGCGAGCTGGTAGAACACGAACCCCCCGGTGTCGGGGTTGCGCAGACCGATCCCCTGATCGAAGCGGATTTCGCCGGCGATCGGCGGCGACCAGGCGCGGATCAGACCACCGGCGTGGGGCTGGAGGGCCGCGTTGGTGGCGTTGATCCGCACCTCGAGCCCCGAGACGTTGCGCACCACACGCTCGGGCCGGGGCAGTCGCGAACCATGCGCCGCGAGCAAGGCCATCACTTCGATCAGTTCGTCGCAGTAGAAGAACTCATCGGGGTCGTCGGGGTTCGAGAAACGCAGACGGTAGGCGAGCTCGGTGACGGTGTGCTCGACCTGAATGCGGGTGTTCATCTCCATGAAGAAGTGCTCGCGGCCGTCGACGATGCACTCGAAGGTCGAGGCCGAGTCGAGACCGACGGCCGCGCCAAAACGCTCGGCCTCGAGCTCCATGCGCGCAAGCATGTCCTGGCCATCGCGCAGGATCTCGGCCGCAGCGGGCGCAGCAAGCGCGATCTCGGTGTCGAGCAGCTCGCGCGTCAGGGAGACTTCGAGCAGTTTCTGCTCGTGCATCTGCACCGAGCAATCGCGCCCCCCCAGCGCCACGCACCACTGACCGTTGCCAACGAGCTGGATCTCGTTGTGCCGGGTCGCGTCGATGTTGAGTTCGAGCAGGAAGTTGCGATTCGAGCCGGGCTCGATCACCTTCGATTCGGCAAGCACATCCATCACTGCCGTCGCGACCTGCTCGGGTGCTGCGATCACCCGCTGGCCCTTCCCGCCCCCGCCACCGACGTGCTTGAACCGGATGCGTCGGCCGGGATGCGCGGCCCAGATTTCGCCCGAGAGTTCCTGCGCCAGCGCCTGCAACTCGTCAATCGAGACGAGCTCCACGGTGGCGGCATAGCCGAGCTGGAGTAACGCATCGGCGTTGGCCTCCAGCGTGACGTCCCGATCCGGCGAGAAATCGAGGCCGTGCTCGCGCGCAATCTTGCTCAGGCCCTTTGCGCTCCCTGCCCGCCGGGCCAGCGCGCGCGACGAAATATCATCGATTCCGGTGATGACGGCGTTGCCGAGGCTGCGCGCGAGCTTCTTGGCCTCGTCCTTGGCGCCGGCGCCGCGCACCACGCGCGAGGAAGGCCCCATGAAGCCGATCCCCGCCTCTTCCACGGCGGCGATGAACTCGGCGTCCTCGGCCATGAAACCGTAGCCGGCAAAGATGTGCGTGTAGCCGTGCTCACGAGCGATCGCGACGATCTCGTCGATGCGCGCGAGCTTCTCCTCCTGGCCCACGCCCATGTAGTCCGGCACCCGGTGCACGTTGCTCGGGAAGCGGAGGCCGCGCAGCTCGGGCGCCAGCGTGCGGGGATAGGTCACCGAGTCCTTCTCGGAGAGCAGCATCCCATATTCACGCACGCCGATTGCGTCGAAGATGTCGAAGGCCTCCTGACGCACCGGCCCGCGGCAGACGACGAGAACCTTGAGCCCCGTCAATGAAAAGGAGCGCAGCCATTCGGAAGCGCATTCATCCAGGCGCCGCCGTGTCAGATCGCGATCGAGCACCCCATCCCCTCCCCGTCACTCGAACTCGCGCTGCGGCCCGGTCATCGGTGCAGGGACATAAGTGCGCATCAGAAAATTCAGATTCTCGGCCAGCACGCGGCGGCTCGTCCCCGGCATCACGATGCGGGAGATCGAACCGAGCGACAGGGCTTCCTTGGGATTCATCAGCTCGCGCTCGTAGCGGGCGGTGAGCCGCGCCAGCGCCTGATCGCGCTCGCCGGCAGCCTCGGCCTCGGTGGCACCCACCGCCAGCGCCTTGCGGTAGCCCGCGTCGGCGTCGCGAACCTCGTCCTTGTACACGAATTCCTTGCCGGCCGGACCCATCACCGCGACGCGAGCGTGCGGCATCGCGAAGACCATGTCGGCGCCGACGAAATGCGAGTTGTAGCTCGCATACGCCCCGCCGAAGGCGTTGCGGATGATCAGCGTGATCGAAGGCGTGCGCAGGTCGATGATCGAATCGAGGAAGCGCCGCCCTTCGAGGATGATGCCGCCCGACTCCTGCTCGCGACCGGGGAGAAAACCCGTCGTGTCCTCGAGGAAGAGCATCGGGATGTTGTAGACGTTGCAGAAGCGGATGAAGCGCGATCCCTTGCGCGCAGCGTGGATATCGATCTGCCCCGAGGCCACCGAGGAATTGTTGGCAACGATGCCGACGACATGCCCGCCAAGCCGCCCGAAAGCGGTGACCAGATTGCGCGCACGCGCCGGCTGGAGTTCGAAGAACTCGCCGTGATCGCAGATCTGCTGCATGAAGAGCGTGATGTCGAGCGGCGCGTTCATGCCGGCCGGCGTGTTGAAGGTGCGCCGGAAGAGGATGTCCTCCTCGACCGTAAAACGGTCGATCGGATCGGAGGTCGAGCCAAAGGGTGCGAGCGAGCGGTTATTGTCTGGCAGGTAGCCGAGCAGGCGGATCGCCGTGCGCAGCGAGCCGAGTTCGTCGGGCGTGGTGAGATCGCAGACTCCGCTCAGGCCATGCACGCCGGGCCCGCCGAGGTCGGCTGCCGAGACGTCCTCGCCAAGAACAGTCTTGACGACACCCGGGCCGGTGAGGCCGATGAACGTCTCCTCGCACTGGATCATGAACGATCCCTGACGCGGGAGGTACGCGCCGCCACCGGCGTTGTAGCCGAACATCAAGCTGATACTCGGTACGACACCACTGATCTTGCGCAGTGCGGTGAACGCCTCGCTGTAGCCGTCGAGACCGCCGACCCCGGCCGGCACGAAAGCCCCCGCTGAGTCGTTCATGCCAATGAGCGGGATACCTCGCTCGCCGGCCATGTAGATCAGACGCGCCAGCTTGTTGCCGTTGGTCGCATCCATCGAGCCGGCGCGCAGCGTGAAGTCATGGCCGTAGACCGCGACATCGCGCCCGCCGATGTCGAGGATGCCGCAGACCAGCGACGCCCCGTCGAGGCCCGGACCCCAGTTCTGCCAGAAGAGGTTCGGTTCCTTCTCGGTCAGGACGCGGATCCGCTCGAAGACGGTCATCCGCCCCTTGGCGTGCTGCACCCGCACCCGATCGAGGCCACCACCGCGCGCGGGCCGGGCCAGCA
>SXLG01000048.1 GCA_005777805.1 Pseudomonadota bacterium
CGGGCTGCGGCAAGACGCGCTTCGTCGAGTTCATGGCGCATCGACTGCGCGGCCGCCGCCGCGAGGGGCCGCTGCCGCTCATCACCGTGGCTTGTCACGAGGATCTCACCGGATCGGATCTGGTCGGCCGCTTTCTGATCCAGGGCGACGACACGGTCTGGACCGACGGCCCCCTGACGCAGGCCGTGCGTGCCGGCGGGATCTGTTATCTCGACGAGATCGTCGAGGCGCGCAAGGACACCATCGTCCTGATCCATCCGGTCACCGACCATCGCCGGGTCCTGCCGATCGACAAGCGCGGCGAAATCCTCGCGGCACACGCGGATTTTCTTCTGGTCGTGTCGTACAACCCCGGCTACCAGAGCGTGCTCAAGGATCTCAAGCACTCGACGCGCCAGCGTTTTGTCAGCATTGATTTCGATTATCCTCCGCGCGATCGCGAGGCGGAGATTGTGCGGCATGAAAGCGGTGTCGACGCCGACACAGCCCTCATGCTCGCGACGCTGGGCGAGAAGGTGCGTGCGCTGCGGGGTTCCGGGCTCGGCGAGGGCGTCAGTACGCGGCTGCTCGTGTACGCGGCGCGCCTGATCGGGCGTGGCCTGTCGCCGCGGCGCGCCTGCACCGTCGCCGTCACGCAGTCGCTGACGGACGACCCCGAGCTGCTGCGCTCGGTCGGTGAGGTGGTGACCGCTCTGTTTGCCTGACGATCTGGCCCGGCTTTCGACCTACCAGAAACCGTGACGGAAGCCGTTGTCGCGCTCGGTCCAGAGGCTGGTGTCGAAGAATGAATCGCCGCCGATGGCGATGCGGACGGTCATCGACGGATCGGCCGCGGCCGAGAGATCGCCATACGCGTAGACGTGAATCAGAAAGCCACCCAGGGCACCGGCCATTTCCTGGACGAGCACGCGGGAGAAACCTCCGCTGCTGCGGGCGCCCGGGTCATGCCACGTCCAGCGACGCCCGAAGAGGTTCTCGTCCATGTCGCCGGGGGCCAGGCTCGCCGAGAACACCGGCACGGCACCGCTGACGAGTTCGAGAGTGAACCCCTCGTCGAAGGGGTTCATGAAGCTCACCGGTACGACGCGCGTCGCGACGCGGATCGTGTCGAGCCCCAAGCCGGTATCGTCGCGGATCGCGCCGGTGCACGAGCAGCAGTTGCCGAGCAGCGGCTGCGGGATCTCCTGAGCCTCGGCACCCTGCCCGGCGGCAGCAGCGATGACCGTGCCGAAGGCGATGGCGAACCGTCGAAGCGTGGACATGGTGATCCTCCCCCTTGTGTAATCGGCCCTGGCGCTCGGCAAGTTTAGTCGTTTCGCCGATGTCTCGCTCGGGGTGGGCACGCGCGCTGCCGCAGGACGGCGGATGGCGTCCTGCGGCTGACGTCGGAGCGCCCGGCCTCGGCAAGCGGCATAGGCACCGCGGCGGGCCGGCCGGATGGCGTCAGGCAACGGGGACGGGCGGCGGCAGCCGGGGTTCTCCAGCCTGAGCGTGCCCTTTTGTCGCGCTCGGCGGGATGGTTGGCTCGCGCCGTGACACGCGCGACGGCGAGCCGGGGTCGGGAATGCGATTGACGCGCTCGATCCGCGGGCGCGTCGCGCTGGTCACCGGTGCGGCGAGCGGTATCGGTCGGGCGGTAGCACAGCTCCTCGCCGAGGAAGGCGCTCGGGTTGTCGCGACCGACGTCTCGGCCGAGGGTCTCGACGCCCTCGTGGCGGAACTCAGCGGCGCGGGCCTCGACGCGCGCGCACGGCCGCTCGATGTCTGCTCCGATCGCGCTGTCGAGCAAACGATCAGGGCGGCAGCGGACGAACTCGGTGGCCTCGACATCCTCGTCAACTGCGCCGGGGTGAGCTTGGTCGGCGGGCTCGAGGACGCCCGCGCCTGGGAGCGGACGTTCGACGTCAATCTGCGCGGCATGGCGCGGACGATCGTCGCGGCCCGGCCCTGGCTCGAACGCTCGGACGCGGGGCGTATCGTCAACGTCGCCTCGACCGAGGGACTCGGCGCGACGCGCGGGGCCCCGGCCTACACCGCGAGCAAACACGGCGTGATCGGTCTCACCCGCTCGCTCGCCGTGGAACTCGCGCGCCGCGGCATCACCGTCAACGCGGTCTGTCCGGGGCCCATCCGGACGGGCATGACGGCTCTGATTCCGGAGGACCACAAGCAGGCCTTCGCGCGTCGGCGCGTGCCGCTCGGCCGCTATGGCGAGCCCGAGGAGGTCGCGCACGCGATTCTCGGTCTGGTCGTGCCGGCGGCGTCCTTTGTGACCGGTGCGGTGTTGGTGGTCGATGGCGGGCTCACGGTGGCCAACGCGTGAGCGAGACGCTCGCGCAGCTGGCGTATCGGCTCGAGCCGACCAGCCCCGGTTTTGCCGCGCGGATCCTCGCCTTCCGAGACGAACTCGCAGCGGCGGGCGGGAGCGATCTCGAACGCGATCTGGCGACCATCGTGGCGCGAATCCTCGAGGCTGAAGGTCCGGCTCGCGAGATGGGTTTCGCGCTTCTCGGAGCGCCGATCCAAGCCCTGCTCCGCATCGGCGGCGCAGGGCTCGCGGTGTGGCTCGCGGCGCTCGACGTTCTGCGCAGGGGTGGAGCGACCCGTGCAGCACAGCTCTTCAGTGCCGCAGCACTCGATGTTCTCGTCGAGACGCCGGCCGCAGAGGTCGCCGGCCGTCTGGAGCGACTCACGGCAACGGCACACGGGCTTGCCGCGCTCATGAGCGAGCGTGTCTCGGATCCGGCGTTTCTGCGCTTTGCTGCTGCCGCCGGGCGCGGGCTGGGCTTCCGTGGTGCGCCCGTGCTGGTGGCCTGGGGCCGATGGTTCGTCGAGGTCTCGGCCGGTGGCCGCCGCTTCCGCGACGTCGAGCTGCGGCTTCCCGTGGGCGGGGGCCTTTCCGACGAGGAACTTGCGGCCTTCTTCGAGATCGCGGCCACAGTCGCCACCGTCGATCGCGTGGTGGCGAGCCGACTCGGGACCGAGACCATCGAAGCCTTCGGCGCGGTGCCCGCCGACGCGCGCGCCCCCTTGCTCGGAGTCCTGCATGCCCTGGCGCACCGGCCCGCACTCATGGCCGACGTTCTCGCGGTATGCGGACCCGTTCTGCGCCGGCTCGTCCCGTCTCGCCGGGCGCGCGTGCTTGCAGTCAGTACCCGACTCGCGGCCGCCGTACCCGCCGCGACGCCGCCCTTTCTGCGGACCGTGCTGCGTGTGCTCGAAGCGCTCGGCGAGGACGCCGAGCTCGACGCCTTCGTCGAAGAAGGCCTCGCCGAGGCCGAGGTCTCGCCCGCGGCAGCGGAGGCTTTCTTTGCCCTCGAGACGCGTGGCGCCCGTGCCTTCCTCAAGCGGCACGACGCGGCGGTGCATTTCGAGGACGTCGAGCGCACCCTGCGCGGGTACGCCCACGTTCTGACCGACCAGCGGCAGGTTCTGGTGCCCCGAGAGTTCGACGGGCTACTGCCGGCAATCCTCGACGAGGAGGGATTGCCGGTGGCCGAGCGCGCGGCGCACTTCCCTGTCTGGGAGGAGAACTTCACGCTTCTCAAGCTACAAGTTTCTCTCGCTCTGCGCTGGGAGGCGGAGGGCACGCGCCGACTCACGGTGCACGAGTGGAAACCCGACGCCGAGGTCGCAGGCGGCCTGACGGCAATTTTCGCACACTTCACGGCACCACAGGTCGCGGCCGGGCTCTTTGCGCAAATCGAGGCGGTACGGCTTGGACCGGCGCTGGCGCGCGAGCTGCCCGGCCTCGCGGCGGATCTGCGCCCGCTTCGCCAGAGACTCTTCCCGAACGGCCGCCCGGATCCGGCGCAGGGGGCGCCGCCAGCGCTGCTTTTCCTGGCACTCGGGGGTCCGCCCGCCGACATTGCGACGCTCGATTCCGGGCTCGAGGCCCTGCGCGCCTTTGCCGACCAGGTGGCCGCGGGGCGCGCCACGCCGCTTGACAGCTTGCGCCTCACCGAGCGCTTCTGTGCGTTGCTCGAGGCGGGCGAACTCGTCCGGATCCAGTCGATCGAGACGCTCTTCGAGGATGATCCGATGCTGACCTACCTGCTGGAGGAGGGCAGCGACCGGCCGTCGCCGGGTTCCGACCAGCAAGCAGATTTTCCCCCACCCGGGGTCGAGCACACGCCGCGCGGTCAGCGCTCGGACGAACTCTCCGACGCGCCCAGGGCCGATCTCGCTCTGCTGCGCGCGTTCCTTGAACGCAATCCGGAAGTGACGGTGCTGCGTTCGGACGGCACGCTCGATCCGATGGGACTCTTTGTCACCGGGCTCATGGGATCGGGAGTCCCGAAGGCTCCAGGCACGGGCGAGGCCAGCGGCGCATCGGCGCTGCCCCCGGTGGCACTGGCGCGACCCGGCCAGACGGCGCGCGGTATTTTTCTGCACGACGAATGGGATTGGGAGATCGAGGGTTATCGGGCAGGGTGGTGTCAGGTCCACGAGATCGTGCTCGAGGGCGAGGACGCGAGCTTCTTCACCGAGGCACTCGACCGCCACGCGGCACTGCTACCGGAGGTCCGGCGGCAGTTTCAGCGCGTCCCCCCCGAGGGCTACCGCGTGATCCGTGGCCTTCTTGACGGCGAGGATGTCGACCTCAACGCCGCGGTGATCGCGCGTGCCGACCTGCGTGCCCGCGTCACGCCCTCGGCGCGGCTCTATACCGCGCGCCAGCGCGAGGAGCGTGACGTCGCGACACTCTTTCTGCTCGACGTCTCGGCCTCAACCGATGAGGAGGTCGAGCCGGCGCCGGACGGCCGCCCCGGCCGGCGCGGTCGCCGCGTGCTCGACATCCAGAAAGAAGCGCTCGCGATCATGGCGCAGGCGCTCGAAGAGATCGGCGACCTCTACGCGATCTACGGCTTCTCCGGTCACGGTCGCGATCGTGTCGAAGTCTTCGAGGTCAAGTCGTTCGACGAGGCACTGACGCTGGCCAGCCGGGCCCGGATCGGCGCGCTCGAACCGCAGCGTTCGACCCGGATGGGTGCGGCCCTGCGACAGGCGATCCGCCGGCTCTCGCCGATTCCCTCGCGTTCACGGAACCTGATCCTGCTCTCGGACGGCTTTCCGCAGGACTTCGATTATGGCCGCGATCGTCGCTCGAATCTCTACGGTCTGCGCGACACCGCCCAGGCGATCGCCGAGGCGGAGCGGGCCGGCATCTCGACCTTCTGCATCACGGTGGACCGCGCCGGGCACGACTACCTGCGCGAGATGTGCCCCGCCGACCGCTATCTCGTGATCGACGACATCCAGACGCTGCCGCGCGAACTCCCGCGGATCTACTCCCGCGCCACGCACGGCGACGTTCGCTGAAGTCGGCGCAGCCGTCGTCAAGAGCAGGTCAGGGTGGCGCCGTAATGGGCGAAGGTGCAGGCGGTCGCTGGCCCTTCGAAGACGAACTCGCCGCATTGTGCGGATGCCGGATCGTCGGGGTCGAGCGAGATCACGAGTCGGACGGGTGTCTGGCCGGGGCTGAGTGCGTAGTTGTCCTGCCGGCCGTCGATCTCGACGCGCGTCAGGCCTTCGCCGTCGCGCAGGATGATCCGGAGTTTACGGATCCCACCGGCGGGTGGAGCACTCCTGCCGGCATCGACGAAAGTCGCCGAAAATCCGGTGGCGGACTGGCGGAGTGACCAGCCGCGACGGGTGACGGGATTCCACACACCCCCAGGGACACGAGCGTCCATGATCGGACGGGCGGCGGCGTCGAGCAGCACAACGCGAACGCCGGAGGCCACCGGGTCGATCTCGGGGGTGGTCGGGAAGGGGAGAATCCGTCCCCGGACGCTCAACGAATCGTCACCGGGGGGTGTCGAGAGCCGGCCGATGATCAGACGGTGGCCGGCCGCAAAAGCGCCCTGGGTGTTGGTACAGGCGTCGCATGCATTGCCCTGGCCATCGGCATCGTCGTCCTGCTGCGCGGGGTCGTGGTCGTCCGGGCAGGCGTCGATGACATCACAGAAACCGTCGGCATCGGTGTCGGGCTCGACGCCATCGATCGGGCAGGCCCCGGTGCTGCCGTCGCAGGTCTCGGCGATATCGCAGTCGTCCGCTGCCGCTCGGCAGGTCTCACCGGTGGCGCGCAACTGGCAGGAGGAGAGACAGCACGAACTCGGCTGGCCGTTGTTCTCGGACGCGTCGCATTCTTCGGCATCATCGACCGTGCCGTTGCCGCAGGTGCTGTCCACCCGGCGCACGACGTTGTTGCCCTCGTCGGCGAGCCAGAGACGACCGGCGGAGTCCACGGCGAGGCCCGATGGCGCGCGCAGCTCAGCCTCGTTGGCCGGGCCGCCGTCGCCGGAGTAGCCCCGGACGGAACCCGCCACAGTCGAGATGGTGCCGGCCGTGGTGATCCGGCGCACGCGGTGGTTTCCGGTGTCGCTGACGTAGACATTGCCACCCGCACCGACAGCGACGCCAACGACGTTGCCGAGCTGGGCCTCGGTCGCCGGGCCACCATCGCCCGAGTCGCCGGCACTGTCGCCGGCGAAGGCGGAAATGATTCCGGTCACGCTGACCACGCGAACACGGTGATTGCCCTTGTCGGCGATGTAGAGGCGGCCTGCGGCGTCGAGGGCGACTCCGGAGGCGTGCGTCAGACGCGCTTCGTCGGCCGGGCCGGCGTCACCGGTGTTTCCGACTTGTCCGCTTCCGGCAATCGTTGAAATCGTTCCGGTCGCGGCCGCCACCCGGCGGATCCGATTATTGCCTTCGTCGGCGATGTAGAGGTTGCCGGCGCTGTCGAACGCGATTCCCCACGGATTCTTGAGGGCGGCCGAGAGAGCGGCGCCGCCGTCGCCGGTGGCGCCGGCCTGGCCGGTGCCCGCGACCGTGGTGATGGAACCGTCACTCTCGATGCGGCGAATCCGGTTATTGGCAGTGTCGGCAATGTAGAGGCGGCCGTCGGGGGCGAGGGCCAGGCCGGCGGGTAGCCGGAGCTGGGCTGCGGTGGCGGCCCCACCGTCGCCGCTCATGCCGGCGACCCCGGTACCGGCCAGAGTCGAGATGAGGCCTGCGGGTGACACGTGGCGAATCACATGATTGGCCGTGTCGGCGATGTAGACGCCACCGGCGGCGTCGATCGCCAACGCCGAAGGGGAACTGAGTGTGGCGTCGGCCGCCGCACCGCCATCACCCGAATACGCCGGCGTGCCATTGCCGGCGATGGTGTAGATGTCGCCCGAACCGGCAACGGCGAGGTCGATGAGTCCGAAGACCATTGCTGCGGTGGCCAGCGCACGGGCCATGCCGCGATGGGGCTTCGGTTTGGAGGTCGCTGGGAAGGACATCTTTGGGTTCGCCACGGCGTGGACAACGCGCGGTGATGCCGCGGGGCGGACCCGCAGCGTCCCCGAGCCTGCCTGCGAGTCGCGAGCTTGGTCAACAGGAAAAGCCGCGCGACGCCCCAGTTCGGATCACGCCCTCGCCCGGCGCGGCTCGATTTCGCGCGCCGCTGCGGATCCCGCTGCAGCGGAGCGCAACCAGGAAACCTTCAGACGAAGCTGTGGGGGCCCGGGGCGGATGGTGCGCAAGACGCTGCTGCAACAGAACGCAACCGAAGCGCGGCGCGGCCCCGCTCGGCCCGGAGCGCGCGAGCGGTCGGGAAGAAGAACTAAGCCGTGAGGCCCCACTTCTTCTTGTTGGCGGTGATCTGATCGGCGGTCGGGTGTTCCGTCTTCTGGTGCTTCTTCACCGCGAAGTCCGTCGAAGATTCCATCATGCGGTAATTGAGAGGGGTGTCGTCCTTGCAGGTCTCGGGCACGGCCACTTCCTCGAAGATGGCTTGCCACGGGCACTCGGGCTCACAGGCGCCGCAATCGATGCACTCGTCGGGGGGGATGTAGAGCTGGTTGGGGAAGGCCGCCGTATCGCTCCCCTTGTACTCGTAGATGCAATCGACCGGGCAGACCGCGACACAGCCGGTATCGACGCAGTCACGGCAGAGCCTCGTAATGATGTAGGACATGCTGTTCCCCTTGCACCGCGAGGCCCCAAGCCCGCAGCTTTGCGAGGTATACCCGGCATCGCTGGTGATGCAACGCACGCGGCGCCGTCGCTGCCCTCGGTGCGTGCACCGCAGGCAGCTCAGCGGCCGCGACGGAATTGGCGCAGAGCGATGTCGGCGCCGGCGCAGAGCAGCGCAACGAGGACGAGCCAGGCGAGCAGGGGCTCGGTCCGTTGCCGGTCTGCTGGCGCGCGGGCGAGGATGGTCGAGAGCGGCGCATCGAGTTGGCCGCCCGAGACCTGTGCGAGCCGCTCGAGCAGCCGGCGGTCCGGGGGTGCTTCGGGATCCTCGGTGCTGGCGAGCCGTGCGCCGCCGGCCCGCGGCAGCCATTCCTCACGCGACCACGCGACATCGGCCCGACCGGACTCCGGCGCGGGGCTCGGCGCAGTCGGCGCGCCCGCCGGCGAAGGAGGGGGCTCACCCGGGCTCGCTGCACTCGGACCGGCGCGCGAGACGACGACCCGCGGTTCGATCTCCGCCAAGGGCGGCAGCGTGACTTCGAAGCGGCCCTCGGCGACGGCCATCGCCGTGAGCTGGAGTTCACGGCCGTCACGCCGATGCACGTTCACCCGCAGCGGTTCTCGGTGCGCCGCTGCGTCGAAGGTGCGAATTTCGAGCACGGGCTGGCCTTCGACCTCCTCCACCCGCAGCACGACCTCGTCGTCGCTGCGTGGCCTTGCCGCCCAGCGTACGAGCTGCGCCCAGAAACGACGCGCATGACGCCAAGCCTGCCATTCCTCGCCCGCGTTGGCGGTGAACACCGCCACCCGTCCGAGACCGTTCTGCCAGGCGGCGAGGATCGGCTGCCGCGAATCCGTCCCCTCGCGTTCAATCCAGACTTCGGCACCGGAGCGGGCGGGCACGTCGGCCCAGGCCCGCAGGATTGGCAGGCGTTGGTCCTCGAAGCCCGCCAGTGCGGCGGAGCTGCTCTCGAAGCGTGGCCGGAAGGGCGGCTCCGCGGCATCTTCTTCGCGCCCGGCATGGCGGCGCGCGTCCTCGACCATCAGGTTGGGCAGGGAGACGGCATCCTTGACGTGGTGGAAGGCCCCACCGGTGCGGCTCGAGATGTCCTGGATCAGCGCGAAAGTATCCTTGTCGTCGCCGATGCGGATCGAGGTCACCGAGATGCCCGTCCGTCGGAGTTCCTCGATGACCTCTTCGTGCTCGGCGGCCGGCCGGATGCTGGCGCCGTCGGTCAGCAAGATGATGTGCTGCACCGGATTGTCGCTGGGGCGAAGCTGCGCGAGCGCAATCTCGAGCGCTTCCTTGAAATCTGTGCCGCCACTCGGAGCGATTCGTGCGATCAAGTCCATGAGCTCGCCGCGCCGCGGGCCGAGTGGGGCAACCGGGGCGAGCATGGTTGTCTTGGTGTCGAAGGCGATCAGACCGACCAGGTCCCGGTCCTCGAGTTGCGCCAGCACCGAGAGGGCGGCGTCGCGGGCATAGCTCATCCGCGACGGTTCTCGCTGGTCGAGAGTGACACCATAAATCATGCTTGATGAACGATCGATGATGAGAACCAGCGCGAAGGGCGCCCGTTGGCGGGGCTTGGGCTTCTCCTCGCGGACGCCGACTGGCAGGATCGCGGCGAGTGGGGAGTTCTCGAGCTTTTTATCCGTGACGAGCCCGCGGGCGCCCGCCAGCACGAGCCCTCCCCCGCGCTCCACCACGAAATCAGCGAGAGCTCGCTGGCCCGCTTCCGGCAGGTCGGCGGGCGTGGCTTCGCCGATAACCACCGCGTGGAAGCGATCGAGTGCGCCGGCCGTGGTCACTTCGAGGCGAGGCGAGGCTTCGACCTCGAAGCCCGCCCCTTCGAGCGCCCGCGCCAGTGTCGGACGTGCGCCGATGACCAGAACCCGTGGCCGGCCGAGTACGCTGAGCGCTGCCTGGCTGCTCTGCCCCAGGGTGCGGCCATCGAGCGCTTCGAGCGCGAAGTCGATTCGGTAATGACCGGGAGCCTCGACCGGTAGCGAAACGTCGACGACCGAGCGGCCAGGGGGGACCCGCACCGGGATGCGGCCCAGCTCGCGATCCCACTCGCGCGCGATCAGCACGGCGTCGCGGGTCTCGCTCGAACCGTTGCCCAGCGCGACCGCGAAGTGCGCGTCCTCGCCGTGGCGGATCGCCGCGGGCGCACGGACGCTCTCGAGGCCGAGGGTCTCGTGTTCGCGTCGCGGCGCAAGCGGGAAGATCCGGAGCCCGCGGCGTGCGCCGGCCTGTGCTGCGGCGGTCGCATCGCCGCGCGTCTGGTTGCCGTCAGTGAGCAGAATGGTGACGAGCGGCATCGCGCCGGCGAGTGCACTCGCGCCGTCGAGGGCGGCCATGATGTTGGTCGCCTGCGGATCGATGCTGGCAGCGGATTCGGCGGCGCGTTCGGGTGCTCCGGGCGGAAGGGCCAGCACGGCTTCGGCGCCGAAGCGGATCACAGCGAGAGAATCGTCGGCATGGAGTGCGGCGGCGATCTCTTCGAGCTGCTGGTCCACCCAGACGCGCTCGTCGGGGCCCATGCTCGCCGAGCCGTCGAGCAAAGCGGCGACCGCGAGGCGATCCTCGTGCACGGTCTCGACGCGCTGGGCCCCGGCCAGTGCGGCCAGGACCGCCGCCAGAGCTCCGGTCCGCAGCAACGCCGCCGACCAGAGTCGGGCCGTGGCAGTGGACGCGATCCTCCCGGCTGCGAAGGAACGGCGGCGGCTCCCCCAGATGAGCACGGTCGCGGCGAAGACCGCGAGCGTCGTGAGAGCGAGAGCCGCGGGTAGCCAGCCCGCCGCCGTGATCACGAGTCCATTCGCGAGCCCGAGGTGAATCATAGCCCCTCGTCGCCCTGGGATCGTCGCGCGTCGAGGGCGACGAGCAGCCACTCGGCCGCCAGCAGGGCTGCCGCGAGCGCCAGTGGCGCGGTGGTGAGGGGGACGCGCGTGGCGCCGGGCGCCAGAGACGCGGTTGTGCCGCCGGCGGGCAGATCCGGGTCGGCCGCCGCGGGAGCTTGCCCGGCGCCGTTTCCGTGCGCGTCGGCTGTGCCATCGATCTCCGATTCGGCGGGGTCGCGGAAAGAGACCAGGAGCAAGCCTGCGCGCTCCCGTCCCATGGCGTGCCATGCGCCGATTTCGTCGGGGTGGAGCCGGCCCTCGGCATCCGGCGAAAGCGGGCCGGTTGGGCCCTCGAGTCGATCGATCGGCGCACCGTCGGGGAATTTGGCAACGACGGCAGCACCGGCCGTTGCCGTAAGGGGCGCGTTCGTGGCTCCGGGTGCGAGCCAGTGCAGCAGATCGACGAGGAAGACCAGAGCCGGCACCCCGTCGGCGGAGGCGAGCGTGCGTCCGGGCAAGCGGAGCGCGCTCAAGGCGACGCGCCGGCCGTCGATCTCGCCGGCTTGCAGCAGGGCGATTTCGCGCCCTGCCGCCCGTGCCGTGAGCACGCGCGCCAGCCGAGGATCGGGCACGATCTCCACCACCGCCGGGTCGTCCGCCACGTCAAGTAGGATCTCCGGGCGGGTCGTCGAGGCGAGCACCGGATGCGGCTCGCTGGCCGAGATCCGGGCGCCCGCGATCCGGCCGGCGAGCCGCACATCGGCGTTGCCGGTCGCTGGGGCGAGATAGGCGACGCTGCCGGGCGGAGGAATCCGCGGCACCCCGCGGTCAAAGATCGTCACGTCGGCGGGCGTCGTCGCTGGAGCATCGGGCTCCCGAGAGATTTCGACGGTGATCCCACCGTGCGCTGCAGCCAGCGCGCGCGCCTGCGCGCCGAGGGCGACGTCCTGCGTGACGAGCCGGAGGTGGAAGCTCCGCGGCTCGGCGAAGACGCCGAAAGCCACATCGTCGAGTGAAAAATCATCCAGCGCCGGGCCTTGACCGGTGGCCTCGAGTCGCACGACGAAGGGGCCGCGCCACCCCACGGGTCCCAGCACCGCCCGCGCGCTGGCGCGCGCAGGCACGTCGAGTTCGGTCACCGGGGCAGCGTTGCCGGCCGCGACGGCCGTGCCACCGGCCGGCGTCCCTGTCGTCGGACCGGTCTCGCCGGGGCGGGTAGCGTCCGGCTCCTCCCAGCGCTGCAGCACAACGCGCACGCGTCGAGGCACGTCGTCGTGGTTGCGCACGGTGACCAGCGCGCGTGCCTCGCCACCGCCGAGCCGGCCGAGCGTAGTGCCGAGGTCCGCGATCGAGAGGTTCGATCCGCTCTGGCCGGTCAGGTGGATGCGGGTGCGGGCCAGGGCCTCGCGGCTCACGACGAGAGCGGCGGCTTTCGTGTCGGTGAAGAGGTCGATCGAGCCGTCGCTGCCGAGCCGTGCCGCGGCGGCTTCGACCGCAGCACCCGGCTTGCCCGCGGTGGCGCCGGCGCGGGCGCCCTCGATCGCGGCGCGGGCGTCCGTGGCACTCGCTGCAGCGATCAGGGTCTCTTCGCGGCCGCCCGCGACAAGGACGGTGAAGCGGCCGGGCCCTGCCGCCGCGAGTTCCGCGAGCCGATCGACGGCCGCCGCGCGGGCCTGCTCGAAGCGTGTCCCGTCGCCGTTGCGGGCGTGCATGCTGGCCGAGTTGTCCAGCACAATAATCCGCTCCGGGGCCGCCGTCGCGGTCTGGTCCGCGGGCGAGCCGGCGATCCATGGCTGGGCCAGCGCGAGCGCCAGGGCGGCCACCAGTGCTGCCTGGAGGAAGAAACGCAGCGGCAGCTTCGGCCGCCGCCGCGGCTCGGGCGGCTCGGCGATGCTCTCCCAGAGCCGCAGCGACGACACCGCGGCGGGTGGCTGCTCGCGGACCCGCAGATAGAGCCACGCGAGCGGCGCGAGCAGGCCGAGAGCCAGGAGACCGAGTGGTGTCTCGAATCCCAAGACGCCGATCCTCCTCAGCGCACCAGCGCAAGACCGAGTTTCGGCAACTCGTCGCGCAGCAGGGTCTCGATGCCGCTGCCCGAGAGGGCGAACGCGGTCGCCATACCGCGCGAGGTCGCGGCCTCACGCACTTGGGCGAGCTGATGATCGAGTGCGTCGCGGTAGCGCTGCCAGGTATCGACCGAGGGTGCGATCCGCCGCACGCGACCGCTCTCGCGATCCACGATCCGGTCGCAGCCGCGCAGCCATGCGGGATCGAGGTCCTCGCGCGAGAGCACGGTGACCAGGCGACCTTCGCAGCCCCGGCGCACGATCACATCCGCGGCACGCGCGACGAGTCCCGGGTCGATCAGAAAATCAGAGACGAGCACGACCAGCCCGCGCGAGGTCAGCCGCAGGGCCGCCTCGACCGCCGCCACCAGGTCCCCCTCGCCCGCCGCGGGCGTGAGCGAGCCGAGAAAGGCGTGCAGTGTGCCCAACGCGGTGCGACTGCGCAGGGGACCACAATGACTGAAATCACGCGCCCCGTGGGGGATGCCGCCGAGGTAGACACGCTCGCCGCCGGCAAGACAGATCGCGCCCAGCAGTCCCGCAACCGCCGCGGCGGTGTCGAGTTTGCTGCCCGCGCCGGCCGGCCCCATCGAGCCGCTCGAGTCGATCAGGATCCACACCGGCACCTCGCGCTCGGCCACGAATCGCCGCACCAGCAGCTCGCCGAGCCGGGCGTAGACGTGCCAGTCGACGCGGCGGAGGTCCTCGCCGTGGACGTAGGGCACCCAGCGGTCGAGCTCACTGCCGCTCGGGTCGGTGCGGCCGCGCACGCGGGTGTGGCCGGGCCGGTCGCCGCTCGCGCGCGAGATGCGCAGCCGCATGCGGTCGAGGCTCGACAGCACGCCCGGCTCGAAGACGCGATCGAGCAATGAAGTCGCGCCCGGCGTCGTGCCTCGGTTCAGCGCTGCCACGCCTTGCCGACCTCGAGCAGATGGCGGACGATATCGGTCGGCGTGACGCCGTCGCTCTCGGCGGCGAAGCTCGGCACGATGCGATGCGAGAGTGCTACCGGGGCGACCGCCTCGACGTCGCCGAACGCGACATTGACCCGTCCGGCCAGGAGCGCCATCACCTTGGCGCCGAGGATCAGGGATTGCGCGCCGCGCGGGCTGGCGCCGAAGCTGACGTAGCGCTTCACCTTCTCGTCCGGGCTGGCGCTCGGCACGGTCGCCCGCACGAGTCGTGCAGCGTAAGTTTCGATCTCCGGTGCGACGATCACCTCGCGCACCAGGAGGCGCAGGCGGTTGGCATGACCCGCCGGGGCCTCCCCCCACACCGGCGAGATCGTCGGCACCAGGGCGCCGGTGGTCTCGCGCACGATGGCGCGGATCTCGTCCTCGCTCGGGTACGAGAGCGGTACCTTGAAGAGGAACCGGTCGAGCTGGGCCTCGGGTAGCGGGTAGGTGCCCTCCATCTCGATCGGGTTCAGTGTTGCCAGCACGAAGAAGGGCCGCGGCAGCAGATGTGTCGTGCCGGCGACGGTCACCTGTAATTCGGCCATTGCCTCGAGCAACGAGGACTGTGTCTTGGGTGTTGCGCGGTTGATCTCGTCGGCCAGCAGCACGTTCGCGAACACCGGTCCGGGCACGAACTCCATGTGCCGGCGGCCGTTCTCGTTCTCCTCGAGGATGCGCGTCCCGGTGACGTCGGCGGGCATCAGGTCGATCGTGAACTGGATCCGGGCAAACGAGAGGCCGAGCGCCTGACCGAGCGAGCGCACGATCAGCGTCTTGCCGATGCCCGGTACGCCCTCGATCAGCACGTGGCCGCCGGCGAAGAAGGCGACCAGGATCTGCCTGAGCGCCTCGCGATGGCCGACGATCACCCGCCCGAGTTGCTCCTCGATGGCGGTGAAGGCGTGCCGGAACTCGGCAGGCGTGGGCAGATCGGTTCCAGGACTCTGGTTCTCGCTCATCATTCCCTCTCGAAGAGCTTCCCGATTACCGGCGCAAACTCGGCGGGGATCGGGTCATGGCGGACTTCGTGTTCGGATTCCTGGTCGGTCGCATCGAGTTCGGCGATCCGTGCGAGTGGCCGTGCGGCGAGTTCCTCGCCTGGGTCGTCGCCTTCCGCTGCGGGCGCGCCGGCGGTTGCTCCAAGCGCGAGCGCGAAGCGGGCCTGCGCGTGGCGCTTGGTCAAATCGAGTGGCGCAGCGGCCAGCACGGGTTGGGAGGCCGGAGCATCCCCCGCGCCGGGTCCGCCGCCCGTGCCCACCGGTGCGCCTCCCTCGGAGGTCATGGTCGCCCCGGGATCTGCGCCGTCGGGAGCGCCGTCGGCCGGCCTGCCGGCACCCTCGACCGCGGGGTTGGCGCCGCGGCTCTCCCCCGGCCGGCCCCCTTCGGCGCCGGCACCGAGCGCCTCTCCCCCCTCGCCGTCGAGCGGGCGCACCGCCTGGCCCTGGCCGTCGTCCTCGACCAAATGGGCCATGTTGTCGGGCGGCAGCACGCCGCCCTCCTGACTGTCCTGCGAGCCGATGTCGGTCTCGGGCAGGTCGCCGCGGAAGCGCGCCGCCATCTCGCCGGTGCCCCCATCACGTCCACCGCCGAGTGCCCGTGCCGCAAGCGAGGATTTCCAGGTCTCGCCAAGGCGTTCCTGCAGCCCGGTGATGTTGCCGGGGAAGGTGCCTTCGTCGGGCATGGAGCCATCCTGGGCACCGGGGGGCATCGCGTCGCCTGGCGCCGCGCCTCCGGTCCCGCCGTCGGTCCGGGGTTCTGCCGGACGGGCGAGCAGGGGCTCGCCGGAAGCATCGGGTTCGGCCTGGGCGTGCTGCATCTCGGGCGGGGCTGGCGGTGGTTCGGCCGGCAGGAGGATCATCGTGACGGCAGCGAGAGCCAGTGCCGCCAGCAGCGTCGGCCCGAGCGGCAAGGGGGCCAGGCCGAGATCGCTGTCACGCCAAACTTCGAAATGAGCCTCGTTGTCCTGCCGCAGCTCGCTCCAGATGCGCGTGCCCGCGCTCGCACCGGCCGCGCTGACCCAGGTGAGCAGGCGCTGGTCCAGGGGCACGCGCTCCTCGATCCGCAGCGCGGCAGAGCGTTGTCCGGCCCAGTCCCGTCGCAACGCACGCATTTCGAGAAGCAGCGCGAGCCCGACGCCGCTCAACAGGGCGGCGAGCACGTACCCAAAAAACCCGGCGGGCACGACGTCCGAAGCGATGGCGACGGCACAGAAGCCAAATCCGCCGGTGGCTATGGCACGAGCGGCGGTTGCAACGATCGCCGTGCGGTTGATGCGCGTGGCGACGGCGTGGAGCTCGGTTTCGAGGGTCAATGTCGATCCGGCCGGGGACCGCCCGGAGAGCGGCGGGGGCGCGCGGAACGCTAGGGGAGCGGCTGCGGCCTTTCAACAACGTTGGGCGGGCGCTGCCGGCCCGGCCGTGACGCCAGCGGCTCGGTGGGGTGGCGAGCGGACGGGTCACCACTGCTCGGGGGGTGTGCGCGCCGACGCTTGAAGTCTGCGAGCCGTCGGGAGCTGACGCCGAACCTCCCACCACCGGCGGGGGATGCCTGCCGCCGACGCTTGGCTTTGGCCGGGCGCGGGTGTTTGGTTCGCGCCCGAGGGGGATTCCATCGATGGCAGATGCCTTGGCGCTGCTGGATGCGACGGCGCAGGCCGAGTTGGTGCGAACCGGCCAGGCCTCGCCCGGAGAGCTGGTTGACGCCGCGATCCGCCGCGTCGAGACCCTCGATCCGAAGCTCGGCGCGGTCGTCGTGCCGCTCTTCGCGGAGGCTCGCCGCCGTGCTGCCGCGCCCTTGCCCGACGGGCCCTTTCGCGGCGTGCCTTTCCTGCTCAAGGACCTCGATGTCGCACTCGCCGGCACGCCGAACTACTGCGGCATGCGCTTCTTGAAGCGCGTCGGTCACGTCTCGACGACGACCAGCCATCTCGTCGAGCGTTTTCTCGCGGCCGGGCTGGTGCCTCTCGGCAAGACCAACACCCCTGAACTCGGCCTCACCGTGACGACCGAGCCGCTCGCCTTCGGGCCGACACGCAATCCATGGAACCTCGCCCACTCGACCGGTGGCTCGAGCGGTGGAGCGGCGGCGGCGGTCGCGGCCGGACTGGTGCCGCTCGCGCACGCCAGCGACGGCGGCGGTTCGATCCGTATCCCGGCGAGCGAGTGCGGGCTGGTCGGGCTCAAGCCCTCGCGCGGCCGCATCTCGATGGCGCCCGAATACGGGGAGTACTGGGCCGGTTTCGTCTCGAACCTCGTCGTCAGCCGTTCGGTGCGCGACACCGCGGCGATTTTGGACTGGACAGCCGGGGTGGTGGCGGGCGATCCCTACACCGCGCTGGCCCCGCGGCGACCGTGGCTCGAGGAATGCGGTGCGGCACCCGGCCGCCTCCGCATCGGTTTCCTGGCTGCGCTCCCCGGAGGAGCAGCGGGTCTCCACCCCGAATGCGCGGCCGCGGTGGCTGGTGCAGCACGGACGCTCGAAGCGCTCGGGCACACGGTCGAGGAGAGCCATCCCCGGGCCCTTGCCGAGGCCGAGGCCAGCGCACACTTTCTCACCATCATGACGAGTTGGGTCGCCAGCGCGCTGGCGGAGTGGCAGCAGGCGACGGGTCAGAGCATCGACGATGCCGAACTCGAGCCCGGCACCCGCGTCTATGCGGGGATGGGCCGACAGGTTACTGCGGAAAAATATATCGACGCACAGAAGTTCCTTGCGCGCTGGACCCGCCGGATGGCGGCGTGGTGGGAGCAATTCGACCTGCTGGTGACGCCGACACTCGGCGCGCCGCCGCCCGAGATCGGCTGGCTCGTGCCGAGCGAGGACGATCCGATCGGCGCCCTGAGTCGCGTCGTCAATCTGGTGCCCTTCACTCCGCCCTTCAATATGACGGGTCAACCGGCAATCTCGCTGCCGCTGCACTGGACGGCGGACGGCTTGCCGGTCGGGGTGCAGCTCGTGGCGGCCTCTGGGCGCGAAGACCGGCTGATCGCCGTCGCGAGCCAGCTCGAGCAGGCACAGCCGTGGCGCGACCGGCGGCCAGCCGTCCATGCTTGAGGTGTGGTCTCTCCCCGTGAAGATCCGCCCGGAGGCCGTTTGGGGGCGGGGATCCCGGGTGGTGGAGCGGGCGTGGGCGGCATCGGCGGTTGCGCGCGGCGGCCGGCAGACGAGCCGGGCGCGCTGGTCACGGGAGCGGTCATGAAACAGATGAACGACGGTGGGGCCGCAGAGGTCGCGAGCGCGCTCGCCTTTGACCGTGCCCATTTGTGGCACCCTTATACCTCGATGCGCGATCCCCTGCCGGTGCAGCCGGTCGTGGCGGCGCACGGCACCCGTCTCGTACTGGCCGACGGGCGCGAGCTGATCGATGGCATGTCGTTCGCTCTGGGACGAGCTCCACATGATCAAGTGGGGAGCCTAGACTCGCCCAAAGCTAAGGATCAACAAGGGTGCGTGAGCGATCAGCGAACGCCCCAAGAGTAAGCCCGAGCTCGC
>SXLG01000049.1 GCA_005777805.1 Pseudomonadota bacterium
AGCCCGGGGCGGTCGACCGCACCGGTGACGGAGACCTGCTGGCTCGACCCCTCGACGAGCCTGACGGTCACGTCGGGGCGTTTCATGATCGAGGCACGCAGGCGGGCGGCGAGGGCTGTCTCAAGCTGGTTTTCGGTGAGGCCCGAGGCCCGGACGTGTCCCACCAGCGGCACGTCGACCGTGCCCGAGGGCAGGACGCGCACTTCGACGCCCTGGATCTCGGGCAGATGATAGACCGAGACTTGCACCAGGTCGCCGGGCCCGAGGCAGCGGTCGGGTAGGCTGGTGCGGGACGAGCGGGCGCTCCAGAGGCCCTCGACGCGAGCCCGCTGTTCGACTTCCCGCGGGTCCGGTGCGGTCCGAGAGCCGCCGAGAGGTTGGGCGCCCGTGGCCGGCGCGGTGGATCTCACCGCGTCTCCCCGTGCCGCACTGCACGCGCAGAGGGCACAGGCTGCGAACATCGCAGCCAGCCAGCGGAGACCAGGTGCCGGGCCCGTCGAGCGCGCTCCAGCAGCGAAGAAGAGGGGTGACACCGGTCCTCTGGTCCGAACAAAGTCGGACGTGCGGCACGGGGCGTCGCCGAGGTTTTGAGTCGTCGCGATTTGCATAGCTCCGCCCATCGATCCACTCCGTGCCGCCATCCAATTCCGGGTCGCGAAGCAGGGGGACGTTGCAGGGAATCCTGGGTGCGTCGGGAATACCTTGATCGAGTGGTCGAACACCCGTCTACGGTCGATGCCGGGCAGAGGCCATCAACCGAAAGTCGGATTTTATCTCGACTGTTCGACCGAGGTACGGAGGGACAGGCCGGGATCGAGTGTTTTCGTGACGTCGGCCGCCGAGATCAACCCGCTGCGTGTCGCGATCAAGGTCAGCTCGACGCGATCACGCACGCCGAGTTTGTGGAACACGCGGTTCAAATGGCTCTTCACCGTCTGTTCGCTGATGAAGAGTTTTGCCGCGATTTCCGCGTTGCGCAGACCGAGTGCTGCGTGGCGCGAAACCTCGGCCTCGCGGTCGGTGAGAGAGCGTGTCTCGCGCGTGGCCTCCGGATGGAGAAGCGCCTCGAGCGCAGGAGTGGGGAGCCATGCACCCCCGGCGGCGGCAGCACGGATCGCGCCGATGACGTCGCGGAGCGGCGACGACCGGAAGACGGCGCCGCGCAGGCCGCCACTGCGGAACAGATCTGCTGCATCGCTTGGGCATTCCGCGCGGAAGATGCCGACGGCCGCCCACCGCGAGGCGAGTGTCGCGAGAGCGAGTGGTCGCAAGGGGGCAACGTCCAGTCCGATCAGGACAACATCGGGGCTGGAATCCTTGCCCAGCTGATCGAGCGTATCGGGCTGGACGGCCTCGATGACGATCTCGAATTCGCCGGTGTCGGCGAGCAGGCTCGCGAGGCCATGCCGGTAGATGGTGTTCCCGTCGATCAGTGCGAGGCGCAGGCACGAGGAGGTCCCTGGGCCGTTCGCGATGCCGGCAGCGACCTCCGGTCGGTCGACGCAGAGCGGGGCCGGCGTGAAACCGATCGGTTGGCCGTTCTGTGCTGCCCGCGGGGTTTCCTTCATCACAACATCTTCCCATCCGTGGTGAGACGCCCGCGGCAGCAAGTGCAGCAGGGTTCAGACGATCGAGACGACCGGACGAATCGAATGTTTGTTGGCAGGCTAGGGGGAGGCGCGAGTTGTTGCAAGGGAATCGACCCCGGGGGCGGGATCGAAAACAGCACTGCCTGAAGGAGAGACACCGTTCGGTTGCCAGACCAGGCACGACATTCCTGTGGGGACGCTGCGCATCCTTCGCCGGGCGGCCTTTCGCTTCGCCCGAATGGGGGAGACGAAGCGGCCGAGGGATCCCCTTGGACACTTGTCATCAAAAGTTGATGGACTGATCTTGGCGGAAGATCATCGTGGCCGCAGACGTCCGTGCGAGGAGATCGACCATGGAAGCGCAAGCCGCAAAGCTGATGCCCCACGTTGGCCGGATCGGTCTGGCTGGTGGCGTGCCCATCGGAGCCAACCTCGCCCCCGCCACCATGGCCGATATTCGGCGCTGGTTCGCCGTTCGCACCAAGCCCCGCGCCGAGGGGGTCGCCGCCGCGCAGTTGCGCCAGCGCGGCCTCGAGGTCTTCGCACCCGAACTCGAACTCCGGCGAGTGCGGGTTCGCCTTGGCCAGGAGCGGGCTTTCGTGGAGGCGCTCTTTCCGGGCTACCTTTTTGCGCGGCTCGACCTCGGCCGGGATTGCTTTCGGGTGAAATGGACACCGGGCGTACGCAGCCTGGTCCAGTTCGGTGAAAATGGGCCGGCGGCACTACCCGAGGAGGCGATCGAAATGCTCCGCATGCGGGCAGGGGGGGGCGAACGCATCATCGCCAAAGACCCCTTCCTGCAGGGCGTCCGGGTGAGCGTCTGTCGGGGTCCACTGGCCGGCTTGCTCGCGGTGGTCGAGCGGCCCATGCGTGCATCGGGCCGGGTTCAGATTTTGATTGATTTGCTGCAGCGCCAGACGCGCGTCGAACTGGATGTCGCGCTCCTGCGGCTTGCGTGAGAGGGCCGTCGTCCATCCCTTGAGAGCGGGCTACCTGGCGAGTCAAGGAGAAAGGCTGAGCTGGCAGTCCGCGATCTCGGACTCCCCGGCCGCATTGGCGGCATCGACCACGCATCCAAGCGCCGTCGACGCCGGGAGGCTGTCGACGCAGTCGAACCGGATGGTCGCGAACAGCGGCTGCGTCAGCGCCGCTGCGGTGGCGAGAGCACCCAGAATCAGAGAACCCGGCTCGCCGCCGACACCGAAGAAGCCGCTGGCCACGGGGCCTCCCGCCAGCACGCGAGTTGTGACCCCGTCGAGCCCACTACCCCACGGGAGCGAGAGGGCCTCGGGGTAGTCGATCCGGACGATCGCGGCGGCGAGCGGTGCTGCCGTCGCGAGGCTCACCTGCAAGGTCGCCGTGGTGCAGCTGACCGGCGTTGGCGTGGACCCCGGAGACGGCGTGGCGGTCGGTGGCGGGAGCGTGCCCGAGGTCGGCGAGGGCAGCGGCCCCGGTGTCGGGGTCGGGATGGGGCGAGCCGGTGCGAAGTCCGTGATGCCAAAGCCCTGGCGTGCCGTTTGCCAGTCGAGGCGCACCCGGTCTCCGGCTGCGGGGAAGTCGGTGACTTCTCGCGAGTGCTCCAGATCCCGCCAAAACGGCCGCCCCAGCGTCACGACCTGAAACGAGCTGCGTTCGAATTCGACCCCATCGTCGAGCAAGCGCACAGTATGCGCACCATCTTCGAGCAGGCTGTAGTTCCAGAGCAGGACAAAGGCGTTGTTGTCGTCGCCGCAGGTCCCTGCCGTGTCGCGCCGCGTCGTGCCGTAGGCGACCTCGACCGGCGCGCGGTCATCGAACACCGCGGTGATCACGCCGCCAGTACAGCGCCATCCCGAGACCAGGCCGATTCCGCTCTGGACCGAGCCCGGAGCGGGGATCTCGAGGGCCGCCGCTGCGGTGGCGCGAAGGTGGTTCGGGTCGGTGGGGTCGATTCCGGGAGCAGGCGCTGGAGAGGGCCGTGCGGTCACCGCGCCGATCCGGGGACGGAAGGCCGTGACCGTGAAGGCCTGCGCCGCGGTCTGCCAGTCGAGAGTGAGTCCGTCGCCGGCCGCGGGGTGGTCGCCGACATCAACGGTGCCGCCGAGCCCGCGTCGGAACGGCTCGCCCAGGGTGACGACCTCGAACGCGACACGCGCGAACTCGACCCCGCCGTCGAGCAGGCGCAGCTCGTGCGGGCCGTCCCCCAGCAAGTTGTAGTTCCACTGCAGCGCAAAAGCGTTGTCGGCGTCGCCGCACGCTGGGCGCGTGTCTTCACGGGTGGTGCCGTAGGCGAGATCGACCGGATCGCCCCCGTCGAATACCGCGCTGAGACGTCCGCCCGAGCAGCGCCACCCCGAGACCAGCCCGACGCCGCTCTGGATGGATCCGGCCTGGGGGATCTCGACCACGCCCGCGACCCCGGGTGCGGCCGCAGCGACCGCGAGGCGGCCGTCGAGATCACATTCACCGGTGGCACAGGCGACGTCGTGACCGAGCGCCCGACGGAAACAGAGTTCGACGTCGCTGATCCCGACCGTGTCGTCGCGATCGGTATCACCGCAGCTGCGCGCGCCGCACCGCGCGTCGCCGCAGATGCCCGGCGGCACAGGCCCCTCGACCGCGCGCAGCAAGGTGACGAGATCGTCGGCCCGGAGGGCGTCGTCAAACACGGCATCACAGCAGTTGCCGCAGATCTCCGCCGAAGAGAGTGCCACCATCGCGTCGAGGTCAAACCCTGATTTTCCGACGCCGCGGATGGGGAAGACGTTGCCCGGATCGGCGACCATCGCACCCGGATCGACGATGCGCACGAAGCGTACTTCCGCGAGGCCGGCATCGGCGAGGTCGAAGGTGTCGCCACCGGCGGCATCCGTGCGGGGGTCGATCTCGTTGATGGGGTTGGCGAAGACCGGGTTGAAACCGGCGAGACCGGCGAAGCTCGCCGCATCCCAGGGCAGCCGCGTCCAGACGAGCCCGTCCGGGCTCAGCTCCACGAACCCGGCCTCGCGGAAGAACTGGCTGGGCCCGTTGCGGAACGGGTTCTCGAAGATGCGCAGATCGGGGCCGGGCCCGTCCACGATCGCATTATCGTCGAAGGAGAGCACGATCTGCCCGCCGTCCCCCAGCGAAACGACATCGGTGGACGCCGCGAACTCGCCCGTGCCGCGCGGCAGACCGAGCACGATATCGGGCAAGAATTCACTGCCGAAGCCCCCGTCGGCACCCGGCGTGTAGGCGACGACGGAATCGGGGCAGGGGTCGGCGCGCGTCGGCGTCGGAAGGGGCAGCAGAAGAGCCACTAGCGCGAGCACGAGGGGTCTTGCCCGGACGCTCGTGGTGGGGAGTGCCGTCAGGGAATCGCGGCGCCCCGTCGGGGACAGGGCCGACTCGTGGGGTACCGAACCGCGTGCATCGAGCCCGCCGTATGCGTGCGCCTGGCCGTGGTTCACTCGCCGTATGCTCCGTGGCTCCGTCGGGTCTTCAATAGGGGCATGGTCTTTCCTCCGCGGCCCGGTGCCGGCGGGCTGGCCTTCGCGCCAACCCGCCGGCACGCGGCTCAATCGCAACGGAGCTTCAGGTTGTCGGCATCGATCACCTTGCCGCTTGCGCGGGCCTTGATCTTGATCCGGGCAACGTCGCCCTGATCGACCGAGATCGGCACCGCAGCACTGCAACGCGCAGTGCTGGTGGGCAACAGGGCTTCGACCGCAGTCGTGAGTTCCGGCAGGGCGCTCGACCCCCCGACCTTCGGAGCGCGAGAGATCTCGACCGCATCGACCTCGTCTGGCGTGCACCCGTCGATCTCCGCGATCGCCGCACAGGTGCCGACAAGGAAGGTGCAGGTGCCATCGGCCTCGCCGTCGCGATCACAGGCGGCGCCATCGCTGCACGCCCAGCTTGGTTTGACACGGCCCGAGGCCGAGACCTCGGATTCTCCGCCAAAGAAGGCGATGCTGCAGTCCTTCGTGCCACGGTCGGCGTCCGTCAGTGCCGTGATCGGGGTCAAGGTGGTGATGGTGGTGCAGGGCGTCGGCCAGCACGAATCGATGACGGCGACTTGACCCGAGACCGGATCGGAATCGATCCCGGTAGTGAACGAGAAGCCCGAGGCGATCTCGCCAAGAGGAGCGCCGTCGGCCGAGACCCATGCGATCGCACTGGTCCAGTCGGCGCCGAAGACGCCGGTCACGAGATGGCTACCATCGCGGTAGGCCTCCTGATCGAAGGCCCCAGCAGTCGAGGCGAAGGCCGAGAGACTGCTGCTGGCGAGATCCCAGCGAAGGACCGAGCCGACGTAGCTGCCATCGACGTTGCCGATCAGGATGTCGCCGTCCGCTGCCAGGCTGAGACCCGCGACGTAGTCGAGGCCCGAAACGAGGGGCGAGATCACGCCGCTCGAAAGGTCCACCGACACCACCCGGCCCGCGCCCGGGCCGACGGCATCTCCGACAAGGACGGCATCCGAATCGTCCAGAGGCAGGGCCGCGGAGGCGTAGGGGATGGAGCCGGTCGGCGCGAGTTCGAGGGTCGCCGCCGAGAGCGCGGTTGCGGTCGCGCGCGGATTCTCCAGAGCGTAGACCGTGTCTCCGGTGGTCGTGGCGCCCGCATCCTGACCGTTGTCGGTGAACAGGAGGAGGTCACGCCCGGAATCGTAGGTCAAGCCGCCAATCGAGTTGAGGCCGGTGACGATCACCGCTGGGGGGGCGTTGCCGTCAAGACGCAGCACATGCTGGCTGCCCGCGCCGTAGACGCCGGCGCCGACAAAGAGACTCGAGCCGCCGTAGGTGACGTCGCCCTGCAGCGGTTCGCCGATGTCGATCGAGCCGATGATCCAGCCCGCGCCGGCCGTCTGGGCGGCCGTGGGTGCAGGCGGGGCCAGCGCGGCGAGGATGCACACCAGCACAAGGCCGAGAGCGGGCCTTTTCGCTGTCGAATTTTCGCCCCCGGGAGCCGTGCCGCGGGAGCGTGCGCCAGTGCACGGAGTGCGACGATCGCGTCGGCAAAAACAGGAATCGTCTCGCTTGGCGAGAGGAGGGGAGGAGCAGAGTTCGCGCATCGGGGTCTCCTGCGCACCGCTTCCCGCAGTGCGCGGCTATGGAGATCCGACGGATCGGCGGCCCGGAGCCGATCGAAGCGGCCCCGGCCAAGATCTTCGCGATCGTGGCCAGCGGTCACCGGTCGAACGAACCCCGAAGCCAAACAACCCGCACGGCCTCGAGTCAATTTTCGTTCGGCGCCAGGTTTCCTGACTCGTCGGCCCTCTACTCGCGCCGCCTTCCCATCCCGCGGGGGACAGTGGCCTTGCTGGCACTTTCGCTCCGACTCACAGTGGCGGGAGCCGTGCCGGTCTCAAACCGGCTTCCCTCGTCACCGAACCCCGTCCTTGTGGCGAACCGGCTGATCGAACGCAAGCCAGCTGCCTGCCGCACGCAGTCACGCCCGCGCGATTATGACCCGCCTGAGGCTTCGTGCGGGCGGGCAAGGTCTGCATGATTGTCTCCGTGGTCTCGCCAACGCGACGGGACCCCTCTGTCGCTGCAGGATGATCCCTCTCGATGCGCCGAGCAGTGCAGGCACGGAGTGTCGCGTCGCGGAGGGTGCGTGCGCGGTGGCGGCGACGTGCCCGGCCGAGGCGTTCAAGAAGGTTAATCAGTTCTTTGCGAGGGTCGAATGCGTCGCGGGAATCGGGCTGGGACCTTCACCTGCGCGGACACATCGACACCCGGCCGTCTGGTGGATCGCGTGCGAATCGTGCCGGATCGACGGAGCAGGGGCCATCTGACCCAGGTCTTCTTGCCGGCGCTGGTTTCGCGGCTCGGATTCGAGGGGCGGGCCGAGATGGGGTTCGACGCGGTCAATTTTCGCTATCCCGGCGTGGCGGAGGGCTGCGCCGGCGGAACGCCGTCCGCGGAGCGCATATTCTGCGGTGATTGTGCGCGCCGGGGGCGAACTCACCGACCCGGGCGCCACCGGTCCGGCGAGAGGCCGCACCCGCGGGGCGTCCTCGCGGTCGCCTGCGAGACGGCCAGCGGACAAGCAATAAACCCATGGATCGGCTGCCGCGACGACGGGTCGGACGCCCGTTCCCGGATTCTCGTCGCCGTACGTTGACTTGGCATGGCGCGGGCACCAGAGAGGACGTGAATGCGTCCGTGGCCGTGGCAGGGTTCTCTCCCGGCATGGATGGGCTCTCCCGTGCGCTGGCGCCCCGGCACGGACAGCGGAGGGCGTCATGGTTACGCTGTTCGTGGCACTTGCGGCTGCGGCGATGCTGGTGTGTCCGGTCGTGGCTTGGGCGCATCGCGACACGCCCGATCCGCCGCCCAACGAACTCACCGATCAGATTGTCCTACGCAAGCTCGCGGCGAAGTCCGATCAGGACGACGGCATCAACGGTCTCTCCGAATATTGCATCCACGCCAAGACCACTCACCCCGAGCATTCCGAGGGCAGCGGTGAGTACGTCAACTGCCCGACGGTGAACTGGGATTGGACGGATCCGCAGTCGGGCCAGACCTTCGAGACCCTCGGTGAGATCCCGCTCCTCGGCAAGGGCGGCTACGGCGGCGGGAGCTGGAACGGCGACTTCCACCACGAGTGCGAGGCCACGGCCGCGTGGACGCTCAACGTCGACCTGACCGAATCCAATTCCATCGAGCTTGCCGACATCCTCAAGAAGATCGGCGAGGCGCTCGCGAAAGCCACGCTGCCCGTGCCCACGGCACAGGCGCAGTCGATCAAGCTTGCCGGCGAAGCCGCCAAGGTCGTGGCCGATATCCTCGAGAGCCTGTTCTCCGGGATCGAGGATCTGGGCAAGGCCAACCCGCAGTGGCCCGAGGGCGAGGGCGATCCCACCGGCGATGTCGAGCGGACGCCGCAGAACGACCCGGACAACACCGACCTCGGGCACTTCAAGCTCGAGGCGGTAAAGCATATTGCCTTGCGCTCCCAGGAGTGCACGCCGACGCCTACTCCGATCCCCACCTCAGTGCCCACGCCCGGCGTGACACCCACGCCTGCTCCGAGCCCCGCGCCCACGCCAGGGCCGACACCCGGCGTGACGCCCTCTCCGGCGCCAACCCTCTCGTCGCCCCCGACCCCCACCCCGGTGCCGACACCGACCCCATCACCGGAAGGCTCGCCGATGTTCGAGGGGACCCCCTTCGGAGCGCAGGCTCTCGCGGGACCGGAGTCCGTCTTCGCGACAGCGCTCGCCGCGAGCGGCGGCGAGTTCTGCTTCGCGGACGCGAGCCACGTACTGTCGCGCAGCTCGGTGGTGGCCGACCCCGCCTGGGTTCTCCTGGCGACGGCGGCCAGCGAGATCGCCGGGGTGGGAGCCCTGCCGGAGGGTGCGCCAGCCCCGCCACCGGCCGTGATCAACTTGATGCGCAAGAATCTGCGCCGTCTCGTCGCCGCGCTCGGCCGCCTTGCGGCGGCAACCGAGGTTGCCGAGGCCGAGACGCCGGGCAGCGGCGTCGATCCGATCGCCGCGGCGTTCGCCGCGCAGCGGCTGGGCGAGGGGGACGTGCTGCGCGACGCGGCGGTCTTCGAAGGTGACGACGCCAAACTCGCCATGGCCCTGGCGAAGTACGAGGAGGCCTTCGACGAGGTGAGTGCGGTGCTCCATCCTTCCTGCGCACCAGCGCTCGCACGTGGGCCCGTTGCCCCGGAGGCCTTCGAGTGCGGCGAGGCCCTCTTCGCTGCCTGGCGGGACGGGTTCACGGCAGAGGCGAGCTGCCTGCGGCGTTGCGAACGCTCGGCCCACCGCCGCGGCGAGAACAGACTCTGCGCTTCCACGTGCAGTCGCGATGCGCAGGTGGCGAGAATCCTCGGCGTCGGCGTAGATGCGGCCGGCGACGCGTGCCCGGCGACGACCGCGCCGGACTGCATCGAGGTTCCGCTCGGGGAGACGCGGGCTGCCGTCATGGCGTCGCTGGCGGACGGGATCAGTGAGGAGATCTTCTGTGCGGATGACCCCCTCCCGGCCGACGGCGGAGCTCCCTCACCGCAGGGCGCCTACGAAGGTCTCGACCCCGTCGCGCGTGCGACCTTCCGCTGCGAACTCGCCGTGGCCACCAACGGGGCCCGCTTGCTGCGGATGCGCGCGGTCTGCCTTGCCGACTGCGAGGCGGGCGTCCAGCACGAAACCCTCGCCGCGCCGCTTTCGTGTCCCTCGACCTGTGACCAGAAGGAGGCCTTCGCAAGCGCCTTCGAGCGAGTCCGTTCGCGCATCGAGCGCGCCTGCGACGGCGTCGCCCCGGCATGTCTCGATCCCCTGCTCGCGGGCGATGCTCTGCTTGAGCGAGTGCGGGGCCTTGCCGATCGGCTCGCCGAGGCGACCCACTGCGCCGACGGTTGATCGGCCACGGCGCCCGAGCGGAGTGCCCGCGTGTCCGGCCGGGAGAGGCAGCCGCGGAGGATCGGCCGCGTCGTGGCCGCGACGGCCAGGTAGCGCTACACACATGTTGCGCGATCCGCAGAGTTCGCGCGCTGATGCGCCGAAGCCACATCCCTCCGCCAGCACGGGGTGACGGATCGCGCACGCCTGCGCCACTCGCGGCATCCTTCTGCGGAGGCCCGACCCCGGGGCAGGCAGGCAAGCGCCCTTCGGGGAGGGGCAGCTTCAGAGGGACAGGTGTGTCGCCTGCACGGCCGCGGCATCACGTAGAGCCGAGCCGCGTTGCCGCTGAGCAGCACGCGCGCAGGCGTGTGGCCCGATCCTCAGCGGAAGCCGTAGAGCCGCGCTGCGTTGCCGCAAAAGATCACGTGCTTCTCCGCGGCCGGCACGCCGGCGCTCATCTCGTTGATGAGCCAGCGCGAATTCGGCCAGTCGTTGATGTGGTGTGGAAAGTCACTCGCCCACATCATGTTCTGCAGGCCGACCGCGTGGCGGTTCTGAATGCCGTAGGGATCGCGGATGATGCCGAGAACCCAGTTTTGACGGAAGTAGTCGCTGGGCAGTCGTTCGAGGTGAACGCCGGTCCAGAAGCGGTTGCGACGGTAACGATCGTCCATCTCGCCGAGCAGGTAGGGTACCCAGCCGGCCCCCGCTTCCGCGCCAACGAAACGCAGGCCGGGGAAGCGCTGGCAGACGCCGTGAAAAATGCCGTCGGCGATCAGCCGCGGCATGGCCGAGAGCGTCGTCGCGAGACTTGCGAGGTGCGTCGGGCCACCCCGCGCCACGCCGGTCCGCGCGCGCTTCTGGCCGGCGACAGCGAGCGAGATGTGGAGATGCACGGGAATCCCGAGCCGCTCACAGGCGGCCCAGAACGGGTCGTCATCGGGCGAGAGTGCCGCGCCACCGCTCGGCCAGGTGCTGAGCGAGGCCCCGCAGGTGCCGAGCGCCTGGGTGCGCACGAGTTTGGCGATCATGCCGTCCACGCCGAGGGCGGGCATCTGCGCAATGGCCCCCAGACGGTCTGCATGGCCGCCGCAGAAGGACTTCAAGACCCAATCGTTGTACGCCTGGATTCCTGCAAGATGAAATTCAGGGTCCGTGTTGCTCATGAAATAGAGCATGGTGCGTTGCGGTGGATAGATGATCGCCGCGTCGACACCGTCGCGGTCCATCAGCTCGAGACGTCCCTCGGGCTCCCACAGACCGCGGTGCAGGTCGGCATAGCGCACGCCTGTCCAGCGGAGCTTCTCGGGAGGAGTGGCCATCACCGTCACGAGGCCGAGCGGCTCGAGGTTCTCGCCGAGCAGCCAGGCGTCGCCACCGTCTTCGTCGGCGACGAGACGGGGCGCCGCGTCACGGAAGCGGGCGGGCAGCCAGCGCTCCCAGAGATGCGGCGGTTCGATGATATGCTGGTCGGCGTCGATGATGTGGTAAGCGCGCACGCGAAGATCCCCCTGTCTGGAGGCGAGACGAGCGGAGCAAGTCAGGTGCCCGCGCAGCGGCGCGACCTGTGGCGATCGCGCAGCGGATCGTTCCGAAGCGTGCGAAGCCGGCAGCCGCGCCGTTGTCGGATGCGGCAAGCCGCTTGAGGTGATCTGCCACCGGCGTCGACGTGGCGAGGACGGGCCGGGCGTCCGTGCCGCAGCGCTGCGCAGCATCGCCCGGCGCGGGTGACCAGGCGTTGCCGTGCGGGGTCGAGGCTTGGTCCACATCGCGCCGGGATACGAACCGCCGCCGGCGCCCACGCCAGACGAAGGGGTGCGAGGTCGAGGCTGGGCTCGCTGCGCGCTCCGGCTCGCGTGTGGGCGGCTGGCCTCCGGCCCGGTGCGAGTCGCCTCAAGGCTGGAGGAGTTGGATCCTCCAGCCGCGCGTGGTGCGGCTGAAGAGTTCGCGATGATGCAGGCGGCCGCGCTTCTGTGTCCAGAATTCGATCGAGCACGGCTCGATCACATAGCCGAGCCAGGCCGGTGGACGCGGGATCCCGTGGCGGGCGTAGCGCTGGGCCAGTGCATCGCGTCGGGCGACCAGCAGTTCACGCGCGCGCAGTGGCGCGCTCTGAATGGAAGCGGCGGCAGAGAGTCGGCTGACACGCGGCCGTGTAGACCAGTATTCGTCGGCAACGGCGGCCGGCAGGGGCTGTGCCATGCCCTCGACGCGTATCTGGCGGCCGGTGGCTCCCCAGCGCAGCGTCGCGGCGATCTTCGGGCTCCGCGCGAGTTCCACACCCTTGCGACTCCGGGAGTCGGTGAAGAACACGAGTCCGGCCGGGGAGAGACTCTTCAAGAGGACGTAACGCAACGAGGGCATGCCGTCGGCCCCGACCGTGGCGATGCACATCGCGTTGGGCTGCTTCTCGCCGGCACGGGCGGCAGCGTCATGCCATTGTTGGATGCGGCGAAACGGGTCGGGTGCGGTCCGGCGCATGCCTTCTTCTCCCTCGGGTTCGGTCAGGACTTGGGTTGCGGCCCCAGCAGGGTGGCCGGAACGAGGATCTTGTAGCGGCCAGGTGTGCCGAACCCCAGACGGGCATAGACGGGCACGCCCATGGGGGAAGCCTGAAGGTTGGCGAAGAGCAGCCCGCGGCGGAAACCTTCCTCGACCACGGCAGCGGTGGCACACGCGGCGTAGCCGCGGCCGAACCGGTCCGGGCGCGTGCCGACCCAGCCGACACCCGCCACCAGATGCGATGCATAGAGGGTTGCGCAAGCGACGGCCTCGCCGCCGTGCCATGCGACGAAGCCCTGGACGGAATCGTTGCGCAGGCTCGCGGGTCGCGAGAAGAATGCGCGCACGGTGTCGAGGGGCACGCCGTAGACGTTGAAAGCGTGGGCTGCGACCTCGGCATAGGCGGTGACGTCGGATTCGGTCTCGACGGGCCGCACCTCCAGGCCGGCGACCGGTGGCGGGGGCCGGAAGCCAGCCCGATCGACGGTCATCGCCGGCGCCGAGAAAGCCGTGGCGAAGCCGCGCTCGAGCAACTGCTTCTCCAACTCACCATCGGCGTGGCCGCGCAGGTAAAGGGCGAAGCGCGTTCTGCCCCGGGCCGTGTAGACGTCGTGCACGGCGCGGCAGAGTTCGTCGGGGTCGACTGCCGCGCGGATCATGCCGAGGTTGTGGATCGCATCGCCGCGGGGCGTCCAGAGGAGGGTGACGCCGTCGCGCTCGACGACCTCGCCGTGCTCGACGTGGCGGGTATGCTCGGCCTGAGCAAACACGCAATTCGCGTCCATCCGTTCGAGGAACTCGCGGGGCGGGATCTGTGCGGGCATGTCGCGACGAGCCTAGCCCATTTTCGGCGCGAACCCCGCCCCGCGAAACGGCGTCCGGCAAGACACCTGGACGGGGGCGGCGGAGCGGTCGCCGCCGCCGGCTCGTCCGCCCCCGAGCATGGCCATCGTGGAAGCACTGGCCCCACGCGCAGGGAATGTCGCTGATCCTTCGGGATGTCCGCTTGTTGACCTTTATGCGGGGCTGCCCTTGGCCGTTGAGGTTCCGATGAGGGTGCCCTGCCGAGAGCCCCACGCTCAGGGAATTGTGCGATCTTCCCGGCCCGTATACGGAGGCGACCATGGCCAACATCACGGCGGAGAATGTCGTCTACACGGCCGGCGCCACCACCCTGCGCGGCACCCTCGCGGTGGACGCAGAGCGCAGCGGCCCGCGTCCGGCGGTGATCGTGGTGCACGAGTGGTGGGGTCTCAATGACTATATTCGTGGTCGTGCGTGTCAGCTCGCCGAACTCGGCTACGTCGCCCTCGCCGTGGACATGTACGGCGAGGGCCGTACCGCCGACGATCCGGGGGGCGCGAGCGCGCTCATGATGGCGGTGCTCCAGGACATCAAGCTCGGCGAGGAACGCTTCGCCGCAGCAGTCGATCTGCTGCGGGCGCGTCAGGACGTCGCCCCGGGCCGGATCGCCGCCATCGGTTACTGCTTCGGCGGCGCGATGGTGCTGCACGCGGCCCGGAAGGGCGTGCCGCTGCGCGCCGTGGTGAGCTTTCACGGGTCTCTGGGATCGTTTCACAAGCCTGCTCCGGGAGAGGTGAAAGCCCGCGTGCTCGTCTGCCACGGCGGCGGCGACGCCCTCGTTCCCGAGGCGGATGTCAAGGCATTCGAGGCCGAAATGATTGCCGCGCGAGCCGACTACCGGATCGAATCCTACCCCGGAGCGCCGCATAGCTTCACGAATCCCGAGGCGACCGAGAAAGGGACTCGTTACGGTCTGCCGGTGGCATACGACGGCGCTGCCGACGCGCGCTCGTGGGCTTCGATGCAGGCTCTCCTCGGAGAAGTCTTCGCCTGACGGCGGTTCCAGCCCGGGCGCGGACTTCAGGCTTCCGGGCGGCGCGCGGACCACAGAACGAGCGGCCCGAAGACCGTTCGGCGGCGCCCGGTCTCGCGCACGTCCGTGAAGCCGGCATCTCGCATGAACCCCGGCAGGCGACCGTAGTAGTTGTCGTCGGTCGTCTCGCGACCGTCGAGCAAGCGCACGCCCTGAAATGCGAGCCACATCGGGAGATCCTGCGGGTCGCCCCAGTCGGCGACGTGCAGCTCGCCACCCGGCCGGAGCAGGGCGTGTGCTGCGGCCAGCGTGCGCGCCTTGGTGCGGGTCGTCAGATGGTGCAGCACGAGACTCGTCAACACGCGGTCGAAGGAAGCCGGGGGGAAGGGCAGATCCGACGCGAGGCCCCGAATCAGACCGACGTGTCCCGGTGCACCCGTGAGCTTGGCGCGGGCCCGCGCGAGCATCGCGCGATCACCGTCGATGCCCCAGGCCAGGGCCGCGGGACAGCGTTCGATCACGAGCCCGAGCAGCGTGCCCGTGCCACAGCCGATGTCGAGGACGCGCTGGCCGGGGCGGAGGCCCGCCTGCTCGACCAGATCGCGCCGCATATCGTCTTCGGGCAGCCAGAGGGCGGCAAGCGGATCGTAGAAGCTCGTCAGCCATCGGAAACCAAGGGCGGGGACGTAGCGCTCCCGGGCGGGCGGCTCGCTTTTGATTGTCGGCTCCATATCGATGTTCTCTCCGTCTCCACCCACAGGGTACCACGGCCCTGACGCCATGATACTCGGGCCGGGGGTGCTGCGGGTGCCGCGAGTCAGCTCGCGCCGCGCGAGGGCACGATCACGATCGGGCGGTCGAGCTGGGCCGGTAATGCTGTGGCGACGCTCCCGAGAATCAGATCACGCCACCCCGAGCCGCCGTGCGAGCCGATGACCACCAGGGCTGCGTCATGTTCACGGGCCGCGGCCAGCAGGGCTTCGGTCGGCGTGTCCTCGACCAGATAGGTGGTGAACTCGACCCCGGCTTCGGCGAGGGGTCGCGCCCAGTCGCTCTCGAGTTCGCGCCGGTGTCGTTCGCGAATCGCGGGGAAGTCGACCGGTGCACGGGGCGTCGGCGTCTTCTCCAACTCGGCCAGTGGCTCGAAGGCGAAGATCAGGACGACCCGAGCGCCGAGCCTCGACGCGAGACCGGCGGCCCAGCGGACGGCGAAATGCGATTCGGGTGAGCCATCTGTGCCGACGACGATCGTTTCGCGCGGATCGGGCATGTTCATCCCTCCCGGGTTGGGTCAGAAGCCTCGAGGGCGCGGGTGGCCCGCAGCGAGGTGACGACGGTCACTGTCAGTACCGTGGCGATGAAGCCGAGCGAGGCCCAGATGTCGATGTGGTAATGGAACCAGTAACCGACGATCATCTTGATGCCGACAAACATCAGAATCGCAGCGAGCCCGCGGCTCAGGTGTACCAGCCGCTCCGAGGCGCCGAGCAGCACGAAGTAGAGCGCCCGCAGGCCGAGGATGGCAAAGGCGTTGGAGGCGAACACGACGAAGGTCGAGCGGCTGATGGCGAGGATCGCGGGAATCGAATCGACCGCGAACACGACGTCCGAGGTCTCCACCATCACCAGCACGACGAAGAGCGGTGTCGCGAAGAGCCGCCGGCCGCGACGGACGAAGAAATGGTGCCCCTCGAAGTCGGCGGTCACGGGGATCGTCCGCCGCACGATCCGCAGCACCGGGTTGTGCTCGGGATGGACCTCCTCGTCCGGATTGCGGGCGATCCGCGCCGCCGTGAAGACAAGGATTCCGCCGAACACAAGGTTCAGCCATTCGAGCCTGTTGAGCAGCGCGATGCCGCCGGCGATGAAGGCAAACCGCAGCACCAATGCCCCGAAGATCCCCCAGAAGAGCACGCGGCGCTGGAGGGCCTTGGGCACGTTGAAATACGAGAGGATCACCGCCCAGACGAAGACGTTGTCGGCCGAGAGGCATTCCTCGACGAGCCAGCCGACGGCGTACTGGCCCGCCGCATCGGCCCCGAGCCCGATCCAGATCACGACCGTGAAGCTGAGTGCGATCGCGATCCACACTGCACTCGCGATCACGGCCTCGCGCATCGAGACCTCGTGATCGTCGCGGTTGCGCAGCAGGTCGACCAGAATCAAGATCGAGATCAGGACGAGGAGTCCCGCCCACGCCCACGGAGGCGCGACGATGTCGGCCCCAGGGACGCCGGCAGCGGCTGCATGAGTAGCGGTTGCGGTCATCTTGTCGTGTTTCTCCCCGAACTCAGTCCGGCAATCCAAGTACGCGCTTGGCGATCACGTTGAGCTGCACCTCGGAGGTGCCGCCCTCGATCGTATTGCCGCGCGAGCGTAGCCAGTCACGGGTGGTTTGCAGCTCGTCGGGCTCGAACCCCGGGCCTTCCCAACCGACACCCTGCTGGGCCGCGAGCTGCACCATCAGGGCCCGGCGGCGCTGGTTCAATTCGGTTCCGTAGAGCTTGAAGAACGAGGTCTCGGGGCCGGGGCTGTGACCGGCCTTCATGCCGTCGCGCGAACGTTGCATGGTGAGATCGAAGGCCTTGCGGTCGATCTCGAGGCGCGCGATCGCATCACGCAGCGTGGCGTCCGGGAGGCGGCCCCTGGGGGTATCGAGATAGCGACGGGCGCGATCCACCAGCGAATCGCCGCGTGAGCGATCGCCACCCATGCCCGCGATCATCGTCCGCTCGTGGCCCAGCAGGGCCTTGGCGAGGCGCCATCCGTCGCCCGGCTGCCCGACGAGGTTGCGCCGCGGCACGCGCACGTCCTCGAGGAAGGTCTCGCAGAAAGGGGAGGCGCCCGAGATCAGCTTGATCGGCCGGACGCTCACGCCCGGCGTCGTCATGTCGAAGAGAAGGAAGCTGATGCCGGTGTGCTTCGACGCGGCGGGGTCCGTCCGGACCAAGATGAACATCCAGTCGCATTCGTCGGCGTAGGACGTCCAGACCTTCTGGCCGTTCAGCACGAATTCGTCGCCGTCGAGCACCGCACGGGTCTGCAGGCTCGCGAGGTCGGATCCCGAACCCGGCTCCGAGTAGCCCTGGCACCAGCGGACCTCGCCGCGCACAATGCGCGGAATGTGCAGGCGTTTCTGTTCCTCGCTGCCTTCCTGCAGCAGCAGCGGGCCGATCATGCTGAGGCCGAAGCCGACCAGAGGCGGCCGGAGCCCGAGGTCGGCCAGCTCGCGCGACAGGATCCTCGATTCTTCCTTGTCGAGGCCACCGCCGCCGTATTCGCGCGGCCAGCCGGGCGCGGTCCAGCCACGCTCGGCCATGAGGTCAAGCCACTGTTTCTCGCCAGGGTCCGCGAACGCCCATTGACGGCCGCCCCAGCAGAGCTTGTCCGGGTTGTCGATCGGCGTGTAGGCAAAGGTGGGCGCATTCGCGACCAGCCAGTCGCGAGTCTCGCGACGGAACGTCTCCAGGTCGGCCATCAGAGCAGCTCGCCGAGGGCCGCGAGAACCTTCTCGGGGTGGACGTCCGCCTGCGGCACCTTCTTCCAGTGCTTGAGAACCTTGCCGTCCTTGCCGATCACGACGCTCGAGCGGATCACGCCGATCTTCTTCTGGCCGTACATCATCTTCTCGCCCCAGGCGCCGTAGCGCTCCATCACCTTCTTCGAGACATCCGAGAGCAGCGTGAAGGGGAGCTTGTACTTGGCGATGAACTTGAGGTGCGATTCCCCGCTGTCGGCACTGACCCCGAGCACGACGGTGTCGAGCCTGGCGAAGTCGCGGCCGAGATCGCGAAAGCCGCAGGCCTCCTTGGTGCAGCCCGGGGTGTCGTCCTTCGGGTAGAAGTAGAGGACAACATTTTTCTTGCCCTTGAAGTCGGCCAGCGAGACCGTCTTTCCATCCTGGTCTGGCAGGCTGAACGCCGGCGCGGTCTTCCCCTCCTCGATCGGCATCTGGCTCTCCTCGGCTCGCTGCCGAGACTCGGGTGATCCGGGTCTCGGTGGTCCGCCCGCATGGTAGGGAACGCACCCTCGGTCGCAAGGTCGTGCGGGGCCCGTGACGCCCTCGGTTTGCGTTCGGGCCGGCGCGGGTTCAAGAGGGACGGCGGGTCCGAACGAAGGCGACGGGGCTTTGGCCGCGGGGCTGTCCGGAAGGGGGAGCTATGCGACGTGCGATTCTGACCATGGTGATCGTTCTCGGCTGGATTGCGAGTTCGGGGACACCGGCGGCCGCGAACGGTTGGGGGGGGTACCTCGAGTACTCCGGCTATTCGGGCTCGATCTCCGGCAACGCAGCAGGGAGGATCGATGCGGATGCGCGCGGTCAGCGCATCGGGCTCGGGATGGCGATGGACACCAACCCGCTCGGCGAGGGACTCTTCAACTATCGCCTCGATGCCGGCTGGGTGCATTCCTGGGAGAAGCTCGAACAGGATGGACGCTCGTTCGACTACAACAGCAACGGCTTCTCGGTCAATAATGCCTTTGGATTCCGTGTCTACGGCAATGCCACGACCCGACTCTGGGTCGGCCCCGCGATCGGCGCCGGGGTCGACAATCCGGACAATGACGATCTCGATGTCACCGTCACTCTCGGCGGCGGTCCGCAGATCGGGCTCGATCTCGCCGCAGGCGACGGCTACATCGTCGCACTCACCACCGGCTACCAGTACCGCTATCGCCGTCAGTCCGTTGCCGACCCCTTCGGTGGAAATATTGGCATCGACGGCGGCGAGAACTACTGGCTCTTCAACGTTGCGTTGCTCTACGACGTTCGCGATTGACCGGGGGGCTGCGGCCGGGCGCCCACCGCCCGGTTTCGCCAGCGGACGTCATCCGTCCCCTTTCAAGACGGATTCTCTGTGTCGGGCCTTGTTCAACTCGTGCCCAACCGCACCCTCCTGACCAATTCCCCCAAAGAGAGTCGTCAACTGGCCATGAAGGTGGCGCGGGTGGTCATCGAGGCGACGCAACCGGATACGTCCCGCCGCGAGCGCCTGCGTCCGGCGTATGCCGAAGACCCCGCACTGCTGATTGCGCTGGAGCAGAATGTGGCGCTCGAATTTGCTGTGATCGCCGCTGCCAACAATTACTGGAAGAAGTGACGCAGAGGTCGACGCAGGTACGCTCGAGCGCAATGCGGCGCTCGAGGCTCATTTGTCATCCCCGGTATTGAACAGGGGGCCTCACGCCGCAGTCGGCCGACGGCCGTGTGCAGATCTTCCGCGTCGCGCTCGCCACCGGCACCCCATACCACCATCGCCGTCCATCGGTCGCGGATCCCTTCGGTGGCAATGTCGGCATCGACGGCGGCGAGAACTCCGCGCCGGGTGCTTGCCTCCGATCCTGGCAGGGTTGTCGGGCTTGCAGGCCTCGAGGCGGTGCCCGGAGATTGCTCATGTCCGATCGTGACTTGCGGCGGCAGGGTACGAGCGGCAGAACGAGTCGAAGCCCGTGCAGATGGCAGACGACATCCCTCGCGTCGGGCCGCGCCCAGCGCCGAAGCTGTGCCGCAAGCGGAAGGCCCGCTCGTGAGTTCCTCGCGTCCCGAGGGATTCGCCCGGCGCCGGGTGCACATCACGGGCTGCCAGCGCAGTGGCACCACGCTCCTGATGCAGATGATGTACACCTGCTTTGCGGGCGTGACCCACCCGCCCGATGAGCTGCCGCTCTTCCGCCGGATCGAGGGCCGGCCCGAACTCTTTGTCAGCAAGTTTCCGCGTGACATCCTGCGCGCCGCTCGTGTGCTCGATGGCGATCCGGGCCTGTGGCTGATCTACCTGGTGCGCGATCCGCGGTCGGTTGCCGCGAGCCGCCACCGCACGGCTCCGGAGGTCTACATCGCCGACGTGGACGAGTGGCTCGAGGCTGAGCAGGCCGCGCGCCGGCTCGACGGCCACGAACGTTTCGTGCGCGTCCCCTACGAGGACCTCGTCCGCGATGCCGATGCCGTGCAGAGGCAACTCGTCGAGCGCATGTCCTTTCTGGTCCCGACGCGGGTCTTCTCGCGCTTTCACGAAGCTGGGCCAGCCAGCGATCGTGCCGAGCGCAACATGAACGGGTTGCGCCCGCCCGATCCGGAAGGGATCTGCGCCTGGCGGCGGAACCTGCCGCGAGTCGCGGCGGAAGTTCGTCTCCATCCGGAGCTGCCGGCGCACCTGATCGAGGCCGGATACGAGCCCGATCGTCGCTGGCTCGATCTTCTGCGAGATGTCCAACCCGAATTCGCACGCCGCCCGCCACCTCTCCGCCGAGCCCTGGCGCGCATCGCCTCGCGGCTTCGCGCGGCGCGCAAGGCACGGCGCTACCTGCGCGATCTGCGGAGTGCCGGTTGAGGCGGAACGCGCAGCGAGCTGACAAGGCGTGTCGCTGACCGCGCATGAATGATCCGCTCCACCTGCTGCGTCCGGCGGTCGCGCATCTCTCGCCGATTCTCGAAGAGCACGGCGCGAGCGCGCTCTTCGTGCCGATCCTCGTCGAGGGGTTCGGCCTTCCGGCGCCCGGCCAGACGATGCTGATCGCGGCGGCTCTCCTCGCCGACGGGGGCCGGCTTCGGCTGGGCGCGGTCTTCGGCATGGCGACGCTGGCGACGTTTGCGGGCAATTTTCTGGGCTACCTCGCCGGCCGCGTTCTCGGCCGTAGCTTCTTGACCAGCCGCGCCGGGCAGGGAGCCTTGCTGGCGCGGGTCGAGATCCTCGTCGGGCGGCATGGGATGGCCTTTCTGATCGGGGCACGCTTCGTCGAAGGTCTGAAGCAGACCGCGAGTATCGCGGTGGGCGCGCTGGGTCTTTCTGCGCCGCGCTTTCTCCTCGCCAATCTCGTGGCGAGCCTGTGCTGGGCCGGGCTTTTCTCGCTCGCTCCCTGGTGGATCGGCGCGCATGCCCATCGGCTGCTCCTGTTCGAACAGGAGCACCGCGGCGTGGCGATCGGTGCTGCCATGGCGGGGCTCGTGATCCTTCTCGTTGTACTGGCGCGGGGACGCCGCCGGCCGGCGGCTTGAACGTTCGCGCGGAGCCTGTGCCGATCCGGCTCGGCGCTTGCCAGTCGCACCGGGGCGCGCCACGGTGGCCCCATGCCAGCGCGGGAGCACATTCTTGGAATTGATGAAGGGACGACCGGGGTCCGGGCCGCGGTCGTCGGGCCGGGGGGAGCGATCCGCGCTTCGGTCTATCGCGAAATTGGCCAGAGGTTTCCGCAGCCGGGCTGGGTCGAACACGACGCCCGGGAGCTCGCCGAGACCACGGTCGCCGTCTGTCGCGCCGCGATCGCCGCCGCGGGTCTGGCGCCCGCCGACATCGCCGCGGTCGGCATCACCAACCAGCGCGCCTCGGCGGTCGCGTTCGATCGAGACGCGCAGCCGCTCGGGCCGGTGCTCGGCTGGCAGGACCAGCGCACGCTCGAGCGTTGCGGCGAACTCTTCCTGCAGGGCTTCTTCGTCTTGCCCAACGCTGCGGCGAGCAAGTGGGAATGGCTGCTCCAGCGGCTCGACGCCGGCACCCGGCGCACGGCGCGGCTCGGGACGATCGATACATTTCTTGCTGCGGTGCTCTCCGCCGGGGAGGTGCATGCCAGCGATCACTCCAATCTCTCGGTGAGCGGCGTCTACGATTTGATGAGCGGTGGTCTCGACACGCGCGTGATCGAAGGGCTCGGGATCGACTCGGGCATGTTGCCCCGCGTCGTCGACAGCAGTGCCGTCGTTGGCCAGACCGCCGTCCGGGTTCTCGGCGCGAGCGTGCCGATTGCCGCGCTGGCCGGTGACCAGCACGCGGCGATGTACGCCCAGGCGTGCCACGCAGCGGGGGCGGTCGAGCTTGAGCTGGGCACCTCGGGCATGGTCAAGCGCAATGAAGGGGAGCAGCTTGGCGAACTCCCGGCCGGGACCTATCCGCTCGTGCTCTGGGCGCTCGATGGGCGACGCAGCTTCTGCGTCGAGGCGCCCGTGCTCACGGCCGGAGCGACTGCGCAGTGGCTGCGCGACGGGCTCGGCATCGTGGCGGATCTGGGCCAGCTCGAACCACTGGCCCTCTCGGTGCCATCGTCCGAGGGTGTGTGGGCGGTGCCGGCGTTCCAGGGACTCGGCGGCCCGCACCTCGATCTCGGTGCTCGAGCCATGATCGGGGGGCTGTCGCGCGCATCGACGCGCGCCCACGTTGCGCGGGCTCTGCTCGAAGGTGTCGCCTGGCGCTGCGCCGAAGCCTGGCAGGCGCTGGCCGGGGAGATCCCCGCGGCGGCGCTGCGGGTCGGGGGCGGAGCTGCGGCCAATGATTTTCTCTTGCAGACGCTCGCCGATGCGGCCGGGGCGCCGGTCGAGCGGCCGGCCGTTCTCGAGCGCGCCGCGCTCGGCGCGGCCTTCCTCGCGGGCCGGGCGATCGGACTTTGGTCGGACAGCGACGTCGCGCGGCGCTGGACCGCAGCGCGGGTCTTCGAGCCGGCCATTGGCACGGACGAACGCGGCGAACGTCGTCGGCTCTGGCAGAAACGTATCGCCGCACTGCGCGCGCTCTCGGCCTGAGTGCGGGACGAGTCAGCGGATTCGGGAGCATGTCGGCGCGGCGAGACGGTCCCCCGGGGCGATCCCCGAAGCCAGGGCGAGGGGCCGCCGGGCGGCCGCCCGTGCGCGCGGCCCGTCCTGCGACGCTGCCTCCCGCGCTCGAACTGGTCATGCTCGATTGCGATGGCGTCCTCTTCGAGTCGTTCGAGGCCAATGTTGCCTACTACGATGCCATTCTGGCACGGCTCGGCGAGCCGGCCCTCGATGCCGCCGGCCGCGAGCTGGCGCATCGGCTCTCGACCGGTCAGCTCTTCGAGCATCTCTTTGCGGGCGACGCGCAGCGGCTCGAGCACTCGCTCGGTGTCGCCCGCCAGATCGAGTACGCGCCCTTCTTCGAGCGCATGACGCCCATGCCGGGGCTCTTCGAGGTGCTCGACCAGTTGCGGCGTTCGTGGCGCACGGCGATGGTGACCAACCGCAGCGCGACCGTCGAGCCGTTGCTCGCCCGCTTTGGACTCGGGGCCCATTTCGATGCCGTGGTGGGACTGCTCGATGTGACGCGACCCAAGCCCGCTCCTGACATGATTGAACTTTGCCTAGAGCGTCTTGGTGTCGCGGCGTCACGCTCTGTTTATGTGGGCGACTCACCTACCGACGGCCAGGCGGCGCGCGCCGCCGGGGTGTCTTTCATCGGCATCGGCGCGGCGGTGGCCGACGAGGCGTGCTGGATCGCACGACTGGACGAGTTGGTGGGGCTGCTCGCGTGAGTGAGGTCAGCGGCCGGCGCGTGAGAACCAGTGCCGCCGGTGACGACCGAGGCCTCTGGCGTATCGAAACGATACCGACGGATGTCGTGGAGCCGCGGTCGGTCTGCCTGCCGCGGGAGTGGTGCGTCGCCGCGCTCTGCGGGCACCGTACCGGGAAGGTCGTGGAGTCGTGGTTGTGCCCGGGCCGGGACGCTGCGCCGCAGCGCGTCGCTCGGCCTGTCGGGCCCAGGGCTCCTGCGCGGGACCGCGGCGCTTTCTGCCTGCGCTGGCTCGCGATAGCATCGCCGACATGATGCATGACGTCCGGGGAATTATGGGATTACTCTCGGCCCTCATGGGGAGTGGCCTCGCGGCGTGTGGTCAGAGCCGCTCTGTCGAACCGACCTGGGCCATCTTGAGCGCGTTCCCGGCCGAAGCGGCGGCCGTGCTGCGCCACGCGTCGATTGACGAGACTGTCCTGCGGGACGGCTTTGAGTTCCGGGTGGGCCATGTCGGCGAGAAGCGAGTCGTCATCGCCATGACCGGCATCGGGCTCGGCAACGCCGCGGCGGCGACGCGAGCCCTGCTGTCCGGGTTCGACGTCGCGGGGGTCATCGTCTCTGGTGTCGCGGGTAGTCATCATAGAATCGGCGATGTCGCAGTCCCGGCGACGTGGACACTGCTCGGAGAAGGTTCGACGTTTGCCGTGCGCACGCCCTGGCTCACGCTGGCCGAGCGGCTCGGCGATCCGGGGGGTGTTGCGCTTGACCGCTGCACGATCGTGCCGGACACGGTGGCAATCGCGGGTGCGCCGGTGGGCGAAACCCTCTGCCTCGGGTTCGAGCCTGCGGTGCTTGTCGGCGGCGTGGGCGAGAGCAGCGATCCCTTTGGTGGCAAGGCGTTCGAGTGCCGGCCAGAGAGCGACGACGTCTTCGGTTGCGACGTCGCGGCCGCCGATGCGTCCTATCCGAGCAGCAGCGTGGGCGTGCCATCCGAGGTGAAGGAAGCGTCCGACGGCAGCATCTCGGCCACCGGGCCCTGGCCTGCCGCCACCGATCAGGAAACGGCGGCGATCGCGCGCGAGGCCGCAGCCGCTGGCGTACCTTTCATCGCCTTTCGTGCGGTCTCCGACGGCGCCGACGATCCGCTCGGTCTGCCCGGCTTCCCGGCCCAGTTCTTTGTCTACTATAGACTTGCGGCAATCAATGCGGCTGCGGCGGCAGTCGCGTTCGTGCAGCAGATTCCCTGACCGGCATCGACGCGCCGAAACCGACACCTCCGTGCGCTTCCGGCCGCATCCAGGAGGCGCGGGAGCCCCCGGATTGACCTCGGCACTTCGAGCGGACTCGGCCCTGAAACTGCATCTGAGTCAAGGTCAGGGACCGCAGGCCATCCACGGGCGTGAGTTCCCGGGCGCCCGATGGTTCTGGTGCCCTGTTTCCAACGCCTCCTTACAACCGCGGATTCTGTGCAGGATGCAGGCAGCGGTCGCCCTCCAGGCGAATTTGTAAAGCCATTTGCGGAACGGGACACCAGGCTTTCTCCAACCGTGCCACCGTGGGCCGCAGCACGATCACGAGGTTGCCGAGGAACGCGGCCACTCCCCCACGGGACGCCTCGGGGAGTCGGCAGGATCTTGCGGGTTATCAACCATGAATCGGCGCGTGAGGTCCTTCGAGCGCAGGCCAACTGCGGTGTTTGGTTTTCGGCCGATCACGCCACGGGCCTCTGCGTCTCCTACGCGCGGAGAGACTCGGCCAGCCGGCGCCAGCGTTCGGGCGGATCCTGCGGGCGGTAGGGGATGTAGAGATTGAGCCGCTGGAAGAGGCCGTCGTAGCGCTCGCGCAGCCGCCCCGGCAGCTCGTCCCAGCTCGAGGTGATGGCAAAGACGTCGAGCATTTCGTCGGTGACGAGCGCGGCCATGCCCGCCCAGTCGCCGGTGCGGCTCAGCGCGGTGAGCCGTGTGGCTACCTCACCCCAGCCGTGCAGCTCGAACACCGGCCGGTAGGCGGGCGTCGAGGCGTAGAACGAGATTTGCGAGCGCACGAGCTGGCGCATGCCCTCCTGCTCCCTGGGCGTGTCACCGGCGATCGTGAAACAGGACGAGGTCAGTGTGATCTGCGCTACATCGCGGCCGGCGGCGGCGGCTCCCGCCGCGATCTGCGGCAGCACGGCTTCTCTCACGTAGCGCACGGAATGTAGCGGATGAACGTGGAAGCCGTCGCAGAGTTCGCCCGCGAGCCGGCACATGTAAGGATTGACACCGGCGATGTAGATCGGGATGGCGGGGTGTTCGATCGGTCCGGGGTTGAAGAAGGGCGTCATGAGCTGGAAGCGGTAGAACTTGCCGGCAAACGTCGGTGGCGTGCCGTTCTGGAAGCAATCCCAGGCGGCGCGGATCATCTGGATCATCTCGCGGAGCCTTGGGCCGGGTGATTCCCAGGGGATGCCGAAGCGTTTCTCGTTATGGCCCTTGACCTGTGTGCCCAGACCCAGGATGACACGGCCGCCGGAGAGGGACTGCAGGTCCCAGGCGAGCATCGCGTGCACGAGCGGGCTGCGCGGGAAAGCGACGGCGATCGAGGTTCCGAGATCGACGCGGCTTGAGTGCTCGGCCGCCAGCGCCAGCGGCAGGTAGGGGTCGTGGCTGGTCTCCGCAGTCCACAGCCCCTTGAATCCAGCCGCTTCGACCGCGCGCGCCGCCGCAGGCACGTCGCTGAGCCTTGCTGCAGCCAGTCCCGTATCGAGTTCGATCATCTCCGACTCCTTTTCGCCGATGCGTGCGGCAGGTGTGTGCTGCGCAGGGGCCAGACGGGCACGTCGGCGCCTGGCTCGCAAGCCGGACACGACGAGTGCGGCGAGCCGCGCAGGCGCGGGGCCGGATGCGCCGGTGTGCCGCGCCGCGAGTGCCCGCAGGGAGTGCTGCCGCCCGAGCTCCGGGATCGCACGGTGCGATGGCGCATGGCGGCAGCGCGGCTCCCTTGGCGCCTCGCGGCCCGGCCGTCGTCGGTCTGCTGTCCGTACCGTGGTCGATTCGCCATACTCTTGCCGTGAAGGCGCGCATGCGGCTCGGGGATTTCCTGATTGCCTATCTGCGACGGGCCGAGGTCGATCGCATCTTCGGCATTCCGGGGGACCTCGTGCTCAGGCTCTTCTCCGCGCTGGAGGATCAGCACTTCTGGCGCATGATCACCTTCAGCCACGAGCCGGCGGTGGGATTCGCGGCCGACGGCTACGCGCGCGCCACCGGGCGCCTCGGCGTCGCCTGCGTGACCTATGGTGCGGGCGGCCACAACATGGTCAACGCCGTCGCCGGCGCGTGGGCCGAGCATGTACCGCTTCTGGTGCTGAGCGGTGGACCGGGCGAGGAGGAGACCCGCCACGGCACCTTGATCCACCATCAGGCCCGCGCGATCGAGTCTCAGCTCCGCATCTATCGCGAGGTCACGGCCGCAGCCGAGGTGGTGGACGATCCGCGCACCGCAGCGGCGACCATCGATGGCGTGGTACGTGCGATGTGGGCCGAGAGGCGGCCGGGCTACATCGAAATCCATCGCGACATGGTCGATCGCGTGATCGAGGTGCCGCGCGAAATCCGCGAGGCCGGCCCGCCGCTGATCGTCTCGCGCATCGATCCGGCCCGCGTGCGCGAGGCCGCCCGCGACGCCGCCGAGCGGCTTGACGCTGCCCGCAAGCCCGTGGTCCTCGTGGGCATCGAGGTGAATCGCTTCCGGGCCGAGAGTCAGGTGCTCGAGCTTTGCGAGCGTCTGGGCGCGCCGGTCCTGACGCCGATGCTCGCCAAGGGTGCGGTGCCGATGGACCATCCGCTCTACATGGGCGTCTTCCTCGGCCCCTTCAGCCCGCCCGCGATCCGCCGCCGCGTGCGCGAGGCCGACCTCATCCTCGACCTTGGCTGCATGGTGACCGATATCGGCAGCTTCGCCGAGCGGCCGGCGTGGGCGCGCTCCATCCGCGCGATCGACGGCCGTGTGGATGTGAGTTTCCACACCTACCGTGACGTGCCGCTCAAGGATTTTGTCCGTGTCTTGCTCGAACAGAAGCTCCGCCGCCACCGGGAGCGTATCGCCTATCACGACAACCTGCCCGCGGTACCGGCCTGGCTCAGGGCGCAGCCCGAGTCGCCGAGCCGCCGCGCGGCAGCCGGCCGGCGGGCTCCAGGCTCCGGCGCACGCGCGGGGCCGTTGCGCGTTGCCGAGATGCTGCTCGCGCTCAATCGTTTTCTTGTGGCGCGCCGGGGCTACGTTGTCGTGGCCGAAGCGGGGGACATGCTCTTTGCCGGGATCGACCTGCGCGTGCCGGGCCGGGCGGCGTACTTCGCGCAGGGCTTCTACGCCTCGATGGGTTTCGGCGTGCCGGGAGCGATGGGTATCGAGATCGGCGATGGCCGGCGTCCGATCGTTCTCTGCGGTGATGGTGCCTTCCAGATGACCGGGTCCGAGATCGCGCACGCGCCGCGGCACGGCCTCAAGCCGATCGTGATCGTCGTCAACAACGGCGGCTGGGCGATCTTTCGTCCCGTGGTGAAGCAGAAAAAAATGCTCGAAATCCCGGACTGGCCTTATGCCGAGATGGCTCGTCTCTGGGGGGGCCATGGCGCCCGCGTCACGACCGGTCCCGAGTTCACAGGCGCGCTCGAGCAGGCGGCCGCGTCCGACCGTTTCTTCATCCTCGAGGCGATGATCGCGCCCGACGACCTCTCGCCACTCTCCCGGCGCTACATCCGAGCCTCGGCGCGCCGGGGAGGTCGGGCCTGATCGACGGCCGTGAAGGCAGGGTCTGCCCGGGTCTTGTGTGCGTCGCCACTGTGCTAGGCGTCGGCCTGCGAAGATCGAAGGGAAGCCGGTGAGAGACCGGCGCGGCTCCCGCCACTGTAAGCCGGAACGAAGGCGCCCGTTGTGCCACTGCCCCCGTGGGGTGGGAAGGCGGCGCGAGTAGGAAGTCGGCAAGCCAGGAGACCGGATCTTCGCGATCGAAAAGAGTCGAGGTCCTCCGGGATGCGGGGACGCGAAGGCCCGGCGGCTGTCCGCGGCCCAGAGAACCTCGTCTGTGACGTCGCGGGATGCGGCGCGCGGAAGGATCTCCGGGCATGAGCCGAAACAGGGCGGCGCGCAAGTCAAGGCGACAAATCGGCTCGGCCGTGCGGCGGTGGTTCGCCGGGGCGGTTGCGATCGTGCTCTTTGCTGGCGCGTTCCTCGGGGCCACGGCGGACGTTGCCCGCGCGGACGGTGGCCCGCCGCATACGCCCGCGCCCGAGGATGCCGTGACCGATGCGGTCCGGCCCGACGATGGCTTGCAGCGGTCGGCCCAGAGCGAGGCGACGGTGGCGGACGTTGCCCGCCCCGACGATGGCCCGCCGCATTCGGTCGAGGTTGAGGCGGCCTTGCCCGCTGAGGCCGGTGCTGACGATCGCACTCAGCCGAAGGCGGCCGCGGCTGCCGATGCCGGGGGGATCCCGGCGGCGGCCCCGAGTCCGGAGACCGCGGCCGCGGCGGTCGCCGCCGACGCGGGCGCCGTCGAGTGGATCAAGGTCGCAGGTCATCGCATCCCCACCGTCGCCGACCCCACCGCGTTCGCGACCGTGGTGGAGATCACCGACCAGGACATCGACGAGTTCAAGACCGTGGCCCAGGTACTGGCCGAGACGGTTGGCGTGCAGGTGCGGAGCTTTGGTGGCCTGGGCGATTTCTCCACGGTGTCGATTCGCGGCAGCACCGCAGCTCAGGTGCAAATCTACCTGGACAGCGTGCCGCTGACGCGCGCCCGCAGCGGCACCGTCAATCTCGCCCATCTGCCGCTCGATCCGCTGGAGAGTATCGAGGTCTACCGTGGGACGACGCCGATCTCGGTCGGCGCCTCGGCGCTGGGCGGCGTGGTCCAGCTCGTCACACGCGATCCCGGCGAGCGGCCGACCTTTTCGCTGCTCACCGGCGGCGGCTCGTTCGGCACGCGCAAGGCCTCGATGACCGGCAGTGCGGGCGACGGCGACACGGGCTGGCTCGTTTCGACCACTTATTTCGGATCAGAGGGTGATTTTCCGTATCCCGACGACAACGGCACGCCGCTCAACCCGCACGACGACGCGGAGAAACGGCGCGAGAGCAACGCCTTCAACTGGGGGGACGCGATCTTCAAGGTCGTTCAGGAGGTATCGCCGGAGACGCAACTCGTGGCTCTCGCCGAGGTCTTCAGCAACGCCGAGCAGGTCGCGGGCTTGGGCTCGCTCGACCGGCCGACGGGGGCCTCGCTCTTCGACCTGCGTCAGCTTGACTATCTCAGGCTCGACATGGCCGACGTGGCCGGAACGGGCATCGCCAGCGACGCTACACTTTGGTTTGTCTACGAGCAGGAGCGCTTCGACGACCCCCTCGGCCGGGTCGGCCTCGGCGTGCAGGACACCAACAATCGCAACTTCGCACCGGGTTTCGCGTTGCATGGCGCGCGGCAGGAAGCGATCCATCTCCTCGAGGCCCGGATGGATCTCTCTGGCGAGATCTTCCTGCCGCGCGACGATGCCCGGCCGAGCCCCGTGGGACCCACGCAGTCGCGCTTTCTCCTCGATCTCGCAGCCGGCGATACGCTGGCCCTCCTCGACGACGCTCTGCTGCTCGATGCCCAGGCCCGCTTCGAGCTTGCCGCCGACGACTTTGCGGGCGACCCGGCAGCACTCCGTCCCCTGCCGATCGAGCCAAAGGGCGGCACCTTTGACCTCTTCACGCCGCGCCTCGGTGCGAGCTGGCAGACCGCCGAGGGCCTGTGGCTCAAGGCGAATGCGGGTCGCTACGGTCGGGTGCCGACTTTCACCGAACTCTTCGGCAACCGCGGCACCGTCATCGGCAACCCGGCACTGGTCCCGGAAGAAGGGATCAACGTCGATGCCGGCCTCGAGGCCCGGCTCTGGGATGTCGGCTTCATCGAAGCCCTGCATCTCGAGCCAGTCTTTTTCTGGCGGGACGTCGACGATCTGATCTTGCTGCGCCGCAACTCGCAGAGTGCTGCGACCTTTGTCAACATCGGCCGGGCCGAGATCACGGGTGTCGAGATCGCCGGGAGTGCTGCGGCGGAGTGGGGGACGCGACTGGTCGTCGCGTGGACTTGGCAGGACGCCCGGAACCACACCGGTGCGCGTGACGGCCGCCAACTACCCGGCCTTGCCCAGAGTTCGGGTTACGTCCGGCTCGACCAGGCCATCGGCCCCGTCCTGCCCTATTACGAGCTGACGTTCGATTCGGGAAACTTCCTTGACGAGGACAATTTCCTCGAAGTGGCGCCGCGCCAGATCCACACCGTCGGGATGGAGTGGTCGCTGCCGGGGCAGGGACTCACCTTCACCGTCGAAGTCGCCAATCTGACCGATGATCAGGTGGCTGACGTTGCCGGCTTCCCCTTGCCCGGACTCTCGGTGCTGGGCACGCTGGCCTGGCGCTGGGAGGCACAAGCGTGAGCGCGAGCCGTCGCCGTCGTATCACCCCGGGCGGAGTGCCTGCCGCGCTCGTCCGGCCACCGACCCGGTCGCCTGCAGGATCGAGTGGGATGGCGCGCGCACGCGGGCTTCGGCGTGAGCTTTGCGTCGGCGTTGCCGTGGCGGGTTCGCGGGCGTGCGCCGCTGCCGTCGTGCTCATCGCCCTGACGCTTGCCGGCTGTGTCGGCGGGCCTCGTGGGAACGATCCTCGACCGCCCGCGGCGGCGTCGGGCATCCTCGCGCTCACGACCAACTTTCAGATCGGCTCCTTTGCTGTCGCCCCGCTCGACGATCCGGCGGCGATGAGTGCCGATCTCGGCCAGACGCACGGGGATGCGGTCGGGCGCGTGCAGGCCGGCGCCGTCTACATCCTCAATCGATATGGCGCGGACAACATTCAGCGAATCGACCCCGCGGCCGGCTTCGCCACACTCTGGCAGTGTTCGGTCGGCAACGGTGCCAACCCGCATGATTTCGCCCAGGTCGCCCCCGACAAGGCCTATGTCACGCGCTACGAGATGGCCTCCCTCGCGATCGTTGATCCATCGACAAGCCCGGATTGTGGCGGCTTCCTGCGTGGCGAGATCGACCTCTCGGTCTTCGCCGATGCCGACACCGTGCCGGAGATGGACCAGATGGTGGTGGTCGGCGAGCACCTCTTCGTGAGCTTGCAGCGGCTCGACCGGCGCACCTTCGAGCCGACCGAGACGAGTCTTCTCGCGGTGATCGACACGCGAACGGACCTGATTGTCGACGTCGATCCGGCGGTGCCCGGGCCGCAGGCGATCGCGCTTGCCGGCCGCAACCCGTTCGCCGAGACCAAGGGGCTGCCGCTCGACCCGCTCACGGGCAAGATCCTCGTCGCCAGCGCCGGCAACTTCGGCGATCTGGGCGATGGCGGCATCGAGATGGTGAATCCGGCCACCTTCGAGAGCGAAGGCTTCCTCGTGACGGCGGCCGCCCTCGGCGGAAACATCAACGACTTCGTGGTCGCTGGTGCGGGGCGGGGATACGCCGTCGTGACCGACGCGCATTTCGAGAACGCGCTGGTGCGCTTTGATCCGTCGAGTGGGGCCGTTCTCGCGCGCCTGCTCGAGGGGCCGGACTATCTGCCGGACATCGAATGGGTCGCGGAGACAGGCTGGCTCTTGGTCGCCGATCAGAGCATCACCCGGCCGGGGATGTGGATCTTCGACAGCGAAGATGTCGCGCTCGGCGGCGTCCCGGCGCGGACCGGAACGCTGCCGCCGTTCAACATCGTGCTCTTGCCCGAGGGATGAGGCTCTACCCGCACGCAGATCACCGGCGTCGCGGATCAAGTTTCTCCGGGGCCTCATCCGCGCTGGGTGGTGAGGGCGGCGTGGTCAAGCCGGCTCGCTGCGACCACGCTCACCGTGGCCAGCAGGGCCAGATAGAGTGCAGGCGCGAGAACGGACGCCGTGCGGTTGATGAGCCAGGTGCAAACCAGCGGAGCCGAGCCCCCCAGCACACCAGCCGTCAGGTTGTAGCCGAGGCCCGCTGCCGAAGAGCGGACATGGGCGGGGAAGAGTTCGATCATCGTGACCGGGATCGTCCCCAGCACGAAGGCCATCAGTAGAGCCGCGATGAGCTGGGCGGCCAGCGCCGCGAAGGCTCCACCGCTCGACAGCACAAGCCAGAGGGGTAGGGCGAGAAGCGCAAGCGTGGCCTGGGCCGTGACCAGTACCCGGCGGCGCCCGAGATGATCCGCCGCGAGTCCGCCGAGCGGGATCGCGGCGAGGAGCACGGCCATGGCAGAGGTGTTGAGGAGAAGCGGGAACTCGACCGGCGGAACGACCATTTGACCGAGGTAGGTCGGCAGCCACACAAAGAGCGTGCACAAGCCGCCCGTGAACAAGGGCAGTAGCGCACAAAGATGGCCGATCTGCCGTGGAGTGTGTCGCAGGGCAGCCCGTAGCGGGTGTTCGTCCAGCGCGGTGACCGCCCGCGTGGCGGCGGGTGCAGTCTGCTCGCGCAAACCTCGTCGAAGCCAAAAACCAGACAGGCCGAGCAGGCTCGCGGCGAGGAAAGCGACACGCCAGCCAAAGCGTTCGATTTGCGCGTGCGTCAGCAGGGCCTGCACGAGAGTTCCGGCAGCCGAGCCGAGCAGCATCCCGCCCGTCAAGCTGAGCGTGGTCCAGCTCGTGAACAGACCGCGCCGGCGATACGGGGCGATCTCGGCGATCCACACGATCGAAGCGATCAGTTCACCGCCGACCGAGATGCCCTGGACGAGGCGCAAGACCACGAGCAGGGCCGGCGCCCACCATCCGGCTGTCGCGTACGAGGGCAGAAGGCCGAGTGCGGTAGTTGCGCTCGCCATGAGCACGACGGATGCGAGCAGGGCCGCGGGCCGGCCGAAGCGGTCACTGCAAGAAGCAAAGAGAATTCCGCCGAGGGGCCGCACGACGTAGCCGGCAGCGAGGACCGCGAAGACCTGCAGCAACGAGACGATAGGGTCGCCCGAGGGAAAGAACCGTGTGCCGAGCACGGGCGCGAGAAGGCCGAAGAGAGCGAAATCGTACCCCTCGAGCACGTTGCCGACGACCCCGGCGGCGGTGCTGCTGCCGTGCCTTGGCGCGAAGCCGACGGGCACGCCGTGTCCAGGTTTCATCGAGCGGCCCGCCCGGTTCGAGGGATTCGTCGCGATTCCGTGCGCCGGTGCGACGTGGCGATGGATGCGCATGTCGCCGCGCACGCCCCGCCCATAACGCCTGCCGTCGAGATCGGACAGGGCATCGCGGCAATCACAACGGGAAGGGGAGGCGTCGAGCACACGATGCCTCTGCTTATGCAGGACCCGGAGCCAGCCCGCCAGCCGCCGGCCC